>NZ_AHVZ01000011.1:0-436142 GCF_000247495.1 Psychrobacter sp. PAMC 21119 | reverse complement strand
CCTATCCCCTGTGTGCCTTGGCAGTCTCAGATTCACCCGCACCCCTTGCCAGATGTGCCAGTTTCATCAAGTGCAAATAGTGACCCGCTATTTAACTCGTCGCCCTAAGAATAGTGCCAGTATCGAGCTTAGACGACTTACTTTAGAAATAAAACAGCTTGATAAAGATGCGTTTGTAAAGCGCTTAGATCACTGGTATTTGACTCATGAAGCCTATCTTAATGAGCGTAGTACCAATGAGGATACCGGCAGAACGTGGTACACCCACAAGCGTCTTAGAAGTGCTTATCGTAGTTTAAGAACCAATAGCGATTGGTTATTTACTTATCAAGAATATGGGCATTTAGACCTACCAAATACTACTAATTCTCTCGAAGGGTTATTCAGTGAGCTCAAGCGACAATTACACAGTCATCATGGGCTAAATGAGTATCGTAAGTTACGGTTTATTAAAGACTTTTTAGAGTCAAAGACACTCAAATAGCATGAATTATGTCCATTAGCGACTACCTTCTAATTTCTAGCATGAATTTTGTCCATTACACCTCGATACTAAATAAAATAGATACACGACATTATAAAATGCGTGACTGGTACAAATTTTTCTTGCTTGCTGTGTCTACGCAGACAGAGGCTACAAAAAATTTATATCAGTCACGCTGTCTCTTTTTTATATTGAACTGACTATATCAAGATAAAACCTAAGTTAGGTCAATTACTCCTGCCATTGCTCAAGCGTAAACTTGGTATCTAAGTGCTTCTCTAATGCAGGCAAGTTAAAAGCATCATCTTCGCTAACGAAGCTAATACTGATACCAGTCTGTCCAGCACGACCCGTACGACCAATGCGGTGTACGTAGTCATCTGGCTGATCAGGTAAGGTATAATTGACCACGTGGCTAATATCATCCACATGAATACCACGCCCTGCGACATCGGTGGCGACCAAAATAGAAGCATGACCATCTTTAAAACGCTGCAAGTATTTTTCGCGTTTTTGCTGAATGACATCGCCTGACAACATCACGATTTTGTGTCCTTGACGCAAATTGTGATAGAGGCGCTTCACTTGGTCTTTGCGATTGGCAAAGACAATGACTTTATCGACAGCGGCATCACTGATAATACGCTGCAAAGCTTCTAATTTTTGATCTTCTGTTAATAGATAAAAGTGTTGATCGACCAATTCACTGGTTTTATGCTCAGGCTCAATTTCAACAAATTGCGGCTCATGTAACCAACGATACGCCAAGTTCATCACATCTTGGTTGAAAGTGGCAGAGAATAATAAACTTTGGCGATCGGTGTTAGAAGGCATCCGACCGACCAAGCGCTTGATATCTGGAATAAAACCCATATCCAGCATGCGATCTGCTTCATCTAGTACCAGCACTTCTACTCGATCCAAATAGACCATGCCTTTATTGGCCAGATCAATCAGACGACCAGGTGTCGCCACTAAAATATCAACATATTGACGGTCAAGCTCGTGCTGCTGGGTTTCATAATTTGTGCCACCCATAATACAAACACTGTGTAGCGAAGTATATTTGGTCAGAGCAATACAATCGTCAAATATCTGCTGTGCAAGCTCACGGGTCGGTGCCATGATCACTGCACGTGGCTCACCTAGATAGCGCTCTTCATCATTGGTAAAAGGACGCTTGAGTAATGCTTCCATAATAGTTAACAAAAACGTTGCCGTCTTACCAGTACCCGTTTGTGCCTGTCCGATAGCATCTTGATTTGCCAAGGTGTGCGGTAATATCTGCGCTTGAATAGGGGTCAATTCAGTAAAACCTAAATCACTTACCGCGCGTAAGGTCGGTGCAGAGAGTGGTAAATCAGTAAACGTTGTGAAGTTACTCAAAAAATCATCCTTTTGTATGAATTGCTTGTATTTTTAATTAGTGACAAGCTTATGCTAAGCCTTAGCCTCGCTGTATATCGCTACCAATAACGATAAAAATCATGCATTGGTAAGCATAAAAAAAGCCAAACCCGACGCCTACCCTCACCCATAATAATGAATTAAAATCAACATAGGTAAGATAAGACGGGCTTGACTCAGTAGTATATCAGTAGTTTATCCAGACATTGCAACTAAACTGCGCTAATGACTGTCTCGACTACTCTTCTGTTTTTCTGACTTCTTCAGCTTGAAGGCCTTTATCACCTTCGACAACGCTGAATTCAACTTTTTCGCCATCTTTTAGAGAGCGATAACCATCACCTTGGATCGCACGAAAATGGACAAAAATATCTTCTCCGCTATCACGTTGAATGAAACCAAAGCCTTTTGAGTCATTAAACCACTTAACGATACCTTGCTCACGAGCTGACATAATTTACTTCCTAAAAAAGTCGCTTAGCCCCAAATTCCTTTGCAACATTGCATATAAACGGGGTCTAAGATTGTGAAATCAGAATTAAACCTTACTACGTTAAACACTATCTTCTGAATATATATTTAGCTGAACCATGTAGATTGCAGTGTTTCGCCATTACCTTTTACTAATACCAAGATAGCTTTTATATTCACTATAACTTACGTTAGACAGCTTATATATAAGCTCGCATTGATGATATTAGAGCACTAGTAACAAATTCGTAATATAGATTGCTTAAAAAATATCATAGCACGGGTTTTTAGCAACATAAAGACTTTTAGTATGGTTTTTAAAACTTAGATTGATTTTTCATGTAATTTTTTTATAACCCTACTAGCAAGCTGTTATCATAATGAAATAAGATTGGTTTTAGCGCGTCATTTCTTGATTTTTGAACCCTACTACTGATTAATAACTTATCAATTATCCATACCATCTAATATCGATAGAGAGCATTATGACGACCTCTTCTCAGTCAGCAGCGACATTAGAACCTGCTAGTCAATCAACAGAAATAATGTTAACCCATAAATTATTATTGGTTAACGGGGTCAATCTCAATTTACTGGGCAAGCGTGAGCCGGATATTTATGGTCATACGACGCTGGCTGATATTGAGCAGCACTTAATTGACCGCGCGGCCAATTATGGTGTTAAGCTGATTTGCATACAATCAAATCACGAAGGTAAGCTCGTTGATGATATTCAGCATCACGGATTGCTGGCAGATAGAGCCGCACAAGTAGACGCCATCATTATCAATCCTGCTGCATTTACTCACACTTCGGTTGCCCTACGCGATGCATTATTGGCCACACAGAAACCTTTTATTGAGGTGCATCTATCTAACGTGCACGCCCGTGAAGCCTTTCGGCAGCATTCTTATCTAAGCGATATTGCAACAGGTGTCATTTGTGGCTTAGGACATAGGGGCTATCAGATGGCATTGGATTATTGGCTGACTAATATGTATGCGATAAACCTGACCGATTAATGCTTTATAGTGGATATTTATAGTAAAGTTGGTCAAGTATATTGAGCAAGTCATACAGAAAGAAAAAACTCATTCGCGCAAGACAACCTTATCTTTAGCACACGAGTCAAACAGCAATTGCTTACTCAAAATAATAAAATTATGGTTTGATAAATAAACCCCTGCATGGTGATATGAATGGCAAAATCGTCCGGAAAACGCTTTATGAAACTGGCTGGTATGACAGCCAGTATTGCTGGAAAAGCAGCTAAAAACTCATTAAGGCACCTCTCAAGTGACGAAGAAAAACGTCTGCAGGCACGCTCAGACTTGATGCAAGATGTGGGTATTCAAATAGCGGAAACGCTTGGTGAGATGAAAGGTGCGGTGATGAAAGTGGGACAAATCGCCTCACAATATAAAGACGTGTTTCCCCCTGAAGTGGCGACTGCTTTAGAGAAGTTGCAAAAAGATGCACCGCCCATGCCTTATGCGCAAATACGGGCACAAATCGAACGTGAGCTCAAAGCCCCTGTTGATCAGCTATTTACCATGTTTGAAAAAACACCATTTGCCGCCGCTTCCATTGGACAAGTGCACAAGGCTATTTTACCTTCTGGGCAAAAAGTCGTCGTCAAAGTACAGTACCCCGACGTGGATGAAAACTGTGATAGCGATCTCAAGCAAGTCCGTATGGCACTGAAAATCGCTGGCGTTCTAAACATGAGCAAGCAATTACAAGAGCAACTCTTTAACGAGATTCGCCAAAGCTTGCACGATGAATTGGACTATGTCAAAGAAGCCCACAACCTACAAGTCTTTGGTGCTTTTCATGCTGAGGACGAAGGGCTTATTATCCCTAAAGTCGTCAATAGCCATTCTACTAGGCGAATTTTGACGTTGACGGAAGAGATGGGGGAAACGCTAACCGTCGCCGCAACGTGGAATAATGAGATTAAACAGAAAATCGCTGAGCGTCTATTTCATTTCACTGCCGGCCAACTGTTTGGCTTATACCGCATGCACTGTGATCCCCACCCCGGTAACTTTGCGTTTCGTCATGACGGCAGTGTCGTGGCTTACGACTTTGGTGGCATTCGCAGCTATAGCCATAGTGAGGTTCAATTGTTTCGCCGCTTTGCGCAACATGCCGTCAAAGGCGATGTCACCGCACTCGAGCAAGATTTAATCGCTCTAGATATTCGCCGCAAAGATGATAAAAATATACCCGGTGAGTTTTATGAAAAGTGGCTGACTATTGGGATGAAGCCGCTCTCCATTGCACCTTATCAAGAAGGGGCTTTTGATTTTGGCAGCAGCCAAGTTCATCACGAAGCAATTAGCCAAATGCGCACCTCATTAAAATACTTTGGGCAATTTCAACCTTCAGCCACTACAATGATGCTGGATCGCACCGTATCAGGACAATATTGGAACTTAGTCAATTTGGGTGTCGAGATCGATCTGTCACCGCTGGTCGCTCAATATATAACCAATTAGTTGACCTAATTAGAAAAACGAGTGTGCATTACACGTGCAATGCATGGCCGCAGCGATCACAAAAAGTGGCACTGACTGCATGGCCAAATTTTCCGCAATTCGGGCAGGTGATCGGATTGAGTTGTGGGCGCATATTCCGAGCCAGCTCAGAGGTAAAAATACCCGTTGGTACCGCAATGATCGAATAACCCGTAATCATGACCATGCTCGCAATCGCTTGACCTAACGGTGTTTTAGGTGACATGTCACCGTAACCGACCGTGGTCATGGTAACGACCGCCCAATAGATAGAAAGCGGAATACTGGTAAAGCCGTTTTCGGGACCTTCTACCACATAAATAATCGAGCCAAAAATCGTTACCAACAAAACCAGTGATAAGAAAAACACAGTGATTTTTTGCTGACTGGTTCTAAGTGCCGAGGCCAAGAAGCCCGCTTGTTGCATATAGGCTTTAAGCTTAAGTACGCGAAAGATGCGCAAAATACGTAAAATACGTATGACCAATAAGTACTGTACGCCCACAAACAATAGACTTAAATAACTGGGTAAAACGGATAATAAATCTACTATCCCAAAAAAACTAAAGGCATAACGAAAACGATTGGGTGCTGAAAACCAGCGCAAAGCATACTCAATAGTAAATAAAATGGTAAAAAACCATTCCGCATAAAAAAACAGCGTACCATATTGCAAACGCATATATAACACACTATCCAGCATCACAACACCAACACTGGTCAAAATCGCTATCAATAATACGACATCGAAAAGCTTACCCATACGGGTATCTGTGCCTTCGACAATAATATGAATGCGGTTACGCAAGTGAGTAATAGCTTCGTTATTTGGTTGCTTCATAGAGTCAATAGAGTCACAAGATCAATGGTTTTAAAAAACCGAACGATTTAGGCTAGCAGGAACAAGCTAAGATTGGTCAAAATGCGCAAAAGTGGTTTATAATACGCGACAGCTTATGAGTACCAATAGCTATTATCAGGTTTGATAGATAGTTATATAGGTAGCCATAATACAAAGAATAATAGTGTAGCAAAAAAGCACTGCGAACGACATACAAATTGTTAACTTGTAAGTAAGCCAATTACCTTAGAAAAACAGGTCAATCATATAATAAAAATAGCTCGTTAAGTGTCAAAGACCGTTATTTATACTCTTTTCATTCACACCATAAATACCACGTAAAAATTTAAGGATGTCATATGGCAGGCCATTCAAAATGGGCAAATATTAAACACCGTAAAGCCCGTCAAGATGCGGTAAAAGGTAAAGTATTTACCAAGATTATTCGTGAAATTGTTTCTGCTGCCAAGCAAGGTGACCCCGACCCTGACAAAAACCCACGCTTGCGTGCCGTTATTGAAAAAGCATTATCAGTCAATATGACCCGCGACACGATCAACCGTGCTGTCGATCGCGGTACGGGCGGCGGTGATAACGAAAACATGGAGGAAGTCAGCTACGAAGGCTATGGCGTTGGCGGTGTGGCGGTGCTGGTCGAAACCATGACTGACAACCTCAACCGTACCGTCAGCGAAGTACGCCACGCGTTTACCAAACATGAGGGTAATCTTGGCACCTCAGGCTCAGTGGCCTATCTGTTTACTAAGCGCGGTGAAATCACTTTTAATGATACAAGCTTAGAAGACGAAGTGATGTTGGTCGCCCTAGATGCTGGTGCGCTTGATATCGAAAATGATGGTGACAGCTTGCTGGTCATCACCGAATGGGAAACTTTCGGTCAAGTCAAAGATGCGCTTAATGCTGCAGGTCTCATCTCTGACAATGCAGAAGTGACCATGTCACCCTCAACCACTGCTGAGATAGACAATGTGGATGATGCCGAAAAAGTTATGAAAATGATTGATATGTTAGAAGACATCGATGACGTACAAGAAGTTTATAGCAATGTGAATTTCTCTGCTGACGTCATGGCACAACTTGAGCAATAGTTTTATCCCTGAACCATTTATGTTCATTGCCCCACCCTAAAATAGACAAAAAAAAGCTGCTCTTATATAGAGCAGCTTTTTTGGTTAGAGCTTCTTTAAAATCAACGGTTGGGGACAGTCAAACGCTGACCGCGCTGTAGCATCGTGTCGGCTTTTATTTTATTCATATCAGCCAGCTCTTGCGTTGATACGCCATATTTACGAGCCAAACCAATCAAGCTATCCCCTGTACCAACCGTATAGCTGACTGTTACTTTAGGCACTTTGATGGTTTGTCCACGTTGTAGCTGAGCATTGGTCGCAAGATCATTGGTCGCTGCCAAATCTTCGACTGAAACGCCAAACTGACGCGCCAGCGCGATTAAACCATCGCCTGATTTCACTTTATAGCTCTCAGTGTCGCCCAGTTTTTTACCATTATTGCTTGCTGTACTAGCCGTACTACTGGCAGAACTGCTACTGCTTTGATTGCTGCTAGTAGAAGTAACAGGAGCGCTACCGCTAGCAGGAATGGTAATGGTGCGACCCAATATCAAATTGGAGTTGGTTTTTAAATTATTGGCTGCTGCCAAATCACCCAGGCCGATATTGTAACGTTGAGCGACACCCGTTAAGGTATCCCCTGATTTCACTTTATAACTGACCGACTTATCATTCAACTGACGATCAACCAACTCTTTAGACGCTGGGACTTTAATCGTTTGACCGCGTTGTAGACGTGCCTTAGCATCAAAACTGCTATTGACCGCAGCCAACTCTGCCGCACTGACCCCCACACTATTCGCAATACCAATCAAGGTATCACCTGATTTTACTTTATAGTTGGTCGTTGATACTGAAGAGCTTGCGCTACTCGTCGAACTACTGGCACTAGTGCTGTTACTAGTAGAATTAAAGTCAACGCTGGCCGGTACTTTCAGTGTCTGACCCACATACAATGAATCAGTCGTGCCAATGTTATTAAGGCTCGCCAAGGTTTCAGTTGAGATGTTAAATTGGCGTGCTAAGGCAATTAGCCCATCACCTGCTTTCACTTTATAGTTTTTGGTCGCAGTCGACGACTTACTTGGTTTAGTCGATGGCGCAGCAGGTGTGCTTGCTGGAGCGGTCACCTTACCCGGTATCAACCACAACTTTTGACCTCTAAGTAAGTCAGCACGGCTGCTTAAGTTATTGTAACTTGCTAACTGTGTCACAGACAAACCAAAGCGGTTGGCCGTACCAATTAGGGTGTCGCCACCTTGTACCACATAACTCTCGGGCTGGCTTGCTACGGTGGCACTACTGCTGCTTAATGGCTCAATAGTTTTGGCACTATACAAGTATAACGTACTGCCAGACAATAGCTTAGCGCTAGCATCTATTTGGTTCCATTCAGCGATATCACGCCAGCTAACATCAGCGCGACTGGCGATATTTGATAAAGTATCACCACGTTTTACCGTATAAGTGGTACGTGTGCCTTGTGGTTTTGGCTTACTGACTGATGTCTTTGGAAAACTCAGCTTTTTCTCTTCACCGCGTGCTTCTAGAATAGACTGCTGTGTCTGTACTGCGGAAAGATTGATATTACCATCCGCATTGATGACGTTGGTCTCAGCGGTATTGCTTCGAATTTGATTGGCAATAAAGTCGCGCTCTTCTTTGCTTAGCGGTGGCTCTTGGACGATAGTGTTGTTTTGGGTGATCTGTGCAGAAGTGGTTGGTAGACTATTGCTGCTTTTAAGCTCTGCATTGATTTTGTTGGTTTCTGCCGTGGTCAAAGGCGGCTCAGTACGTACAGCATTGTTACTATAGACAGAGCTGCTCGTCGGCGTGATTGATGGTGAAATATAGCTGGTCGTTTGCTGAGGCACACTGGCGCTCGCCGCATAATCCGCAAGCGCACTGCCTGTAGAGGGCAATGATGTGCCGGTATAGGGCTTGCTATTGTAGCTTGGTGTCGTTGGTGCATTAGGATTCGTGTTGCTGGTAGCGATGACATTGCTACTACCGTTGCCTCTTAACGAGCTTAATTTTGCGTCAGTATTGAGACTCACATCATTTGGAATGATAATACGCTGCGGGCCTGAAGAATCAACACGGGCTGACGTCAGGGCGGTATTCAGCCTTTCTAGTTCATCATAACTAACGCCTGTCACTTGTGACACTTCGGCTAAGCTAACACCATAGTTCACTGGCACACTACGGAAATGCTGGCGGTTGGCGATAGCGGGTAGATAAACGCCATATTGCTCAGGTTTGGCCACAATTTCAGCCACTGCCAAAAAGCGCGGTACATAGTTCATGGTCTCAGTCGGTAATCTGAGTGACCAATAGTCAGTTGGTAAACCGCGAGCCGCATTGGCATCGATTGCTTTTTGCACACGACCAGGGCCAGCATTGTAAGCGGCTAATGCCAGCTCCCAACTACCAAATTGATTATGTAGAGCTGTCAAAAAGTCATAAGCAGCGCGCGTTGATTCGATGACATCACGGCGACCATCATAACTACTGCTTTGATTTAGACCATAGATACGACCCGTACTTGGAATGAACTGCCATAGACCTGCCGCAGCAGCACTACTGGTACCACTTGGATCATAGGAGCTCTCAATCACGGGCAGTAACGCAAGCTCAGTGGGAATATTACGACGCTCAGCTTCTCGTACGGTATGGTATAGATAGCGACTGGCACGCGCCGTTAAGCGATTTAGATAGTCCTGTCTACTGGTAAACCAACCCTTCTGCCCTTCGATACGCTGATTATAAACAGGCTGACCACCATTCATGCGATAGCCCGCACGTAGGCGATTCCATAAGTCCCCGTATTGTTGAATAGCAAGTTTATTGCCTTCAACCATCGTCATGTCAGTCGCTTCTAGCAAATCCGCCAGCTCATCTAAGCTTTCAGCATCCAAAAATGCCGTTGAATAATCAGCATTAGTGCTTGGGTTAGCGACTTGATTGGCAGGACGTTTGGTAACCACAGCTGAGCTGTTGGTCATGCCCTTATTTTTTACCGCTGACGTATTACTACAAGCACTGATAAGTAAAGTCGTTACCGCAAGCGTCAATGGTAAGGCAATAAATGAGCGAGAGTTTGAGAGCACAGTAGACATGGTATTGGAAGTTTCCTAACGACAAGAATTGATAAGATAATATTGATGGCTAGTATAGTATGCAATGTTAAGCAAAGACTAGCCTAATATAAAAGATAATAATCAGCCAATACTCTAAAAGTTACGACGACATGCTAAATGTATATAAAAATTGCACGTTCGAACTGGTAACTAATATAACTTTGAGTAATTATCACCTTTTTTATAGCTCAGCGCTGAACATGCACGCTAAGACATAACTACTGATTATAAGCACTAATTATAGGTACTGAATTCTTAGTTAATAGCCACTTGTGATACAGCGCGTAGCAGAACTGCATTGCCAGTAGACAACGTCAAAGTCACTCGCGAGGTAGTGACAAACGACACATTGCGACTGTCTTTTACCCAGCTTTCATTGGTCGTAACATTAGCCTTGGCTTGGTTGCCAGTGATAACAACGTTATCTACAGAAATATCGTAACGATAATTGGACGTATCATTCCAACTGTTTTGCAGTAGTTTCAAGTAAGCATCTTTATCTAAGCTGGTAGACTTACCTTTTCTTGATAATGAAATCAGCGCATCGTCAGAGACAAGACCGGCGACTTGATTGATGCTTTTATTATTAGCTGATGACTTCATGGCTGCTGCATAGCTTTGTACCAAATCTTCGGTCATGGTCGCGGCTTGCGCAGTGATGCTTACTGTGCTTGCCACAGCAACCACTGCTGTTGCGGCAGCACTTTTTAGCAATAGAGCCAACAGCCCTTTTCCCCATAGTCGTTTCATGATAATCCTTAACGATACCGTTTTCGTTGTTGTCGTTGGCATTAATTGACGTTTAGCACCTGTTTATAGCACCTGTTTACTATTTAATTATAGATAGCTATAGTCAGTTCAATATAAAAAGATATGATAAATATAACGCCCCGCTGGACGCTAACCCTTTATTAACGCGTTTGCTTAAAACTTTTAACAGCATACTTTGTTAGTGATTTTAGCCTATCACTCAATTCTCACAGCCATGTGACACCCTGTGTAATTCTTGCGAATATCATTTTACTATGAACGCCTTACACCTTTATTGCCCTATAGCACTTATTGCTCTAAAGCACTGACCATACGTCAACTGCACTGTTATGACTCAGAAGCCCAATGTATGGCGCATCAATGACGACGCTATAACTTACTCTCTGTATTACTGTTTTCATATTGCTCATCATCGCTCAGTTTCATGCCCAAACGCTCTACGCGTCTGTCCATCATTTGCCGTGCTAACGCCTGCATGTCTTCAACGCGGTCTATCTCATCTACAATCTCAAGACCCAATAACGTTTCAAACACGTCTTCTAAGGTGACCAAGCCTTTTACTTCACCGTACTCACCCACGGTAATAGCGATATGAATACGATTTTTTAGCATGAGCTCCAATAAATCAAACAACTTCATCTTTGAAAATACAAAGGTAATGTCGCGTTTAAATTGGGTCAACGGCTTATGCATCGCATGATTGACTTTCGCCAACAACATATCTGTTTTTAAGACAAAGCCGGTAATATTGTCCAAGTCACCATCATAAATCGGCAATCGTGAAAACGTCAGTTTAGGACGATCAACCAGCAATTCAGCCACGGTTTTGTTTTCTTCAAACGCCAACATCACCGAACGCGGCGTCATGATATCTTCGACTTTAATAGCACCAAATGCGAGTAAATTGCGAATAATTCGAGATTCTAGTGGGTCGATCTGTCCAGACTCTTCACCGATACTAGCAAGCGCAGCAAACTCACGACGGCTAAATGCTTGTGGTTCTTTGCCACGTACCAGCAGTTTCGTTAGCCGCTCCGAAATCCAAATAAGCGGATAAAGCAGCAAAATGATACCGCGCACAAAGTAAGCGACCATACCACTTAACTGACGCCAATATACCGTTCCAAGTGTCTTTGGGATAATTTCAGATAAAAACAAAATAGCCAACGTCATAATGGCAGAAAATAGCCCAAACCAAGCACTACCAAACACGATCGTAGCCTGAGCACCCGCTCCGATAGAACCTAATGTATGAGCCACTGTATTCAAGGTTAAAATAGCGGCCAACGACTGATCGATATTATCGACCTTTAAGCGTCTTAGCATATTTGCTTTTTTTGGATTGCGTTCTTGAACATCCGCAATATAGGATGGTGTCATGCTCAGTAATGCGGCCTCTGATAAAGAGCACACAAATGAGATACCGATGGCAATAACCACAAAAAATATCAACAATAACACACTCATAGCAGTCGGCTCTGCTACTAGACTTTCTGTTACTACGCCCCCCGCTGCAAAAGCGGAATGAGGCAATAAGAACATCAGCATTGCTAGTAGTGCCGACAGCCTAGAGACTGATTTAGTAAGACTAAGACGCTGTAAATAGCGTGGTGTCGGGGGAGGTTTAGCAGACGCTTCTTTAAAAGCGCGCGGACGACACAAACGAGGTATAAACATAAAAGTGGTGGACAAGTTAGGTAACCTAAACATAAAAGAGAAAAAAGGAATCGAAAAAGATAATTAGCAGACTACATCAAACAGCAAACCATCTATTATAAAAAACTGGATCGTGCTAAATGTTCCAGTAATGCTGCTGTCATACCTTCTATTAGATATAATTATAGCCTAATAGCAGCGCGCACTAAATACAGGCAATCATTGTCTTTTGATAGTAGCACTGATGATGTGAATGCACAATAAGTCACTATTTGTTTTTAAGCGGATTATTTTTAAGCGGATTGTTTTAATGTAACTGGGTGCTCAAAATGGATATTTTTAATAGTATTGTCTTGACCATACTGATCATATTGCATAATTCTGATGTTGTTTAGGCATAGTTTGCATGAACTTAACCCTCAGATATTCCAAGTCAGTCTCCACTCCACAACACCCTATTTTATACACCAAAGAGATTGTAGTGATAAATATTGACTGCTAGTATGCCAGTACGTTAAGAAAAACATCCTCAGCCTATGATTAACAGTTACCAAGTCTAGGATTTTTTGTTACTATGCGTTTAATTTATTATTATCTATGACTCACTGAGAGAGATTATGTTGTTATTTATCCAAGCGGCCCATGCTGCCGAAACTGCCGGTGCTGCATCACTATTTGGTCAAATCTTATTACCTGTTGCTTTTTTTGCAATTTTTTACTTCTTAGTGATCCGTCCTCAATCTAAGCGCACGAAAGAACACCGTTCTATGGTCAATGCGTTGACAGTCGGTAGTGAAATCATCTTTGCTGGTGGACTAATGGGTCGTATCAAAGCATTAGAAGGCGATTATGCAGTCGTTAGCTTAAACAATAATACAGATATCAAAGTACAGCGTGCTTCTGTTATTTCAGTATTGCCAGCTGGCACTATCGAAAGCGTCTAATTATTGTCAATAGCTTTGATAATAATTAATGAATAGTTGTCATAGCTATAAAAGCAACCGCTATAAAAGTGACCGTATCTGATTTACGGTCACTTTTCGCTTTACCTTTTTACGTTTTATTATCATCGCGGATGATCGCAATGGTGCATCATGACGGCTGCTAAATAAGCACTCAACCATTGCTCTCACTAACTTCCCATCTGCTAACTTGTGGCCTGCGTCGCCAATAGTTTATCAACTTAAAGAAGTGATTATGCAATATCCCGCTTGGAAATACTTACTTATTACCGTCGTGCTAATCATTGCCGGTCTGTATGCTGCTCCTAACCTCTATCCTGATGAACCTGCGGTACAGATTACTAGTGCAGCAGCAGGTACGCAGCTGTCTGATGGTATCTTGACCCAGTCTCAAAGCTTACTCGAAGACGCTGGTTTGAATAATCATGACGGCACCTTTGAGGGCAACAGCGCGCTGGTACGTCTTGATAACCCGGTCGATCAGCTCAAAGCACAGGAAGTACTGCGTCAGAACTTGGGCGAGGACTATGTGGTCGCGCTCAACTTAGCGCAGACAACCCCGCAATGGCTACGTGATATCGGTGCTAGACCGATGAAGCTCGGTCTTGATTTACGTGGTGGTGTGCGCTTTGTGCTAGAAGTTGACATGGATAAGGCTCTCGATCAACGCTTGACCAGTGCCAGCCGTGATGTACGCCGTGACCTGCGGGCTGAACGTATTGCGATCAAAGGCATCAAAACTGAAAATCAAGGTATCGTGCTACATTTCGCCGATACAGACACACGTAATCGTGCACAAAATGTCTTGCAAGGCTCGATGAGCAATACTTTTAGTCTACAGTCTTCTATTGATGACCAAGGCCCTGCCCTGATTTTGGTGTACAACGATGCAACGCTAGACGAAATCAATAGCTATGCGGTCAATCAAAACTTAACAACCCTACGCAATCGTATTGCTGAACTTGGCGTCACGGAAGCCTTGGTACAATCACAAGGTGCGAGTCGTATCGTCGTTGAATTACCTGGTGTACAAGATACCGCGGAAGCAAAACGAGTCCTTGGACGTACAGCGAACCTTGAGTTCCGTATGGTGGCTGAGGACAGTGAAAACTACACGGGTGGCATTCCTCCTGCTGGTACCGAAGCATTCCCGTTTGAGACGCTTGATGGTCCACCGGTATTGCTAGAGCGTCAATCTATCGTCACAGGTGATAAAGTCACTAACGCACAGACGGGTATTGATGAGAGCGGCTCGCCTGAAGTAAGTATTACGCTGGATAGTGCTGGCGGTAAGCTGATGCAAAATGCCACACGTACTGCTGTTGGCAAGCAAATGGCTGTCCTATTCATTGAAAATAAGCAAAGAATCACTTACGAAGAAGACCCAGCGACTGGCGAAACGGTCGAAGTACGTACGCCTTATGCTGAAACCAAAGTCATCAATCGCGCAAATATTCAAGCCGTACTAGGCTCCTCTTTCCGCATTACTGGTCTTGATAGTAGTGCAGAAGCAGCAGAACTTGCACTACTCCTACGTTCAGGCGCATTAGCCGCACCGATGTACTTTGTAGAAGAACGCACCATTGGTCCTTCACTGGGTCAAGAAAATATCGATAAAGGTCTCTTCTCTACGCAAGTTGGTTACTTATTAGTCTTTGCGTTCATGATTATTTTCTATCGTCTGTTTGGGGTCATTGCCAACGTGGCGCTAGCGATTAACGTCATTATCATCATCGCTATTATGTCAATTTTAGGCTCATCACTGACCCTACCCGGTATTGCCGGTATCGTCTTAACCATCGGTATGGCCGTCGATGCTAACGTGCTGATTTTTGAGCGGATACGTGAGGAGCTGGCAAATGGCGTCCGGCCAAAATCTGCCATTGTGGCGGGTTTTGATCGCGCCTTTAGTAGTATCTTCGATGCCAACATCACTACCTTATTGGTCGCTTTTATCTTATTTGCGATTGGTACAGGTCCGATTAAAGGCTTTGCGATCACCTTAGCGATTGGTATTGTCAGCTCGCTATTTACCGCGATTTTGGTAACGCGTGCGCTGGTACAAATTGCTTACGGTAAACGTAAATCTATCAAACGTCTGAGCATCGGTTAGGAGAAACATATGGCGATCGATAAGAATAATCCTCTAGAACAGCAAAATAATCCAGATCGAAATGGCTCAAATGGCGATTCAAACAGTAACAGTACGCGCCGCCGTAACAAACCGCGTCGTGATGGTAAAGGTAGTAATACTAAAACCAACAATCCTACGACGGCGAAATCAGACAAAAGCAAAACACGTCGTGGCGGTCAAAATGCTCAAGAATTGACCACACAGACAAGTACACCTGTCGACCAGACTCAATTAATGAGTGATGCCGCTGAGGATGCTGCTGCACAAGCTGAAGGCGGTATCAAAGCCGTTGGTAATCAACGTATCATTCCCTTTATGAAGATAGAAAAGCCGATGGCTATTTTATCGTTACTCATGGTGATTGGTAGTATTATCGCGATTGCCGTTAATGGTCTAAATCTAGGTTTAGACTTTACCGGTGGTGTTTCAGCAGATGTACGTTATGAGCAGCCTGCTGAGCAAGTAGAAGTGGTCAAAGCCTTGGCTGATAATGGCTTTGATGATGCTGTCGTACAATATCTTGGCACACGTCAAGAGTTACTGGTACGTTTGCCACCTCAGTCTGACAATATTGACGGACTCAATGCCAGTCTTAGTGCCGCGTTAGCATTGCCTAATAACACGGTTGAAATCAGTAATGTGAATATCATTGGTAGCCAAGTAGGTAATGAAGTCTATTTGAACTCTGTTATGTCGCTGGTCTTAGCCTTGGTCTGTATGCTTGGCTATGTCGCACTACGTTTCCAGTTTAAACTGTCTCTGGGAGCCGTGCTGTCCCTTTTCCACGATGCTATCGTGACCATTGGTGTCTTTGCCCTATTTGGCTTTCCGTTTGACTTAACTGTTTTGGCGGCTATCTTAGCCTTGATTGGTTATTCCTTGAACGATACGATTGTTGTCTATGACCGTATTCGTGAAAACTTCCGCCGCGTCCGTGGTATTACACCGCGTCAAACGATTGATTTGTCATTAACAGAAACGTTACGCCGTACCATCATGACTATCTCAACTGTGTTACTGGTTGTTTTAGCCATGCTATTCTTGGGCGGTGACGGTCTCTATTGGTTCTCGGTTGCGCTATTCATTGGTTTGCTGGCTGGTACTTATTCGTCAACGTATATCGCAAGCTCGATTCCACTACGTATGGGGCTATCTCGTGATGATTTCGTGGTCAAGGTTAAGCCTGAATTTGAAGAAGAAATCGTCACTTTTAATGACCCAAAAATGTTTGAACAAGACAATATTTAAAGCAACTTAGTTAAGTTAACCTTTAAATAAAAGAGTATTCAAACAAGCTTATAATCCGTTTTTCACTGTACGGAACTAAGCTACAAATAAAAGCACCTGACTCATAACTAATGAGTGTTGGGTGCTTTTATCTTTATATACTGCTACAACCATAGCCATTAAGTATAAACGAGCCACCAATGCCAACTGTCACGCCATCACGCTCCATACCGCCGATTGATACTCGTTATGCGCGTATTATCGCCATCGCATTACCGGTATTGTTGGCTAACTTGGCGATGCCGCTACAGAGTGTAATTGATACCGCCATTGTCGGTAATATGAATGACACTGCTAAGCTTGCGGGTATGGGGTTGGCCATACAGTTATTGTCTTTATTACTCGTCAGCTTTAACTTCTTACAGTACGCTTCATCTGGACTATCAGCTCAAGCGTTGGGACAATCAGTCAGCCATTCTGATAGTGCTAAAAACACGACGACAGAACAGTCAAGTCTGCTTGCTTCACCACTGCTGTCTATTTTGCAACGTGCTTTATTGTTAGCATTCATCATCGGCGCACTATTACTGCTGGCAAAGCCATGGTTGATTGATTTTGGCTTAAGAGCCTTATCTGCCAACCCTAACAGTGGCCTTGCTGCCAAAACTTATTTGGACGTACGTTTTTGGGGCGTCATCGCTGAGCTAATGAATTTTGCATTTATCGGCTGGTTTGCGGGTCAAGGTAAGACACGTTACATGCTCTACCAACAAGGCTTTATCGCCCTACTTAATATTATTCTCACTCTATTCTTTGTCTACGGACTGCAAATGGGGTTGGTCGGTGTGGCACTAGGTACTACTATCGCCTTTTGGTCTGGCGTGTTACTGGCCTTATGGTTGAGCCGCCAACATCTGCAGATATCTTGGACGGCGCTGTTTACAGCTGATCCTAAGCATTTTGCGAAAGAAAAAATGCTTAGGCTATTTTCGCTTAATAAAGATATCTTTATTCGTACGCTGATCTTAACGTTAAGCTTTGCTTGGATTACTCGTCTATCTGCGCAAAGTGGTGATGTAATTTTGGCTGCCAACGCTATTTTATTGCAAGTATTGAGCATTTCAGCCTTCGCCCTCGATGGCGTAGCAGTATCCGCTGAGACCTTGAGCGGTCAAGCAGCAGGACGACGCGATTGGCCACGGTTTCGTATTATCGTCAAACGCACTGGCGTAGTCAGCTATGGGCTTGCCATCATGCTAAGTGCCCTATGGTGGCTTGCCATGCCAACTTATTTGCAGCTTATGACCAATATTGAACCGGTCTTTGCCCTTGCCTATGACTACCATCTTTATGCAGTGCTATTACCGCTGGTCGGCGTTGGCGCTTATTGGTTAGACGGCATATTCTTTGGCTTAACGGCGGGTAATGTCATTCGTAACGCCGCCCTTATATTGGCAGTGGTCTTTTTCCCACTGAGTTGGCTACTGTATCAGCAGTGGGATATGACTGGTATCTGGCTTAGCGTCTGGTGTTTGTTGCTGCTAAGACTTATTATTCTGGGTGGATTTTTATACCGTGCATATCGAACCGGTAGCTATGAAAAATTACAGCCCAATGTTTAGCATTGATTATCTAAAGGTTTATTTACCTAAAAAATAGGACTTTCTTAGTCTTATCAAATAAAGAACGACCATCAATTATAAAAATACAGTCAGAGAAATCAGGATGTCATGTGACTACTCATTCAAATGAACTAAATAATCAGCAAGCGACTCACTATGATTGGACAGAAGGCTTTAAGAAGAGCCTGCCAGTCGCGATGGGCTATCTGCCTGCGGGCATCGCCTTTGGTGTGCTGGCGCAAGTTGCTGGCATCCCTGTGTGGGCGACAATTATGCTCAGTATTGTTTTGTATGCGGGCGCGGCGCAATACGCCTGTTTGCCCATGCTAAGTGCCGGTCTACCGATTGGTAATATTGCGACAAATATTGCCGCTATTAACTTGCGTCACGTATTTTATGGCATGCCATTGCTACAGTATTTACCGAAACAAAAGCTTGCTAAAACATACTGCTTATTTGCCCTGACTGATGAGACTTTTTCAGTCATGACCAGTTTACCCAATGAATCGAGACAAGCCCTGATCTTACCTATTAGTTTGTTCAATCAAAGCTGGTGGGTGCTAGCGAGTACGCTTGGTGTGATGATAGGTAGCACGCTCAGTGACTTAATACCACATTTGGATTTTGCTTTAGTATGTCTATTTGTCATTTTGGCTTATGAGCAATTTCAGAGTATCAAGCGCTATTTCCCGATCGGTATTGCCGTAATTGCTTTAGCCGTTGCCTCCTTATTTACTAGCAACTGGCTATTATTGGTAGCGATTAGCATTTGTATGCTAATGATTTTGGCACGCGGATTTTGGAGCAAACGCAGCTTAACAGGAGGAAGTCATGACCAGTAGTTATCTAATTTTTGCTACCTTTGCCATGGCTGCTGTTACTTTTATCACTCGCGCCCTTCCCGCCTTGATACCCAAAAATCTGCTGGATACGCCATGGTTACATCGCCTAAATGAAAGCTTACCGTTATCCGTGATGGTACTGCTTGTTTTGACCAGCCTCTCTTACCAAGATTTATCAGCGCGCACTGGCCTGCAAAGTGCAGAGCTGCATTTACTAATGGCACAAATCAGCGCTTTACTTCTGGTATTATTGGTCTATCATTTGAGCCGTCAATTATTGGTCAGCATGGTTGTCGGCATTGCTGCGATTAATGGTTTGCTTTGGTTGTTTACCCAACTGACTTAATCACTAATAACTACTTATAGTCAGGTCAATATAAAAAAGAGACAGCGTGACTGGTATAAATCTTTTACAGCCTCTGTCTGCATAGGCACAGCAAGCAAGAAAAATTTGTGCCAGCCACGCATCATAATGTCGTGTACCTATTTTATTTAGTATCGACTATGTGTTTTATACAACAATGCGCACTTTTACTGTCTGGAATGAATTAACGGCACACTGCCGCAAAATTTGCTACTATTTAGTTTTTATTTTTATCATCTAGGTAATAAAATTATGGCCAAAAATGCCCTACAAGCTCAACTTTTAAAAGCGGGATTGGTTGATAGCAAAAAAGCCAAAAAGATAAGCAAGCAGTCTGAACATGCCAAGCGCACTGGCGATGTGTCCAATGTGGAAGCCAAAAAAGCGTTGGCGGAAGCCCAAGCAAAAAAGCTGGAAAAGGATCAAAAGCTGAATCAAGAAAAACAGCAGCTTTTAGAAGAGAAAATGCTAAAAGCCAATATCGTCCAAATGATTAGACAGCATCAAATCACTGATACACAGGGTGAGGTCAATTATCAATTCGTTGATCATGCTAAAGTCAAAAAAATCTTTATCACGCAAAAATTATACGATCAAATCGTGGCGGGTCATGTGGTCATTGCACGCTTGGAAGAAAGCTATGCCCTGCTTCCTCGCCCTTTAGCCGATCGTATAGATACAAAATTGGAAGGCTTTATGGTGGTGTCTAACGATACCTCAGACAATGAGTTAGCGGATGACGATCCTTATGCCGCCTATGTGATTCCAGATGATCTAATGTGGTAATCCTACCAATAAAGCGCTATATATATTCCCAAGATCACCTCTTACCATAAATAGCGGTTTTCAAAGGATATCTCTTATTTTAAGCAATAAAAAAGGCTGGATTCTATCAAGAATCCAGCCTTTTTATATACAGAATTTTAAGTATGTAGCGCCTTAAAGCTCTTCGACACCCATCATATCTACGGGTGTATCAGCCACTATTTGTACGCCTTTTTTACCGGTCTTAGCGGTATCACTGCGCTGCTCTTGCAGATGCTCAAGATAGGCTTCATTGATTTGCCCAGTAATATAGCAACCATTAAATACCGCACAGTCAAAGCCTTCGACTTTACTGTACTTGGTGTCTTTTACCGCTTCGATCAAATCGTCTAAGTCTTGGAAAATCAAGCGGTCAGCACCAATGATTTTACGCACTTCTTCAACGCTATGTCCTGAAGCAATAAGCTCGCTGCGCACTGGCATATCGATGCCATAGACGTTTGGATATTTTACGGGTGGCGCTGCACTGGCAAAGAATACTTTACGTGCACCTGCATCACGCGCCATTTGGATGATTTCATGGCAAGTAGTGCCACGAACGATTGAATCATCAACCAGTAAGACGTTTTTACCTTTAAACTCTAACGGTACAGCGCTAAGCTTTTGACGTACTGATTTTTTGCGTTGCTGCTGACCTGGCATAATAAAGGTACGACCGATATAACGGTTTTTCATAAACCCTTCACGGTACTTGATATTCATCTTGAGCGCCAGCTCCATCGCTGAGGTACGCGAAGTATCCGGAATAGGAATGACCACATCGATGTCGTGATCTTCACCCCATTCTGCAAGAATTTTATCACCAAGCTTCTCACCCATACGCAGACGCGATTTATAGACTGAGATATTGTCCATAATAGAGTCTGGACGAGCAAAATAGACGTATTCAAAGATACAAGGCGTATACTCTTGCTGCTCAACGCACTGATACGTATGCAGCTGATGGTCCAAATCAATAAAAATCGCTTCACCAGGTCTAACATCACGAATGATGGTAAAACCAGAGCCAGTCAATGCAACTGATTCTGAGGCAACCATATATTCTGTGCCGCCATTGGCTGCCAAACGCTCACCAAAGATGAGCGGACGAATACCGTTTGGATCACGAAAAGCAAGCAAGCCATGACCAGTAATCAAGGCAACGACACCATAAGCGCCTTCGCAGCGGCTATAAACTGCTTTGACCGCTTCAAAAATATCATCAGCCGTTGGATGTGTTTTGCCCAAATTCTGCATCTCATGCGCAAGTACATTTAACAATACTTCCGAGTCTGAGTCGGTATTCAGATGACGACGGTCTTCTTTGTACAAGGCTTTAGCCAAGCTTTCAGCATTGGTTAAATTACCATTATGTGCCAGCGTAATACCATAGGGTGAGTTGACATAAAACGGCTGAGCTTCTGCACTGCTTGAGCTGCCTGCCGTCGGATAGCGCACATGACCGATACCAAATTTACCAACCAGCTTCATCATGTGGCGATTCATAAAAACGTCACGTACCATGCCGTTTTCTTTACGCAAATAAAGCCGACCATCTTGCAAAGTCACGATACCTGCCGCGTCTTGCCCACGATGCTGTAGCATTGTTAAGCCATCATAAAGAATCTGATTAACTGGCTCATGAGCTGCAACTCCAATGACTCCACACATAGTTATATCCTATTTTGAACCACACATTAGTAAAACAATAACGGCATAATCTTGACAGTGTTTTATAAAAAACAGCTATCTAACCCTTGCCGCTGACCTGATGATGTTGCTTAAGCTTAAAATCTTGATGACAACTTCCTTGCTGATGTATAGTCGGCAAAGTCATCAATCATTCATAAATCGGAATTTATGAACTCTAAATGCTATCAAATAACTTTTTATCAAGGATGCATTACAAAGACTCAGTTATGATTTTTGGCATCGCATTGTTTAAAAAATAATGCTCTAAAAACACAAGCTTTAAAATGAGAGTCTTTGGAATTTTAATTGGTAATATCAAAATATATGTAAGTTTGGCAGGTTAGAAATGCAGGCCTTAGGAACAAAGAATAAGTCTAAGGCAAGTTCTAAGCATTAAGACTGGTTGACTTGATCCCAAGCCATACCGAGCACATCTGAGACCAAAGCTTTGCCCATCGGTGCATAAGGCAGTAGTTCAGGCGCGAGCACCGAGGTTTGCCATTGCGGCATTTGTACCAATAGTGGTGCGCTAACACTAAGCACAACCAACACCATCAATACATTTTTGGCTGCCCCAAGGACACCACCTGCCATTTTGTCTACTACGCCCAAACGCAAAGTTTTTAGCACGCCTGAAAATACAAAAGCCACTAGATGCATAATCGCCAATATAACAATCACAACGATTAAAAATGCCATTGCCATTTGTAAGACAGGAGCTTGTACAACACCTGATAACTGCGGAGCAACTGAGCCTGCTAAGCGCGTGGCAGCAATGAGAGCAATAAACCAGCCTACCAGACCTACTGCCGTCTTAATGAGTCCTACCTGAAAGCCACGCCATAAGCCAATCAAGACTACAATAGCAATCACGATGTCTAGACCACTCATATATAACGCCTCGTTTTTAGGGGTTGTCTAACCTTCCATGGCATCGTAATAGCCACCAATCGCTTGAAGGCAAGACTGTACCAGCCCAGGACCTCGATAAATCAGCCCAGTATAAAGCTGTACCATATCGGCACCTGCTTCAATCTTTTTAACCGCTTTGGCACCGCTATCAATACCACCCACGCCAATCAAAGCTACTTTACCATCCAGCTGATCAGAGAATTGTTGTAAAATTTGGGTGCTAATGTGGCTCACTGGACGACCAGATAGGCCACCGGCTTGGTCACCATCTTGCAAGTCTTCGACACCGACGCGGCTCAATGTGGTGTTGGTAGCTATCAAACCATCAATCTCAAAATCTAACAACTGCTGTGCAATATAATCCACTTGTAGTGGCTCTAAATCAGGGGCTACTTTTAAGACCAATGGCACATAAAAGCCATACTCTGTTGCCAATTGATTATGACGATTTTTAATCGTATCAAGTAGCTGCGTTAACGCTTCACCACTCTGCAAATCACGTAAGTTTTTGGTATTTGGCGATGAGATATTGACGGTAATATAGGAAGCGTGTGGATAAACCCGCTCTAAGCAATAGACGTAATCATCAGCGGCTTGTTCCACTGGCGTACTGGCATTTTTACCGATATTGATGCCGATATTGCCTTTGTATTTGCAGCGTTTGACGTTTTCAATCAGATAATCAACGCCCTGATTGTTAAAGCCCATACGATTGATAATAGCATCGGCTTGCTTGATTCTAAATAGTCGTGGCTTATCATTGCCTATTTGCGGCTTTGGCGTGACCGTACCCACTTCTATAAAGCCAAAGCCAAGCTCGGCAAGTGCGTCGATATAATCGCCGTTTTTATCCAACCCTGCTGCAAGACCGACTGGATTATCGAATTGTAATCCCATACAGTCTGTGGGTTGCATCGACTGACCATATACCAAACCTAAAGCACGCGCTTTATGAGCTTTATCTAATAAAGATAAAGTCATCTCATGGGCGTGTTCAGGATCCATCTTAAATAAAAAAGGGCGAAGTAAGGCATAAGACATAGTAACGACAGACCCTGCTCGAAAAGCAATGATGAATGAGAAAAACGAAAGAGGTTAAGCGCAGCGATTATATCAGCTTAACAGAAATAAGACCAAAGTTTCATACAGCAAATTTCTATTCCAAAAAGTCAATAAGCGCTGCTAAACACCGTATCAAACTGATATGAGATTGCCCATATTATGGCACAGGTCGCCCATCTGTTAAGGCAATCCAACCTCGTATAATACGATAAAGATGCCAAATAAAGGTCAGTCCCATAATAATAAAACCAACACTGACCAATAAAAATGAACCGATGGCTATATTGCTGCTATCAGCAAGCATGCTGACGCCAAAGCCACCCAAAGCAAACGTGATGATAAGAATGCCTATGATAAACCAGACGATACTGTACCAAAATGTCTTAATTTGCCAATCAAAATGTGTGGCGAGCCATGAGCCGTCCGCATCGTGGCGCTTAGCATAATTCATGATAATCGGCACAATCCACAATAGACCAGCCGTAAAATAACTGATCACATACAATAGATAGGTGATGTGATTATAAGTGGTCAAAGAACGGCGTTTACTGTCACTCATGTTGCCGCTTATATTATCGTTTATCATGTGTCTTGATCCTTAACAGGTCATATTATAATCAGACGTCTTAATTTTCACATTAGTCTGTTGACGCAGATGCTTATCCATTCAAGCTCAGGAAAACATTTTATAGAAATACTTTATAGAAAACGCCTATCACTAAAGCGTGCCACAAAACTTTAATTGTGTCGGATAGGATATTTTTCAATGAAGTTCAATTCAAAATATGAAGCAGTAACAGTGGGTGAAAGTAATGTTAATAAAACACGGTTTACGCTGTGACTTTTCTTATGCAGAAAATCCTAAGCGTATCATCGGTTCAATATAATTTGGATAAAAGGAAGTCTGATTTATATAGAATTGACTATGATTCTAAGAAGTGACAGTCGCTTGTACCTCAATGGCTTTGGTGGTTGCGTCCTGTTGCATCGAGAGCTGAGTAAATTGCCAACCTTGCTGTTTAAGTTTACCAAGTGCCGCACTCACAACCGCCTGACTGGCATTGGTAAAGCTCAGTTGAATTGCATCGCCAGCCGCGACTACTTGCGCATCTGTAATACCCGAAGTATTTAACAGCGCGCTGACAGTACTGGCAGGTGGCATAGCGGCTGCCCCATCTACAGTATTGACTGTATTACTATCAATATTACCCGCTTGCGCGCGCAGCCAAAAATAGTCGGCAACTTGCTCTTGATACTCACCTTTGCTATCGCTTGCAGCTTGATGAACCGTATAACCGCCGTAGCCACCCACAAATAACAGCAGAAAAGCAGACAATACGGCCAATGCTAATTGATCGCGTGGAGACAATGCCTGCCAGCGTGATGATAGGACATTTTGATAACTATTCACCCGCTCTGAAAAAGCGCTTGCTTTAGGGGCGGTGGTGCTACGTTTGGCACGGCGCTGTAATCGTTTCATTCTCTAACCTTTATTGCCAATAGTTTGCGATCAAGTGACTACTATAATACTTATTGTCATCAAAAATATATCAGTCATAAGAAGTTGAAGTTCTCAGCGAGCTTAAGATGCTGCTACCTTATCTGCACCAATGCTTTCTGGCGTAGTACCTTCTTCATTTATACTCACAGTAATTTGCCCACTAAACTGCCCTTGCTCATTGCTATTTACCCGTTCTAACTTGGCCGTTAATCCTTGGGTGAACAGGGTATTGGCAAATTTATCAAGGCTATCTCGGTCAGGCGCAATCAAAATAAAACTGAGCGCGGATGGTTGCATAACCAAAGACTGTGCCTTTAAGGAGGATTGCTTAATCAGTGGTGATATGCGTGATAACACGGCTATGTGTGGGGATGCTTGACCATTGGTACCCAGTTTTGGCGCCATTTGCGTGGTCAAATTGGTTCGGGGATTTAGACGTTCATCAGGAAACCAAGACTGATATTGATTAGTAATCGCTGTTTTTGTTGCCACCGTCGCCTGATTATATTGGTAAAACTGTACCCCATCTGTCGCTATTTGCAGCACTAGGGCTGACAGCGCTACCATCATTGCCACACGTAGGTAAGGCGATAATTGCGAATCGGTTGATTTGATAAAGAAATTAAGGGCGTGACGTTCAGGGCTATCAATCGGCTTTGGCGTACTGGTTAACATAGTCAGTAACAGCTGATGATCTGCGATAAGCGCGGCTGTTTGTGCCGAAAAATCGGTGGTCGTTACTGGGTTTTGCAAATCGATACTAGGATCAGATTTTGTAGCATCAAGGTCTGAAAAACTTATATTATCAAAAGCTTCAATGCTTGGCACTACAGTCACTTCACTCAACTGCGGAAAGCGCTCAAAAATCAACGGTAAATAGCTGACCGCCATCCCTTGATATAATGATTGGCGTAGCAACATCGTCTGGTCATCTTGATATAGAGTGATTTGCTGCCCCGCGCCTTCTTCTGGCACCGGTAATAATAAAAAGTCAGGCAGTAATGCCGCGATACTCATCCCGACAAGTTTGGCACTTTGCTGCCATGCCTCAATATCACCCTGCGCGAGCGCATATAAATACTGGCTATCAGCAAGACTGGTTTGCCGTATTGCCAATTGCTCAACAGGGGTCAAGGACGTCTCTTCAAATAGATACTGCTTACCGGTATTGCCCAATTGCTTCAGCTGAGTACCATTAAGCTCGGTATCCACTTGTAATAAGTGGCTTGACGGAAAGTACAAACAGACTGTTTTATGGCTATTGGATTTATAGCTGCTATAAATGTCATGCAACTGTTGCCAGCCAGCAACTGACTGCCATTGTTGTACGTCTTCATGCCAGACAGCTAGCGGACTGTGCTGCGCTCTTAACCAAACATGTAACACCAAGTGTGTCCTTAATTATCAAAGCCGTAAAATAGCAAACTTATACGTTCTGTAAGCGCCCATGACCATGTTTATGTTTAAAACATCTTAATATTTTTAAACAGGGTCATGATTAATAATATTACTACTACTAAATATAGTCATTCCAATATGAAAAAGATACAGCGGGACTGGGATGAATTTTTTGCAGCCTCTGTCGGTGTAGGCACAGCAAGCCAGAAAAATTTATACCAGTTTCGCGTTATGAAATAGCGTATCCATTTTATTTAGGATCGACTATAGCCAATGAAAGAGCGATATCAATACGGTTGCTCAGGTACAAAGCGATCGACTTCGGTTGCCATTCCAGACATGATAAAATCCATCTCAAATACTCGTGCTTCTGCCAAAGAAAACGACTCCGGATAATCACCCGTTAGTAAGCCGGCAAGATTGGCGACGATAGACATATGACACACCACCACGAGACACTGCGCCTCAATCTTTGATATATCGGTCAACGCACTATGGGCATCGTCAGAAGGTGTAATATTATCTTGTACCGTTGCTGGTATTGTAGGCGCATGCGCTTGCAGCTCTGCTAACGTTTGCTGCGCCCTATCATAAGGACTCACGATAAAACGATCGGGCTTATAATTGGTCGTGATATATTCTGCGGTTTGTGCGGCTTGCTGCTGCCCAAACTTGGTCAGCTGACGAGCGCTATCTGGACGCGTTTCGTCTTCTGCTTGACCGTGACGCACTAGTATAATTTTCATAACTTTCCTTGTCTATAGCGTGCCTTTTTATCAGCTAGCTTTTTATCAGCTGCCTTTCTATAACCTGCTTTACCACTACATGACCTTACACATTTTCAGCAATCATTTTACTTAGAGTCGCTGTCTTTATCGCTACTCTCGTTTTTAGAGGTACTATTGGCAGCTTTCATTTGCGCAGTAAGGGCAGCATTGCTATGGTCATGAGCCATCACGAACTCGACGTCACTACGAAATCCCGCTTCCATCAAATGAAGCGCCACACCTAGTGCTGCTTTATCTTCATAAATGACCGCATAAAGTGCATGGGTAATAGGCATATAAATACCGTCTTTGGTCGCTTTTTCGTGGACTTGCTGAATAGTATTAACGCCTTCAGCAGTCTGACCCAGCTTTTTGACGGCGGCATCAATACTCATGCCACGACCAAGCATATTACCGATGCGGTAGTTACGGCTTAATTCTGAACTACAGGTTGCGTATAAATCACCAACACCTGATAGCCCTAAAAACGTCAGTGGATTGGCACCGGCTTCGACACCAAAACGACTCATCTCTGCCAGCGCGCGAGTTAATATCATGGCTTTGGTGTTCTCACCCACTTCGTAGGCAGCCGCCATACCCATTGCAATAGCATAGATGTTTTTGAGCGCCCCGCCCAGCTCAACACCGCGAATATCATCGCTGGCGAACACTCTAAAGAAGGCACTATGCAGTGCTGCTTGTACAGCATGACGTAGTGGTTCAGACTCACTCGCAATCACTGTCGCAGACGGCATATTTTTCATAATTTCTATAGCAAGATTGGGCCCTGACATAACGCCAAAATTCACTTCAGGCAACACCTCCTTGATAATATCACTCATCATGGCAAAAGTGTCTTTTTCCATGCCTTTCGTTAGCGACACAATAGACTGCCCACTGATAAAGGGCGCGATGTTTTTCAGCGTTTCACGAAAAGCCAAGCCTGGCACTGCAATAAAGATGATGTCGGTATCTTTGACTGCTGACGCTAAATCATGGCTATACTTCAGGCGGTCATCAAGCTTATGACCGGGCAGGTATTTCTTGTTCATCTGCGTCTTTTGCATCGCCTTGACGGTACGCTTGTTACGAACCCACAGTGTGGTATCACAACCATTACGCGCGGCTAGGTTCGCCATCGCTGTACCAAAACTACCACCGCCCAAAAATGCCAAACGCAGCTTGGTAGGATTACTATGAATCTCTGCCATGTTTTTTGCCACCGCAGACTCTATCGCACTAGGATCTAGCTTCTTACGGCCAATACCAGATTTACTAGCTCGTCCAATGATACCCGACAACAGACTGTTTTGTTTGTCAGCTGCTTTATTACTTTCGTTGCTACTATTTTCATTGGTATCTTTGTTGGTATTGCTGTCATTAGCGCTTGTCATATGCATGTATCCGTATTGACTGACTTATTATTAATAATATCTTTAGTGGACAGCTACTGAGACCAGTTATGTTTAATAAGTAACCAATCTTAGCTCGGTAGCACTCAAGTATGTTTATGGCTCAAAGCGGACCAGCGGCTCGATATCAATAGGCTTGCGTGTGGGTTCATCTTTAGGGCTGGTGCCAGTATAAACAAAAGCCGTGACATAATCATCTGCACTTACGCCGAAATATGCTTTTATAGCAGGTTCGTTACACAGTAAACCTGTGCGCCATACTGTGCTAAAGCCCTGCGCTTTTAAAGCCAGAATAAGATTTTGAACCGCAGCGCCTGCACTTAACATTTGCTCGAAATGCGGTACTTTTTTGTGTTCTTGCATCTGAGTAACCACGGTAATCACAACTGGCGCACGCAGCGGCATCGTCTGCGTTTTTTTCACTGTTTTCTCAGAGAGCACCTCGCCCTCTTCTGTCGCCTTTGCTTTTGCTGCTTCGACAAGAGCACGCCCTAAATCATGACGAGCATCGCCCGCAGTCACGATAAAACGCCATGGACGCAGTTTTTTGTGGTCAGGCGCGGTCGCGGCACACCCAATCGCTTCTTCAATCTGAGCGCGCGTTGGTGCAGGAAGATCCAAGTTACCCACGCTACGTCTTGAATTGATCCAGTGAATGAGCTCGTCGCTAGTAAATGGCGTACTCTCAGTCGTTAGTGCTTTAATCGATATTTTTTCATTTTTCTTTACTTGATTGTCTGTTGTAGAATTAGTTTCGTCAGACTTATTCATTATTCACCCTTATTTATTATTGATATTGACTGCTACTGTTTATATCAGCAGATTATCCCGTTATAAATATGATTAGACAATCGTAAAACCGTAAACGAAACATCAAGCAGCCTTTACCCTCTCACTTTAAATAGTGATCATACCATCAAGCTGCATCTGCATTTTCGACACGGTGCTCCATTTTTAAATAATCTTCTGATTGCATCTCAAGCAAGCGCGAACGTGTCCGTTCAATCTCAAACGCCAGTTTTTCGCCTTGATACAGCTCAAGAATTGATTGCTCTGCTCGAATCAGTAATTTTACGCGGCGATCGTAAAACTCATCGACCAGATAAACAAAACGCCGTGTTGGATCACGCAGATCATCATCCAATGATGGTACTGAATCGACTAAGACCGTACTAAACTGTTTCGCGAGTTCAATAAAATCAGCAGCCGAACGTGGCTCCATACATAAATGACGGAAGTCGCAAAATAAAACATCTTCAGTACGAGCATTAATCTTAATTTGACGACCATTGATAGTAATCGGCTCATTACTGATTTTTTGATTATTAGATAAACTCGCAAAACGGTTGGCCAACCAATGGTGGTTGGCTTTGGTCATGGGCGATTCATACAGCTCTGCTTGCTGCAACACGCGCAAACGATAGTCGATACCGGAGTCAATATTCATCACGGCTGTATGGTGCTCAACTTCAGCGATAGCGGGCATAAAGCGATCGCGGTGTAAACCGTCTTTATAAAGTCCTGCTGGCTCAATATTTGAGGTAGCGACCAATGTAATACCACGATTGAATAGCATGGTAAAGAGATCGCCCAAAATCATCGCATCAGAGACGTTAGAGACAAAGAATTCATCAAAGCAGATAATGACTGCTTCTTTGTAAATGATGTCAGCCACTTTCTCTAGTGGGTTACTTTCGCCTTGTATGGCGTTTAGCTCACGATGAACGCGCTGCATAAAATGATGGAAATGAAGGCGCATCTTGCGATCAATCGTCAAAGAATCATAAAACATGTCCATCATCCATGTCTTACCACGTCCAACACCGCCCCACATATACAAACCTTTTGGGGCAGTCGGCTTAGATTTCAAAAAACTAAAAATGCCTTTTTTTTGTTCCACGCGACTGGTGAGCTGGTGATGTAGCTCATCAAGATAGCTCATGGCCTGATATTGCTGCTCATCTCGAGTAAACTCATCGGTACTGACGGCTTGCTCGTAACGTTGCAATGGAGATAAACTCATAATACGACTCATCATTTAAAAAGGTAAATATTAGGGCGTGTTTGATCCTTCGACCATGACACTAACTATTTTCAGGCGATTCGGCGTTAGAGATAGCAAGGCAATATTTCTAAGCGCCTATTTTCAACAAGGAAGGTGGTGAAACTTATGAGGTTACTTGATCTTCAATGCTCATCAAAACTATGCTGTTGCAACAGTTTTTTTAACTCAGATAAGCGACCGTGAAAAAAATGTCCAGCGCCGTCCACGACACTGACCGCCAAACCTAAGCGTTCTGCAAATTTCTGCATATTATCAGGATCAATCACTTCATCAGCATTGCCATATATCTCAAAGGTTCTGTCAGCTGGCAAGCTTAAATCTTCGCTGTCGTTTTTTTCAACAGACGGAGCGATAAGAGCAATTTTAGTAATCTCAAAATCACTTAACCCCCAAACATGAGAGGCTTCAAGCACCTGCTCAGCCGCACGCGCAATCACGTAACCACCGAAAGAAAAGCCGCCAAGCCATAGCTTGCGCGCATTGGTTTGTTCTGCAATCCATTGTAGCACGGTCATTGCATCCACCACCTCACCTTCCGCATAATCATGCTCGCCAGTCGACTGACCGACACCGCGAAAGTTAAAACGGACCACGTGCATACCGTTATCACGCGCAAAGCGGTACATTGTAGTGACCACTTTATTGTTCATCGTGCCATCAAACAGCGGGTTGGGATGACAAAGCAGCGCCACCGTGTCGGTATTCGGATCGTTAGGATTGTCTTGTTGCCATAGCGCGTCAACTTCGAGCACGCCAGCAGGAGCAGGAATTAATGGCATAAAATTACTTACTAATTAAAAATGAATACCTCAATTATCCTAGATATGATTTTTATTTCAAGTGATTTGCTGTGTACGCCTCAGGTTTGTGGCAAGTGCACATGGTTTTATCATAGCTAATAGCTTGGAACACTTAGGGCGTGTCATCAATTAGCACATGGATACATTTAGTGGTCTTAAAATCTAAATGATGACACGCCCTAGTAAAATTAGGATAATTTGCTTGGCTGCAACGTTAGCATGTAATACAAGCGCAATACCGAACACAATAACTGCCTAGACACCCCAGACTGCAATAGGTTAGATTTAGTCTGTCTTTTAATAAACAAAATACTTGCCCTACTTGTCTTTAGTTTTTATGATTAATTTATAGAAAAGAGGAATAATTTATGAATACGGTTAATAAAACTGCCACCATCACTGCTACTTTGGCGACGGCTCTTATCTTAAGTGCCTGCCAGAGCACGCCTTCTTCACCAGTCATTCAACGTGCCAATTCCATTTACGAGACTACTGGGATAGCGGATAGCAAAGTAAAAGCTCAGCAAAATGCGCTTGATAGTGCCAAAAACACTTGTCGTAGCAAACAAGTGATTATCGTTGATGACAAAGTCGCTTATAATGGTATTTTAGATGAGCGCACGGGTCGTATGGTCGGACAAGCGAGTGCGGTTATCGGCTCTATCTTCGGCACTGGCTCACCCAATTTGTCACGCGATGATGATTATGAGTATACGATCAACTTCCGATGCCAATAAAAGAACCATTATCAACTGACAAAGCTAAAGCATTCTACTAAATTTTCAAGCTGACTGAATAAGCTGATAAACACGTGAGTAGTACTAGCTTTGCCTTGTGCTAAATAAAAATAAGCGTATTTGGTGTAAAATATAATAGGGTTTGGCCAGTAAGTCAGCGATGAAAATAATATATTGATCGCTGACTTACTGGCTTTACTTTTTGTAGCTACACTTTTGAGGTAAACTACCCTGTTTAATCTTCTACACCCCCTATTCAGTTTCTTAGTTTTCAGAATCCTTATTTTTAGAACCCTTATTTTTAGAACCCTTGTTTTCAAAACCCTTGGTCTACTATTATGCGCAAACCCAATCTTTCAAATACCAAACCAGAAAAAGTGATAGCGCCTATCAAAGATTTAGCGACGCTGGAGGCCGAACTGGCTGAGCAGGAAGATCATTTGGAAGACACGGTCTTGCGTTTGAGTGACTATTTATCAGCGGTTGAGATGGTCATCAAACAAACCTTTGACCACCGCGTATGGGTGAAGGCTGAAATTCGTAATCTGTCTAGCAAAGGCGGGCATTATTACTTTGAGTTGGCTGAAAAAGATGAGGAAGGCAAAGTAGTCGCCAGCTGCCGTGGCAACCTTTGGCGCTTTAAAGCTGCACGCGTATTGGCAAAATTTGAGCGAGCGACCGGCATGCCTCTTGAGCGCGATTTGACCGTATTACTCAAAGTCTCCGCAGGTTTTCACGCGCAATATGGCTTCTCTATTACCATTGAAGACATTGACCCCAGCTATACCTTGGGGGATTTGGCACGGCAATATGCCGAAATGGTCGATCGCTTGACTGGTGAAGGCTTATTGCAGCTTAATCAACAGTTACCTGCACCCTTTGATATCGAGCATGTCCTAGTGATTGCTCCCGAAAAGGCCGCAGGTTTAGGTGATTTTCAAGCCGATGCGGATCGCTTAGCGAGTACAGGCGCTTGTCAATTTCACTACCATCACGCGACCTTTCAAGGCAATCATGCCCCAAGCGAGATTCGCCAAGCCATCGTCAGTGCTCAGCAACAATTCCAAGATACTTATCAGCGCCTGCCTGACTTATTAGTGATTATTCGTGGCGGCGGCGCGGTGGGAGATTTGGCTTACCTCAATGATTACGAGCTTGCCGCACTGGTCGCTGAACAGCCTGTCCCCGTCTGGGTTGGTATTGGTCACGAGCGCGATAAAGTGATTTTAGATGAAGTGGCGCACAGCAGCTTTGACACGCCATCCAAAGTGATAGCGGCCATTAATAGCCATTTAGCACAACTGGTCACGCAGACTTTACATTATCAAGCGCAAATCAAACAATCCGCCCAGCGTCAACTCAATATCGCGGAGCAACAAACGGCGCGACAATTGAGCCAAATGCAGTCACGTACCATCGGTCAATTAACTGCCCTGCAAAAAGACAGCGACTATGCGTGGCGTAGTATTCAGCAGAGCGCTCAGCGGCAAGTAAAGCAAGCGGCGAGACTGACAACTGAGTTACACACACAGACGCAAGCCCTTGCACATCAGCAATTAGCCAGCGCCCATAACTACAGTGGTATCTATCAAAAAACCATTATGCAGAGCGCTCAGCAGCAGCTGATACAGGCACAGCGTGATAGCGCCCATCTGCGTGATATCGTACTTTTGCACCGACCGTCTCGCGTGCTCAAGCAAGGCTATACCATGCTGACTGATGATAAAGACAAACAAATACTCACTAGCAGCACACAGCTCTATCCTGAGCAAACCATTCATATCGTCTTAAAAGATGGCAAGGCTAAAGCTCAGATTATTGATGTTAGTAGTGAGAGAAAAGCGACAGAAATCTCAGAGACACCAACTGAACCACACAATAATATCTAACGATTACTTATCTACTTACTTTTACTTTAAAAATCAGGAAAACCCATGACGACTCCTACTCGCAAGCGCAAAAAAGCCGCTCCAAAAACCTTTAAAGCGGCTTACGATATTCTAAAAACCAATGCGGCTGAATTGCAGCAACAAGATGAGCCTGATATCGACAATTTGATGACCACGGTGGAAGAATCAATTGCTGCTTACCGCGTTTGCGAGACACGCATCAATGCCGTACAACAAGCATTGGATGCAGCTTTTGCTGAAGAGGTAAAAACTGAGGAATTAGATAGTTAAATAGCTAAATGGCATCTACTCAGGTTCATCAACCTCGAAAACTTGGCGCAGATAGGCAAGATACGTATCATTATTAATCATGGTTTTGCCTGGACTATCAGACAGTTTAGCCACAGGTTGTCCATTGCACTCCACCAATTTTAGTACGATGTTAATCGGCGTGATGCCCATATCATTGGTGAGATTGGTACCAATACCAAAGCTGGTTCTGATACGCTCTTTGAAGTATTGATGCAACTCCCACGCCTTTTCAAGCGTCAAACCATCACTAAAGGTTAGAATCTTTGTCTTAGGATCTATCTTTAGTTTTTGATAATGAGCAATGGCTTTATCACCCCAGATATACGGATCGCCGCTGTCATGGCGTAGACCGTCGAAAAGCTTGGCAAAATACAGATCAAAATCACGCAGGAATGCGTCCATGCCAACGACATCGGTCAACGCAATACCCAAATCACCACGATATTCATGTACCCAAGATTCGAGTGCGGCTTTTTGTGAGTCACGCAAACGCACATCCAATGCCTGAAAAGCTTGCATAAACTCATGCGCCATCGTCCCTATTGGTGTCATTCCGAGCTGCTTAGCCAAATACACGTTAGAGGTGCCGCTAACAATTTTTGGCTCAGCTTTGTGCAGGGTTTCTACCACATGCGCTTGCCAGCTTTTGCTAAAGCGTCGACGTGTGCCAAAGTCTGCAACGATGAAAGGTGGCTTATCTGTACTTTGTTGCTTTGCATACTGATGCAACAGCGCAACCTTGTCATCCAAGCGCCTTTGCCCCTCTTCTATCACGCTAGGGTTGGATAAGGCATTGAAATAAAGCTCGTTAACAATTGCCAGCACGAATACTTCAAAGAACATCGCCTGAATCATTGGCCCTTCGATATCGATCAGCAAGCGCCCTTTGCTGTCTGTACTGATGGTAATAAAACGGCGCTTAAGCTTAAATAACTCTAAATAATCAACGAAGTCTGAACGAATAAAGCGTAATCCACGCAAATATTCCAGTTCATCTTCTAAGAAGCGCAATTCACATAGCATATCTAATTGCTGCTCTAACGACTCTTTAATATCGGCCAGCGGATAGACCGCCTCACTATTATTACGGCAGCGAAACCGATAGACACCGTGGGTCTGCGGGAACTGGTGTAACATGGCTTGTAGCATGGTAAATTTGTACAAATCGTTATCCAATAACGAGGTAATAATGGGTGCAGAAGTGACCGTCATGTTACAACCTTAAACGCAAAAGTAAAAAATCCATATTGCTCAATAGCTAAGCGATACTGACTAAAATGTCTCTTGGGGCTTCTAATAATCAATGCTCATGAGCCTTTAAAAGACCGTTCAGTATAACGATATTTGTTGTTTTTTGCAGGCGTGACTACCTCTAGCAGCAAAAATCATACGATAATCAAAAACGTCTATAAAAACTGCTGCTTAGCTTGGTATAACAAAGACGTTCAGAGTGACCTCAACGTGAATAAATCCATTATTAGGCTTTAGCACGCATAAATTGAGCGACATAGTCATCGGCAGGATTGTCTCTTAATTCCCTAGGCGTGCCCGTTTGCACCAAGCGACCACCATTTAAAATACTAATACGCTGACCCACTTTGACCGCTTCATCAATATCATGAGTAATGAAGACAATGGTCTTATTGAGACGGTCTTGTAGCTCAAGCAGCTGATCCTGTAGTTGGGCGCGGATAAGTGGATCCAGTGCAGAGAACGCTTCATCCATCAGCAAGATCGGGTTATCAGTAGCTAAGGCTCGCGCCAGCCCTACGCGCTGCTGCATACCGCCCGACAGCTCATCAGGGTAGCTGTGCTCTAGATTGGGCAGCCCTACCTCATTAAGCCAATGACGCGCAACTTCATGACGTGCTTCCACGCTCATCTTGCGAACACGTAAGCCATAAGCCACATTTTGTATGACGGTCATATGCGGCATCAAGCCAAAATGTTGGAACACCATACTGACGGTATTCTGACGATATTGCTGTAACGCCTTATCATCCAATTCTAGAATATTAATAGAGTCGCTTGAGTTGGTATTGTTTATCTCGTCTGTATTAGCGGTTACTCGTGCAGCAGCAGTCGATGCCTTTTCTTTTGCTATGCCTTGTGCTTTTGACGACAGGGTCTTGGAGTTAATAGTGGTGTCGACCCATATCTTGCCGCTGGTCGGATCAATCAAACGGTTAAGATGACGTATCAAGGTCGATTTACCTGAGCCTGAGAGTCCCATGATGCAATGCAGCTCCCCCGCTTTAATCGCCAAATTAACATCATAAAGCCCGACTGAATAGCCAGTCTGCTTTTTGACAGCGATACTATCCATACCATCTGCTAGTAGTTTCAACGCTGATTGTGCTTGCAACTCATTAGCATTATAAATTTTGCTGATATTCTCTAACTGGATATGATTCATAGCTATTCTCATTATTGTTTAACCGATAGGACGTTTGCCAGCTTCAATGGTTTTTTGCCGCGCGCGTTTTCCTTGACCAAAGGCTTGGCTAATACGGTCAATGATAATCGCGACAATGACAATTGCCGTACCCGCCTGTAGTCCTTGACCGATATTGAGCGTCTGAATAGATTGCAAGACGTCTTCTCCCAGACCCGGCGCACCAATCATAGACGCCAGTACGACCATGGCAAGCGACATCATCACTGCCTGATTGATCCCCGCCATAATACTGGGCAACGCTTGTGGTAATTTGATCCAAATGAGTAGCTGAAAGTGGGTGCTACCGAACGAGCGCCCCGCTTCGATCATTTCGTGATTGACTTGCGTGATTCCCAATGTCGTCAAACGAATAAGCGGTGGCAAGGCATAAATAATCGTGGCAAATAATGCTGGCACTTTACCAATACCGAATAACATGAGCACGGGGATTAAATAGACAAAGCTTGGCATGGTTTGCATCACATCCAATATCGGCGTGACAATTTTTCGCAGCAGACGGCTACCCGACATAGCAATACCGATGGGAATCCCGATAACCACTGTTACCAAAACGGAGACGATCAATAACGCTAAGGTATCGATTAAAGCGCCCCACAGTCCAAATGCACCGATTAAAAAAAGTCCTGCCCCGCAAGCAATGGCAAACCATACTTTGCGCACCCCGAACCACGCCAATACGGTCACCAGACCAATAATTAACCATGCTGGAATTACCGTCAATAGGCGCTCAATAGGCAACAACAAATAGGTCAAAGTGACGCTACTGATACTCCGAAACACATCACCATAATCTCTAACCACAGTCGCTAAGGCTTTATTAAGGGGCGTCTCAAGCGACCACGATGGAAAGCTGGAGGTTAGTGCTAGGAAGGTATTACTTGAGGTGGCGTCATTCAATGATGTATTGACACTGCTATTGCCTGTGCCATCGTTCGTTAGGTTAATACCTAAATTGGCAGCAAGATTTTCAGCGACGTCTTCGGGTAGCCACGCCTGCCAAACGTTTGGATTGGCAAGTAAAAACTCAAGCGCCTGTTCATCACCACTGCGCTTGCTTTCACTCATCTCTAAAATCGCACTGTTTAGTTGGTTCGGCGTGAACTGAACTTTTTCAAAGGCGCTTGCCAATTCAGGATTATTATCGATAAAAGGCGTCGATGCAGCAATTTTAAGCGGGGACACAGGAAAGCCAGAGACACAATCCAAGGTGCCATCAGCCAGCAATAAGTCTTGCCAACACTCATCCTTATGGGCAGGGAATGCTAGCGGTGCAAAGTCATATTTGGCGATGAGCCCCGTTGGCTGCCAATAGTAAAATAGTAGCGGTTTTTTTTGTTCAAATGCGGAGGCAATCTCAGCATCGAGTGCTGCACCCGTACCCGGATGGGCATTATTAAAAACAGCATCTAAGCCAGTATTTTTGAGCAGTCGGGTGTTAAAAATCTCACACGCCCAGCCTGACGGACAGTTCATAAACCGTGATTTACTAGGATCTTCTGGATCTTTGAATAGCTCTGCGTACTTAGGCAAATCCTGATAACGGCGCAGTCCCGGATTGTCATCCATGACGTATTGCGGCACGTACCAACCTTGGGTAGCACCGCCCTGCAGCGTATCGCCAATGACCGCAACTTTGTTGTCATTGATGGCCTGCTCCATAATCGGTGAGCGCCCAATCCATTGTTCGCCGATGATTTGAATATCGTTTTGCGACAATGCGGTCTCGAGTGCAGGTCCTGCCCCAGGTACTTCTTCGATCGTGCAGTCGTAACCACTCTCAGCAATATATTTGAGTATCCCAGTCGTAAACTGACCACTCTCCCAAGTAAGCGCGCCAAATTTGATCGGTGATGCGCAAGCGGCTGACGCTGAGACCGGTAGTAACAATACGCTCATACACAGTAAACTTAACGCAATCCATTGGCGCATGGGATGTCCTATATGTCGTTATTAAAATGAGTTATTTCGATGTCAAAGTTAGGTATCAATATCAAGTTATGAAGCACTTGGCTGATAGCAAATGTGGAGTCAATCTTTATTTCTCATTAGAAATATAAACTTACCATAACTAACGTCTAGTAATATTAAGAAATGTAGCAACATATAAGAATAATTATAAATAACTATTGGCTAGGTTCAGCTTTTCTTTTATGTATAAAAAATATTATAAAGCCAGCAAAAATAAATACTATAATCATCAAAAAAAAATTTTGGACAAAAAAAATAGCACCTACTTGCGTAGATGCTATCGTTATTAAACAGGTAATCTCATCACACTTACTTCATCATAAATGCCATGGCTTTGTTAAATAACCCACCATATGGTGGCAATAGTAAATTCATACCGTTGAGCTTGTTTTGGACAAAGACCGGTTTCATGTGACTTAAACGCTCAAAGCCAGCTTTGCCATGGTACGCGCCTGTCCCTGAGTGCCCAACCCCACCAAATGGTAAGTCGTGCTGCACCACATGCAAGATAACTTCATTAATAGCCAAGCCGCCTGATACCGTGTTGTCACGAACTTTTTCTATGTCGCTGTTACGCTCACCAAACACATAAAGCGCTAATGGACGCGGACGAGCATTGATGAAGTCTATCGCATCATCGAGCGTATCATAGTGCATCAACGGCAGAATCGGTGCAAACAGCTCGTTTTGCATCACATCACTATCGGGCGCAGGCTCACTGATAATAACTGGTGGCATCAACCGCGTTTCGATATCATAGTCTGCATCAGTTATCTTATGAACGTTTTCACTAGAGACGCCATCTAAATAGCCCTTGATACGCTTAAACTGCTCACCATTGATAATACGTGAGTAATCTGGGTTCTCGCTGATGTTCGGATAATGATTTTGCATCCACTCTTTTGCTAGACCAATGAACGCTTCGTGATCTTTGCGCTGGATTAGGACATAGTCAGGGGCAATACAAGTTTGACCAGCGTTGAGCGTTTTACCCATCATCACGCGATTGACCGCCGCTTCTAAATTGGCGCCGTCCAATACGATAACAGGTGATTTACCACCAAGCTCCAACGTAACTGGAGTCAAATTAGTCGCAGCAGCAGCCATGACCTTTTTGCCTACTTCAGTAGAGCCGGTATACAATAGATGATCGAAAGGCAGCTTACTAAAAGCGGCAGCGATATCTACTTCGCCCAGTACAACACAAACCATATCTGGCGAAAAGTAATGAGCGATGAGATCTGCAAACACTTGCGCGAACTGCGGTGCTGACTCACTCATCTTAACCATGATTCGATTGCCTGCTGTGAGTGCATCGATGATTGGCCCGACGGCTAAGAACAATGGATAGTTCCACGGCACCATGATACCAACCACACCTAATGGCTGCGGCTGAATCTCGTTATGAGCTGGCATATATAATGCTGAAATAGAAGCTCGACGTGTTTTCATCCATTTTTTGCCATGCTTTTTGGCATGGCTGATACCCGTAAAACTGGGAACAAGCTCCGCAAATTGGGTTTCAGACTCACTGCGATAGCCAAAATCTGCGCTAATCGCTTGAGCAAGTTTGTGTTGGTTATCGCTAAGCATCATCTCTAAGTTGTCTAATTGAGTCTCCCGTGTCGCCCAATCATTTATTGGCTGAGCACGGCTCAATGCTTGCAATCTAGAGAACTGCGCTTGCATCTCATCGATAGTAGTCATAATACTAAGCGCTTTATCGGTACTGGTATGCGCCTGATTATTGGTGTTCTGATTATTGTGTGTCATGTATCTTCCTTGTCATAAGCGTTAGAGTCAGCACGCTATATTTGATTGATAACTCTATATTTGTCTTTAAGCGCTAGTGGAAATAGCTGCACACGCGCATATCATTATAAAAACTAACAAGATTCCATTCGTTGCTGTTTAATGTAGCGCATTGACTGAGCAATGAACAGTGTCTTTGATTGACTGCTGGGTTTGTATAAGATACGTGTCGGTCATAAATACAATAGCTACGCTGAATCGTCATTTTAAGAATATCTCGCCTTTTATGGTCTCTTTAATTATAGTCTCTTTAATTAAAGAGACTATAATATTTAGGCTTTATAGTAGGTATCGATTAAAATTATAGGTATCGATTAAAATTTGGGCGGCAATCACAAAAACTGCTACACTCAGCATTGGGGTGTATTGAACTTTCGCCACCAGTCAAAATTCGCCAATACTTTACACCAGACAACAATAAGACAGTCACGCTTATGCAAAATGTCACGCAGCAGACTCACAATACCTCTCCTCACGACACCCTTCTTACAAAATCGCTGTCGGCCGCCGATTATGTCTCTACCCATGATGCTATGCTAGCGCGCACCTTGGAGCGTATCGCACTCAAAAAAGAGCAAGGCTTACGCACGCCTGATGAGCTATGGATTGTCGATCATAACGACGTTTACACGCTTGGGCAAGCAGGTAAAGAAGAACATATCCTGCAACGAACTGACACCCCGATTATCAAGACGGATCGCGGTGGACAGGTGACCTGGCATGGTCATGGACAGCTGGTTGTATACTGGTTATTTGATCTGGACAGTATAGGTTGGAGTGTACGCAATCTTGTATCGCATGCAGAGCAAGCGATCGAGGACATGGTAAATGACTGTCTACAGAACTCATCGTCATCTATCAGTGATAATATCAGCGCCCACGCTCGCCGTGATGCACCCGGTGTTTATTTATATGCAGATACTGATACTGATACTGTTGCTGATAATGATGCGGAAGCCCAGAACACTTCTTTGGATGACAAAATCATGCTTGGAAAAATAGCCTCATTGGGTTTTAAGATTAAGCATGGTTTTAGCTATCATGGCATTGCACTCAATATCAATTGTGACTTATCAGCTTTTAATGCCATCAATCCTTGCGGCTACGCTGGCATGCAAATGCTACGCTTGGCTGATTTTTTGACCATACAAAAAGAGTCAGAGGCGCAAATAGCTCAGCACATACATAATTCCCTGAGCTATGAGCAAGTGACCCAAAAGCTTATTGATAATATTGCCAACCGTCATGCTGGACTGATTGAGCTACGAGCAATAGCACCCAAGTGATTTTCTGAGGCTATTTTGCATAATCTTTTTTTGCATAATATCTTGCCCGCTTAGACTTAAGCATTATGAGAAAATTCAGACCAAACTTGCTATAATTGCATGCAGCACAAATCGGGCACAGTAATAATCTTACTGCTTGTCCAGCTCAATCCTTTGACTATCATTGATTATTCAAACACTTAAAACAAAAGAAAATTGGAGCATTTTATGGCAGATTTTAACAAAATTTTGGACGCCGGCGACGTAGATGGCGGCATTATCAACGTAGTAGTAGAAATCCCTGCTGGTAGCAGCCATAAAATTGAGTGGAATCGCGAATTGGCCGTATTTGAGCTTGATCGTATTGATCCACAGATTTTTGCTAAGCCTTGCAACTATGGCTTTATCCCGCAAACGCTTGACGAAGATGGCGATGAGCTAGATGTGTTGTTACTGACTGAGCAGCCTTTACCGACGGGCATTTTCTTAAAAGCCAAAGTAATCGGCGTTATGAAATTTGTTGATGATGGCGAAGTAGATGACAAAATCGTTGTCGTACCTGCTGATGACCGTGACACAGGCAATGCTTACAACAGCCTAGCCGATCTGCCAAAGCAGCTAATCAACCAATTAGAGTTCCATTTCAGTCACTATAAAGATCTGAAAAAGCCAGGTACAACTGTGGTTGAATCTTGGGGTGATGTTGCAGAAGCCAAAGAAGTCATCAAAGAATCTATCCAACGCTGGAAAGATCTATAATTTATCACAGGTTGGCAGAAATGCTGATAAAAATAACTATTAAAATACCGCAGTCATTATTATGATTGCGGTATTTTTTTGCTTGAATCTTGCTGATAGAAAATGGTTATAATGAACCACCGTACGACCTATTCACACTCTCATGTTGTAATAAGGACAATCATGTTTAATCCTGATCCTAGCGCAAAACCAGTCAATACAAAGTTGCCGAAAGCGATCATCATGATGATTGAAAAAAACAATTTGGTGATGGCGATCAAAACATTGGCAGCCGATGAAAACATCAGTATGGATGAAGCAAAGAGTAGAATCGATGCTTATGAGACGGCACTAAAGGTAAAACAACAGCAGAAATTAAATACTATTGCCAATAAGCAAGGTATTCCTAATCAGGCGATCAGTTTTGATAGAGAGCAAGCAGAGGAAGAACCAGATCGTTTAATAAAAAACCGTGTGAAAACCACTCAAACAGATCAAGGATTCAAAAGCCTACAGCGAGGTGTCGACAGCCAGTTGAATGATTTGGGCTATAAAAAACCGCTTTTACCGTATTGGGCAAAGCGGTTGCTAATGATTATCTTCATCATGACAGGATTGTTCTGGATATTGTGGCGAGTATTTGGCTAAATAAAGAATATTAGATTGTCATACCTTCCATAGAATTTTGTATTAATGCATGGCAGCTGCTTAACTAATTTCCTTTATAAGCGGCACTTAGAGCAGGCCTTTATAAAGGAAGTAAAACCCTACTACGGTTAATAAAATGGCAAAACATTTTTTTAGTAATGCTGGTGATAGTATATGCGCAACTTTCGCGCCTACTTTTGCGGTAAAAAAACTCATGATACTAATGCCTAAAAAAGCATAAATATGGACAAAGCCAATAGTATTAGGCACATCTACTTGCTGCTGCATGCCAAAAATCATAAAGCCTAGCGCACCAGCAATAGCAATCGGCAATCCACACGCTGCTGAAGTGCCGACAGCTTTTTGCATGACCACGCCATAACGCGTGAGATAAGGGACGGTTAAGCTGCCACCACCGATACCAAAAATGGCAGAAGCGACACCGATAACCCCGCCTGCTGCTAATTGTTTAGGCTTAGACGGCAGTTCTGGATTAGCATCATTAGAATGACTAGCGACCTGCTTTTTACCACCGAAAAACATCTTATAGGCGACCCAAAGCAAAAATACGCCAACGATAAGCTGAAGATATAGCCCAGATATTTGCCCTGCTATTCCCGCGCCCAAAAAGCAACCAATCGCTAGACCTGGTGCGAGATTTTTAAAGACCGGCCACATGACCGCGCCCTTTTTATTATGCGCCATGAGCGAGCTAATAGAGGTGACAATAATGGTCGCTAGTGATGTCCCTAACGCCAAATGCATGATATTGTCAGGGCTGTAGCCCATTTGGGTAAAGACGATAAATAATAGTGGTACGATGATGGTGCCACCGCCCACGCCAAATAGCCCTGCAGCAAACCCTGCTAGCGCACCAATTATTAAAAAAATGAGTATTTCCACGGGATAGTTACTTCTCGGTTAAAGGATAGTTTTATAGTCGATGCTAAATAAAATGGATACGTTATCTGACAAGGTGAAACTGGTACAAATTTTTCTAGCTTGCTGTGCCTACGCCGACAGAGGCTACAAAAAATTCATTCCAGTTTTACTGTATTTTCTTTATATTGAGCTGACTATAGTTAGATGACCATTAAATAATCAATGTCAGAAAGTCAGCTTAAGCAATTTCTGTTTGACCCACTTGATGATAGGCACGATTAAAATACACCAAACTTTCATCAGCGCCACCTTGTGGTACGGCGTGCTTGATGGCAACCACACGGCACATAAAGACACTGTGCGTGCCGACTTCTTGAATATCCTCAATCTCACAATCAAAACTGACCAGCGCATCCTCTAAAACAGGTGCACCTGTCGCTAATTGCGTCCAAACGCCCTGTTTAAATCGTTCTTCCGAACCTAATTTGGAGGCAAAGGCATTAGATATTGGCTCATGATGTGCACCTAATACATTGACACTCAACGTTTTGTTTTCAAGAAAGTAGCCATGTGAGCGAGAGGTCTGATTCATACAGACCAGCAAGGTAGGCGGTGTGTCTGTGACGCTACATACCGCAGATGCCGTAAACCCATGAATACCAGAGCTACCTTTTGTGGTAACCACATTAACGGCAGTCGTCAATAGCGACATGGCATCTCTAAAGTCGGTGGCTTCAATCATATCTTTACTCATCGCTGAACTCCCAAATTTGACTATGACTTATCTCTAAATGGCATTAAGACTACTTGATGGCCTACCCACAGTATTTCAATCAAACTGAATAAACAAACTTGATTAGACCTATCCCACCTATTGATAAGTGCGAGCCAGTAACTAAGCGCTCAGCTCTTTACGAATGATTGCCGCGCCCTCGCTCAACGCTTTTAACTTGCCTTGCGCTACTTGGCGAGGCAAAGGTGCCATGCCGCAGTTGGTCGAAGGATAGAGCTTGTCTGCATCGACGAATTGCAGGACTTTGCGTAGGGTATCTGCTACTTCTTCAGGGGTTTCAATAGTATTGGTTGCCACATCGATAGCGCCGACCATTACTTTTTTACCGCGAATCAATTCAATCAAATCCATCGGTACGTGCGAGTTTTGGCACTCAAGTGAGACGATATCAATGCTTGACTGCTGCAATTTTGGAAACGCTTGCTCATATTGACGCCACTCTGAACCCAGTGTCTTTTTCCAATCATTATTGGCTTTGATACCATAGCCGTAGCAAATATGCACCGCTGTTTCGCACTTTAGACCTTCGATAGCGCGCTCTAAAGTGGCAATACCCCAGTCATTGACGTCATCAAAGAACACATTAAACGCAGGCTCATCAAACTGGATAATATCCACGCCAGCCGCCTCAAGCTCTCTCGCCTCTTGATTCAAAATTTTGGCAAATTCCCAAGCCAATTTTTCACGGCTTTTATAATGACCGTCATACAGCGTATCAATCATCGTCATAGGCCCTGGCAGCGCCCATTTGATGGGCTGATCGGTTTGCGCCCGTAAAAATTTAGCGTCGTCTACAAACACTGGCTTTTGACGGCTCACCGCCCCAACGACTGATGGTACACTTGCCTCATAGCGGTCACGGATTTTAACGGTTTTACGATTCTCAAAATCGACGCCATCCAGATGTTCAATAAAGGTAGTCACAAAATGCTGACGGGTCTGCTCACCATCACTGACGATATCAATCCCAGCATGCTGTTGTTCTTGCAATGTCAAACGTAAGGCATCTTGTTTGGCTTCAAGCAGTTGCTCGCCTTCTAATGCCCAAGGTGACCAAATTTTCTCAGGTTCAGCGAGCCAAGACGGTTTTGGTAAGCTACCCGCTGTCGATGTCGGTAATAATAATGTCATAATTTTTAATCTTCTATAATGTTTATTTTTTTATTTTGGTGTCCAGTGAGATTATGCTAGGGCGTGTCCTCATTTTAAAAATGAGAATAAAAGTGAGGTAAATGGCAGTCAAACAAGGAAAATAGCGCAGATAATATCGAGATATTACCTAGCTAATTGACGATGTTTGGCAAGATTTAACCACTTTTAGCCCATTTAGACCGCTATCGGTTGAATTGAGGACACGCCCTAGGCAGCTTGTTTATCATCAGCGCGTTTTTGCACCGCTTCTTTTTGAAAAGTCTCGCTTGTCACCACATAGTTTGCCGCCCACTCATCAAGGACAGCTTGATACGGTGTGATGAACTCATCTTCCGTAAACTTACCTTGTGTCACCGCCATCTGGCTGCGCTCCGCGCGATCATACACAATTTGCGTTAGTGAATAATCTTGGTACTTCAAGCTGGGTTGATACACTTGAGCAGCGGTCGAGTTGGCATTGTAAATTTCAGGTCGATAAATCTTTTGAAAAGTCTCCATAGTACTGATGGCACTGATTAGCTCAAGGTCAGTGTAATCACTTAGCAAATCACCCGCGAAATAAAATGCTAAAGGCGCCACACTACCAGCAGGCATAAAATAGCGCACTGCTAAGCCCATTTTGGAAAAGTACTCATCAGTTAATGACCCCTTGTTCAAAGAGCCGCCATCTTGTCTGTATTCAGCCCCCAATACAGGATGCTGATTGCCCGTACGATGATAGGTTTTACTGCTTGACACACTCAGACAAATCACTGGTTGTTTATCAAAGTTGGCTTGGTAGGCCTCTGAGTTCAATAAATGTTGAAACAGTTTGCCATGTAAATCGCCAAACTCTTCTGGCGGCGCGGATTTTGGATGGTTTGCAAAGTGTTCTGGTAACACAATGCTAAAGTCATAATCACGCACATAAGAGGAGAAGCTATTGCCGATCATACCTTCAATACGCTTGTTTTCCTTATGATCGATGATCGTTGTTTTTAAGGTCTCAATGACTGGGAAGGTATGACCATTGCCTTCGATATCCAAGTCGGCAGAAATGATATCAACTTCGACAGAATAGCGGTCTGCTGTCGGATTGTCCCAATGCGCTAGATCGTTGAAACGATTGTTTATCATGGTTAATGTCTTGCGCAAATTCTCTTGACGACTCTCGCCACGCGCCAAATTTGCAAAATTCGTCGTCAGACGTGTGCTGTCTGCAGGTTGATAGTTTTCATCAAAACGAATGCTTGAGATGGAATATGTAAATTGTTTCTTCATGGTAATCCCCTACCCTAATCTCATTAACTGAGATAAAACCGAATTTCTGTATGGGATGAATCATACCTAAAACATTACATGAATAAAAACGATACTATTTAAATATAACATGAATAATATTCATGTTAATAATTCTAAGGGCATGAAATAGATTTGGATAACGGAGGTTTTGATGGCTTACTCAATAAAAAGTTAAGCCTGTCAAATCATTTAAATATATGAACTGCGAGTATCTAAAACGTGACTTGATGTACGTGTAGAAGCGATCTAAATTGACTAGGGCGTGTCATCAATTAGATTGTGAGGCTTAAAATGAGAAAAATTGTAGATAAACAAGGAAGAAATAGCCGTTCATATGAACATACTGGCAAAATTTCTGACGATGTTTAGCAAAAGTTAGCCATTTTATGACCACTAAATATATAAATGTGCTAATTAATGACACGCCCTAGAGTAGATTCACTTTCAAAAGAACACATTGCTGCTGGGATGAATTTTTCGAAGCCTCTGGAGTGCAAAGCACACAGCAAGCGAGGAAATTTATACTAGCTGGGTGTTCTATTTGTCGTATCTTTTTTATATTGAGTCAACTATAGAGTAAAGAAATACTGAATTTCAATCCCCATAAGCTGTAATAAAAAGCATGTGGCGACAAATAATGATCTTATCTCATCTTAATAGTAGGAAGCATCAACATAGAAATGCTAAAAAATACCCCTACTTTGCCTACTATTATTTTCAAGACATTAAAAAAGGATACCGCAGCATCCTTTTTTTATTATTCAGAGCTAATAAAAGCTCTATTCTAGTGATGCTCACCAGGAAGAATTCTGGCAAAGGCACGCTGAGCAAGGTTTGGCTTTTTATCGGTAGTCAGTCCAGCGCGGGTACTTGGGAAAATACGATAACCTATCGATTGAATACCAACGTTGATCGCTGGTGCTAACGAATAAGTTGCAGATGCAAATTTACCCATGTTACTGGCAATACTGTTTGGTTTATGAACAATCGCTTTTGCGACCATCATTGCCGCTTCATCCGGCATCAGCGCAGGCATGTAGCGGTATAACTTGGTTGGCTCAATCATCGGTGTGCGTACCAATGGCATAAAGATATTGGTAATCGTGACATTATCGCCTTTCACTTCAGCAGCCAAGCAGCGACTAAAGGCATCCAGTGCCGATTTTGAGGCGACATAGGCGGCAAAACGCGGACTGTTTGCCAGTACACCGATAGATGAAATATTAACAATTTGACCCGTCTGACGTTCAATCATCGTCGGCAAAAATCCAAGAACTATTTTGACAGCGCCAAAGTAATTGATATCCATAGTACGCTCAAAATCATGGAAACGATCAATAGATTCGTGCACCGAGCGCCGAATTGAACGACCAGCGTTATTGACCAATACATCAATATGGCCAAAATCAGCCAAAATTTGCTCGCTGACTTTTTCAATCTCATCCATATTTGTCAAGTCACAAGGATAATAACTGGCCTTGCCGCCAAGTTCCTCAATATTTTCTTTTACTATTTTTAGCTTCTCTTCGGTACGTGCTAATAAAATGACATGAGCGCCGCATTCACTAAGCAAAAAGGCTGTACGTTCACCGATACCGCTTGAAGCACCAGTAATGATGATATGTTTGTCTTTAACCGCTTTACTAATTGCCTTTTTTGAGGGAGTAGCCATAAAAAATCCTTTTTGTTTATTAGAGTCTGTTGAACATTCAAATATTAGGACTGCTGATCGCTAAAATTGCCCCAAACCTTTTATCAAATCAGGCGTAAACCGACGATACTGTCGATACCTTAGCTAGGTTTACAACAACGTTTGGGGTGGTTTTAGCATCAGCCTTTCAGGGCAAGGCTATTTTTTGCCAATACATGGCGAAATTGTCTACCCTAGAACGACTAGGCGTCAAAAATTTCACGGCGTACTGTCTAAAAAATAGACACTGCCAGTTCCACATTTGAATGTTCAGCAGACCCTATATTCCCAATAGTGTGCCGCTCTAGAATACCAAAATTACATTGTAATTACTCGAAAAAGTACCAGTAAAATTTGATAAAAATAATTTTGCGAACCACTAGGGTGTGTCCTCATTTTGAAAATAGTGATGAAAATGAGGTAAATGGTAGCCAAACAAGGAAGCTAGCGTAGATAATATCGAGATATCCATCAGCTATAGTCAGTGAAAATCGATATCGATACATCACGTACTGCTGACATCAATTTTTCTTGCTTGCTGTGCCTGCGCAGACAGAGGCTACAAAAAATTGATATCAGCAATACCGTAGCGTTTTTAGGATACTTTGACTATATTTGACGATGTTTGGCAAGATTTAGCTATTTTTAACCCATTTAGGCGTTTTCGTTTAGATTGAGCACACTCCCCAGTAAAAGGGCTGCAAATTTAACATCTCATTTTTCCCAGCTTTTTGGCTATAATTGTTTTTGCAATTTACGCATCATAAGGAGAACGCACCTTGGTAGAAATTCTGGCTCGTTATATTGATTTCATTGCCAAAATCGTTGAAGTCATTGGTGTTCTTATTATGTTCTTTGGACTGCTTTATGCTTTTTATAGAGGCGTTCGTTCAACAGGTCGTTTCACCCATGACACCTACGTCGAGATCAGACAGACGGTTGGCAAGTCCATTTTATTAGGGCTTGAAGTGCTCATTGCTGCTGACATTATGGCTACTGTCGTTACAGAGCCTACGCTGCGTAGTGTTTTGGTACTGGGGTTTATTGTGCTCATTAGAACTTTTTTAAGCTTATCTTTACAAGTCGAGCTAGAAGGTCGCTTTCCTTGGCAACACTCCAAGTCTGTGCCTGAAAAAACATCAAAGACTGAACATGCTGATGAGTTGTAATAAGTGATTCATAGCCAATAGCTATTTATGCCTTACTCATGAGCCTGTAAAAAAGCCTCGACCACACGGAACTGCCCAGCGGTGCTCTCTTCACCATACATTGCTTGACGAAAGGCATTAGAGTTTGGAATGCCCGTGGTATACCAAGCAATATGCTTACGGGCGATTCGGCAGCCGGAGTATTCACCATAAAAGTCATATAGCTCTTGCAAATGCGCCAGTACAATCTCTTTTATCTCACTGACACTGGGTGCATCTAGACTCTCGCCGGTACGCAAAAAATGCTCGATATCGCGAAATATCCATGGCTGACCTTGTGCGGCTCGCCCAATCATCACAGCGTCGCATCCCGTCAACTCATAGACACGCTGGGCTTTTTGCGCGCTATCGATATCACCATTAGCGATGACAGGAATGCTGATGCTTTCTTTAACTTCGCGTATAAGCTCGTAACGCGCCTCACCCGTATACATATCCTCACGCGTACGTCCATGAATGGCAATGGCAGCAATGCCCGCTTGCTCTGCTCGCTTTGCAACGCGCAAAATGTTTTCACGGCCATTCTCAAAACCCAATCGTGTCTTTAGCGTGACGGGTGCATCGACCGCATTGACAGCCGCATCTAGCAAACGCGCGACCAAATCTTCGTCCTGTAGCAATGCAGAACCTGCCAGCTTGCGACAAACCTTTTTGGCAGGACAGCCCATATTGATATCGATAATCTGCGCGCCATTATCAATTTGATAACGAGCGGCTTGAGCCAATTTATCCGGTTCAGCCCCTGCTATCTGCGCAGAGATAGGCGCAATTTCATTATCAAAGTTGGCACGATACAGAGATTTTTTGCGCGCATACAGCGCCGTATCAGCGATGATCATTTCGCTGACCGCATGACCTGCGCCAAACGATTTGCACAGTCGGCGAAAAGGATTGTCTGTCACGCCTGCCATTGGTGCAACTATCAGACGGTTTTCAATCGTCAAGCCGCCGATATTCAACGGCTGCAATAAGGGATGATCGCTTACAATCTGCGTTTGCGGAGTCTCAGAGACTGAAATATCTATAGACATAAATAACGGCTTACTTATTAATAAAAACAGGTCAATGAAATCAAGCCGTTATTCTAAGGGTTCATACGCATATTGCAAGCGATTCACTCGAATAACTTGCACCCATAAACATCAGTTTTTAAGCGCCAAACCAACTATTTATCAAACACACTGCCCTGCTCCAACGTAATGTCATCATCATGCTCTTGCATACGCCACGGCAAACTGTCCGGTGACACATTTAGGAAGTGCAAATATTTCTCAAACTGATCAATAATATCGTTGATGACGGACTCTGTCTCATAGCCATACAAATCATAGGTCTGACCACCACGGCGCAGATAAACCTCAGCACGATGATGATGCTCTTGTGGCAACTCACCTGCTGTACTTTCAGTATGGTAATCCGGCGCATCATGTTCAGATAGGCGCACTTCATACCAAAACTCGACATCATCACCGCGATGCAGCTCAAGCACGGCGCGATTATTGACCGCATCATAATTGACATCAGTCGTCCAGCCTGTCTCTGCAAATTTGGCTGACACCTCTACCATTGAGGGCATAATCACCTCTTTGATATAGTTTAAAACCTTATCACGGGTTGGCTGCTCAGTGATGTAATCGATACGATCGCGCCATGCTGATGGCTTAAGCAGGTGCGGTGGTAGTTTGCTGTCATTACCCAAGCTCTGGTTACGATGTCCTTCGATACGTAACGCACGCCACATGCCAAACATCGATATCAATATAATAATCGCGAAAGGTAAGGCACTAACGATAGAAGCCGTTTGGAGTGCTGTTAGGCCACCGGCAAGCAATAACGCAGCTGCCACCGCCCCTTCGGTCACTACCCAAAACGTACGCTGCCACCATGGCGTATCACTTCGACCGCCTGCTGCTAACGAATCAATAACCAGTGAACCTGAATCTGACGACGTCACAAAAAAGGTAATGATTAGTAGTATGGTTAATGAAGACACAAACTCAGTGAAAGGCAGGTTTTCTAGCAGTTTAAACAAGGCAATCGCTTGGTTGTTTTGTACCTCAGTAATTAACGAGGTATAACCATCTACCATAATCATATGCAATGCAGTATCACCAAATACGGCAAACCAAAAGAAAGTGAAGAACGTTGGCACTAGCATGACACCAAGTACAAACTCACGAATGGTACGACCACGGCTAATTTTGGCAATAAACAAACCAACAAAAGGTGCCCATGCGATTGTCCAAGCAAAGATAAACAACGTCCAGCTGCCAATCCAATCGCTGTTTTCATACGCTTGCAAGCTAAAGGTGCGCTCGACAATATTACCCAAATAGCTACCCGTATTTTCCATAAAGGCATTTAAGATAAAGACCGTTGGCCCTACGACAAACACAAAAATCATCAGCGCAGTCGCCAATACCATATTCAATATAGACAGCCGCTTGACGCCTTTATCCATACCTGCCAGCACTGAGACCAGTGCAGCAGCGGTAATCAATGCAATAGCAATGACCTGTACGGTGGTATTAACTGGAATGAGGTCTGGTAACAGATAGTTAAGGCCAGCGTTAATTTGCGATACTGACAACCCTAAGCTGGTGGCGATACCAAACAGTGTACCCACAATTGCAAACACATCGACAGTATGACCAATAGGACCGTAAATCTTGTCGCCAATTAAAGGATATAACGTGGAACGCATCGACAACGGCAAACCATGACGAAAAGAGAAATACGCCAGCGATAGCCCTACCACCCCATAAATAGCCCAAATATGAAAACCCCAATGAAAATAAGCAATCTGCATCGCTTCTTTTGCCGCCTCAATAGTCTGCGGATCAGACAATGGCGGGCTGGCAAAATGCATGACTGGCTCGGCCACACCAAAGAATAATAAGGCAATGCCGTAACCTGCCGAAAACAGCATGGCAAACCATTCAAGGAATTTATATTCAGCCTCAGCATGATCAGGCCCAAGCTTGATAGTGCCATAAGATGAAAATGCCAGTGCGATAATAAACATTAAAAACAGCGCGACTGCCAACATATAAAACCAACCAAAAGTATTGGTGGTGAATGTCAAAACAGTGCTGAATAGTGCGCCCGCCGCTTCAGGATTTGCAGCAGTACCAACCACCAATAAAATCATGATGACAGCAGCCGGTACAAACACTGGCAGTAAGATAGTAGAGCGAGGTAATTTACTCATAAAAAGTGATATCCTCAAATTAATACAGCTTTATTTTATGAAAAGGTTATTCGTAGAAGCAATACGAAACAGATATGCCTAACAAAATATAATTTGTATCACACTCTTTGCCTGAACCCCAGTTAAGCCCTTATCTTGTAACATTACTTTAACGATTGTTACATGACTATTACCAAGCAACAAAAAAGGCCGCTTGTTAGCGACCTTTTTATCTATTCTGGGAATCTCAAAACTTCTTCGTTAAAGACATATATTATTGAGCAGCAATCACTGCCGCAAGTTGCTTGGCAATTTCCGCCAGTTTTTCATGATCTGCTTGCGTCACTGCATGGCGTCCCAACTCATGAATGCTCGATGGAATCAGGTGCACATGATAATGAAACACTGTTTGACCTGCTTGTGATCCATTCAACTGCATCTGAATAACGCCCTCACGCTCAAACACTTGGCGCTGCGCCTGCATGACCTTTTTGGATGTCATTAGTATTGCAGCGGCATAATCAGGTTCAAGATCAGCCAAATCAACCGCTTTTTGCTTAGGGATGACCAATACATGCCCTTCTGCTTGCGGCATGATATCCATAAAAGCGAGGGTTTTATCATCTTCATAAACCTTGTGATATGGGATATCACCGTTTAGCATTTTGGCAAAAATGTTGTTATCGTCATAATCAGCTTGTTGGTTAACTTCAGTCATTATCATTCCTTTTGGTTATTTTATGATTTTGAGTAGTGAATATGTCATCTGCAACATAGTGGACGAAATGTGGGTTAAGTACAAGCAGCAGATAGAGTCAAAATACCCCAAAAACGCGACGATACTGCTGATATTAATTTTTTGTAGCCTCTGTCTGCACAGGCACAGCAAGCAAGAAAAATTGATATCAGCAGTGCGTCATGTATCGATATTACTTTTCACTGACTATAAGTGAAAAAATCAAATTTATTTTTGTACTGACAGACCATTCAAACACGCTAATTTATTGGCGAGTATCCACTATTAAATGTTATATTAACCCCCTATTTTGCTAACGCTGGAGTTATGAATTTGACTGCCTTGCCGACTCAATTATCAGACAATACCACCACATCGCATGACACAGATACGCTATTAGCTCATAACCTCAACGACAACACAGATGCGCCTACATCTGCAAACGATAAACAAGTTGCTGTTGTCAGTAGCGATCAAAGTGACACTCAAAATAATAATCTCCTAAAGATAAATCCAAATACGATTGTCTTGGCAGAGGCTTTAACAGATACCACCATTAGCTGGCGTATTCATAATTGCAAAATTAGCAAAAAGACGGTCACGCAAGACTTACCATTGCCGTTCTTATATCACTATGATAGCTTGGATGACGCTATTAAACAGACGCATCCGCTGACACCTACCTTACTTGCTCAATTTAACACACCCATGACTGCTGCTGAGGCCGCGACTCTCTTAGATATTTCTAATGATTTATTGTCCAGTCCTTGGCATGTCAAAGTGATTGGCTCGTTGGTGGTCTTTAGTGAGGCACTGCAATTAGCCGTACGTCTACATTGGACCAATACGGGCAAAGAGACGCAGCAAATATATACCAAAGATGCAGAAGACGCGATGACAGCCGCTTTTAAAGACTGGCAGTTTTTTGGTCGCGTTGATGTTCTATATAAAAACGACAAGCAAACTTTAATGAGTATCGATGAGCAAGGCAATACTGAAGAGCCACTACTGACTATTGAAGCTAGCGCTGACTATCAACAACTACTAGCCTCTCATGCATTAACTGTCATTGCCAAATTAGAAGCGGATAAAGCCGAGCTACCATGGTTTGATACGGCAATTTTAGAACGCCTTGAGTAGTGTTTTAACCACAACTCCTTTATGATTGTCTATGCATTATTTTCAGTTATTCATAGCTAATGGTATGGTAACGAATTAGTATTATTCACTAGTACTCACTCTGCATAAAAAGCACACTATCCGCATCAAAGCTGATGCTGCACACGTTAATAAATCTCGCTTATTTGTAAGGAATATCACATGGATTATCGCTCAAAAACCTCTACTGGTGGTCGTAATATGGCAGGTGCACGTGCCCTATGGCGTGCAACAGGTATGACTGATGGCGATTTTGGCAAGCCAATTATTGCCGTTGCCAACTCCTTCACCCAGTTTGTACCTGGTCATGTGCATCTAAAAGACTTGGGGCAAATGGTCGCTCGTGAGATTGAGCAAGCAGGCGGCGTGGCAAAAGAGTTCAATACAATTGCTGTCGATGACGGTATTGCGATGGGTCATAGCGGTATGTTGTATTCACTGCCGAGTCGCGACTTGATTGCGGATTCTGTTGAATACATGGTCAATGCTCACTGCGCAGATGCCTTGGTATGTATCTCTAACTGCGACAAGATCACTCCGGGTATGTTGATGGCTGCCATGCGCCTTAATATTCCAGTGGTATTTATTTCAGGTGGCCCGATGGAAGCGGGCAAAATTCTAGCCAGTACGGTTGGTAAAAGTCACAATAATGAAGACAGTAACGGCAGTGCGGTTCGTAAGCTTGACCTTGTCGATGCGATGATGGATGCCGCTGATGACAGCATTAGTGATGAAGATGTCGCCGCGATTGAAGCCTCAGCTTGCCCCACTTGTGGCTCATGCTCGGGTATGTTCACTGCCAACTCGATGAACTGCTTGACCGAAGCGTTAGGACTGGCATTACCCGGTAATGGCTCGCTATTGGCGACTCATTCACTACGTCGTGAGCTGTTCTTAGAAGCGGGGCGCACTATTGTCTCGCTTGCCAAGCGCCGTTATGAGCAAGATGATGATTCCGTATTGCCGCGCTCTATCGCCAGCAAAGCCGCTTTCGAAAATGCGATGACCTTGGATATCGCCATGGGTGGTTCGACCAATACTATTTTGCATCTGTTAGCTGCTGCTAATGAAGCAGAAATCGACTTTAAAATGCATGATATTGACCGCTTAAGCCGCGGTGTCCCTTGTCTTGCAAAAGTCGCTCCTGCTTCTCAAAAATACCATATGGAAGATGTGCATCGTGCTGGCGGTGTCTTTGCCTTGTTGGCCGAGCTTGATCGTGCAGGGTTACTGAAAACTGACTTGCCGACCATCCATAGTGCGACGATGAAAGAAGCGATTGATAAATGGGATATTATGAATCCTGACAATCTTGAGGCACGCGCACGCTATATAGCAGCACCTGGTGGCGTACGCACCACTGAAGCCTTCTCACAGTCAAAAGAATGGTCAAACCTTGACGTCAACCGCGAGTCAGGTTGCATTCGCAGTGCCCAACATGCCTATTCAGCAGATGGCGGCCTTGCAGTACTGTACGGTAATATCGCTGAGCGTGGCTGTGTGGTCAAGACCGCTGGCGTTGACGAAAGCATCTTAGTATTTACCGGTCGCGCGCGACTCTTTGAGTCACAAGATGATGCCGTCGCGGCGGTATTGGCTGACGATATCGTTGCAGGCGATGTGGTCATCATTCGATACGAAGGTCCAAAAGGTGGCCCTGGTATGCAAGAGATGCTCTATCCAACGACTTATCTTAAGTCTAAAGGCTTGGGTAAAGAGTGTGCGCTACTGACTGACGGTCGTTTCTCTGGTGGCACATCAGGCCTTTCGATCGGTCATGCCAGCCCTGAAGCAGCTGAAGGCGGTGCAATTGGTCTGGTTGAAGAAGGTGATACCATCCATATTGACATCCCTAACCGTACTATCAATATGCAGGTAAGCGATGCAGAATTGGCCGCTCGCCGCGAAGTCATGGAAGCTCGTGGCCGCGATGCATGGAAACCCGTCAGCCGTGAGCGCCATGTTTCTCCTGCCCTACGCGCTTATGCGGCAATGACCACCAGTGCCGATACTGGCGCGGTACGTGATGTGAGTCAAGTTGAGCGTTAAGCCAAAAATCTTAGTGGCCCGTTTTTAAGACATATTTATTAGCATTATCCTAAGCCTGCGCGATGCAGGCTTTTTTTTCACCAAAAAACAACGTAGCAGACGTTTCAATAACGTTTTTTTGCGGTAATAAAAAATTTTTAACGTCATGATAAGGCTTGGTGATGGCGACTCTGTTTATCATTCATACAGGTCGTTTTAGATCAAGATAATTGGGACGTATTGAACGTTATGATTGAAAACTACAACTTATTTTTATTGGTCTGCGGCATCGCCTTTTTATTAGGGGCGCTGTTTCCTATTATTTTTAAGCGGACACCCATCTCTTTACCTATGCTACAGGTCAGCTTTGGCCTGCTCATGGGGTATTCGTGGACGACATTGTCATTCTTGAACCCACTTGATAACGGTTTAATCGTCGAGAAATTGACTGAAATTGTGATATTGGTTTCTTTGGTTGGTGCCGGTATTAAGATTGATACTGAGCTGTCTTGGAAACTATGGCGCCCTACCGTACGCTTGTTACTTATCACCATGCCGATTGGCATCTTTGCTATGGCAGTGTTGGGGTATTATGCCTTTGGTCTAAGTATGGGCGCGGCAATCTTGCTAGGCGCTGTATTGGCACCGACCGATCCCGTGCTGGCCTCTAGTATTCAAGTGGGACCTCCAAATACGGGCGGTGAAGATACGCCGCGCTTTACCTTGACCTCAGAGGCCGGATTGAATGATGGATTGGCATTTCCATTCGTTTATTTGGCCATTAAGATAGCAGAGGCTTTTAGCGAAGGTCAGCGTTTTACAGGTGAGATGCTCTGGTCGTGGTTTACTCATGATGTGCTGTGGAAAATTGGCGCAGGCTTGGTGGTGGGTATTGTTGTCGGTAAACTATTGGCAAAATTGGTGTTTTCAAAGCACAGCCACGAAACGACCATTTCTCAAGGTTATGTGGTTATCGCTCTAACACTAGTGGCATATGGGTCAGCAGAATTTATACATAGTTATGGTTTTATTGCTGTATTTGTCGCGGCTTTTGCCTTCCGGCGTTCAGAGCATAAACACAGTTATCACCACAAGCTCCATGATTTTGCAGAACAGTCAGAAGGTTTGCTCATGTCGCTAGTGCTGGTTGCTTTCGGTATGTTTCTTGGTCAAGGATTGCAGTCAGGTGTTGAGCTGACATGGCGTGTTTACATTGTTAGCTTCACTTTTTTATTGTTGATACGACCCATCGGTGGGTTTATTGCCTTGTCAGGTCTGAATCTCCCACACGCCGAAAAGTATGCCATCTCTGCATTGGGGATTCGTGGTATTGGCACATTATATTATTTGTCTTACGCGCTCAATCAAGGTTTTTTCGGCGAGGAAGATGCGCTCAAATTATGGGTCGTCTGTTCGATTGTGATTTTGGCTTCAATTTTTATCCATGGTCTTAGCGCCACAAGACTTCTCAAAATAGCGCCCAATAAATCACATTAACCTTAATAAAACTGTCTAGCGCTTTGAAAGCTTCGAATCGACTAAGCTAAGCACGGCTTCCGTTAGAGCAAACTGACGCACATCATTGAGCATCGTGGTATCAAAGTTATGAATAAAAGCAAAGGACAATTGCTGTGCAGGGTCACACCAAGCCACTGAACCGTTATAACCCATATGCCCAAATCCTTGCTGGTTTGCCTTTGACATGTCATTGTCTACATTTTGGCAAATGCTAAATAGTCGATGATAACCCAAGCGCCAATCCATATTCGCTGGCATGACGGCATCTAGTCCTGTGACTTGCGGCGTCGATAGTTGCTCGAAAGTGGCACTATCAATAAGCGTGCGTCCCTGCCATTTCCCTCCATTAGCCAACATCGCATAGATGGTGGCCAGTGCCTGCGCTGAGGCAACACCATTGGCTGCTGGAATGGCTGCCTGTAGTGTCTGGCGCTGGTAATAGTCAATAGGTTGTTTATTGGCGGGTATGAGTGCCGATTTATAATTTCTTAGATTAAGCTTGCTCGTATTGAAATATAAACCATTGATACGAGCGGTGTCTAATGTAGGTAAGTTATTTTTCTCATCATCCTGACTTGTGTTTGCCGTTTCTTTATTTGCTAATGTTTGCTGCTGCCAACACCCATAACTGGGCAAATTTGCATAAGTTTGTAGGGTCTCTGGTGAGTCTGCTTTGATCGTAGGTTTATGACGCCTATTACCTAACTGTGAGCTGTCCTCATTTGACCCGCCAAAGTTTTTGGCCAGCATCGCCACTTGATCGACTTTGCTATCGGGTACACCGAAATAACAACTGTCGGCTATACCCAATGGTTCAGTCAGATAATGACGCAACGCCTCAGCCAATGACATCTCAGTGACGGCTTCTATGACGCCGCCTAATACCCAGCCATAAACTAAAGCACTGTAAGCGCTGTCATATAACTCCGCATCTTCAGGTGCAGTGACTGACATTGCGGCAATTTTGCTGAGCATCAATTGCCAATCGAGCAACGCTTCGCTGTCTGCGTCAATACTCTGAATAGAAAACAAATTGGCTTGATGCGACATAACATTGCGTAGCGTAACAGCACTTTTATGCTGGGCAGCAAAGGCTGGCCAATAGCTGGCAATCGGCTCATCATAAGCAAGCAGCTGCCGCGAAACCAACACATGCACCAGCGTTGCCAATACGCCTTTACCAGTAGAAAAGTTAATCGCCAAGGTGCTAGGCTGCCATGACATGTCCGGACGAGCCATGCCCACGCGCGCCTGAGCGATACATTTACCGTCCTGATAGACAACCACAGCACCGCCAGCGGGCGCATCGTCAAGCTGTAAATCAGTCAATAATTGCTGCATGCGTTTCTGAAACTCGCCATCGATTTGCTGATCGAGATTCTGATTGATTTTTTTATTGTTGTCAGTCATGGTTTTCCTGCTCCATTTTTTATAATTGCTAAGTGTCAAAAAAACGCCAAAGTCTTAAAAATCCCTCAGTGCCTTAATATTGAGCATCTATTTGCTCATAAAAAAGGCCACCTATTGGTCGCCTTTTTGTTACTCAGTGCTGCTCAATAACACTTTATCATCTTTATGTCTTAGCGCGGTACTAGCAAACGCTTATAAACTTCGTCTTCAAGCTTCGTCAAGCCATGGCTGCGACCACGCTCCATGGCAGTGTCCATTTTACGCCCACGAAGCCATCCTGCACGCAGAGCAATGGCTGCCCCTACTCGATTACCAGAGCCACAATGCATGGCTATTTTTTTGCCATGATGTTGGCGTAAAATATTATCAAATGCCAATATTTTAAGCTGCTTTAAGTCTGCAACACCGTTGATAGGCAAATGCTCATAATGCATGCCAGCTTGCGCGACTGCTGCTGCTTCATCAAAGCTCAACTCGTCGTCGGGCTGCAAGTTAATGACCAGCTCAACCCCAGCTTCGGCCAAAGCCGCTACTTTTTCCTCATCGAGCGCACCGCACACAATGGTGTTTGCATCAGGACGAAAGTAAGGGTCAAACATAGTGGCGAGATCGATACCATTATCTAGAACGTTATTATCAATAACTGCTGGGCTATTAGGTTGATCTGCATTTATTGCTGCTGTATGTGAAGTCATAATTATAAATTTGTTCGTTAGATTGGGCTATTGAGATAAAAGCTGTTTGGGTCACTGATGGTCATTTTACCAACGGCTCATTAATGGTTATTGTGCAATTTAACGACACCAGCCAAATGCGGCTTATCATTTTTAGAGCTATATAAACCAAATTCACAAGTATCGTCTGCATTGTCAAGCTGCGCTACTGGCTCAGCGATAAGCTCTACTTCAGCGGGTAAAAAGATAGGCAATTTAAATGACACGTCAACCGTACAAGCATCAGGTAGCTCGTCCATCATGGCAAGGCACTTGGCCTTTGACCACATACCATGAGCGATCGCTTTAGGAAAGCCAAACGCGCGCGCGGATAGCGGATGCAAATGGATAAGATTAAAGTCACCTGAAACAAAGGCATAACGACGACCGATATCTTCTGGCACTTCAAAGATGCTATGCACACCGTCTGCGTTCACTTCTGGCTTCACCGTTACTGGACGCGGGGTACTTTTTTTATCTTTGCTGCTGTCTGATTTTTTACTACGGGACAGATACGTTGACGTCCCTTCCCAGATGATTTCTTCCTCTGACTTGATCGTCGTCACGAAGTCAAACTGTTGACCTTGTGCATGGTCACGCAAGTTATCAAAGGCGACCGACATAGCGACAGTCTCACGCTCACCAATAGGACGATACTGAGTCACGCTATTATCCACGTGTACTAGACCTAGCATAGCAAACGGAAATGGCTCTTTGACCATCATGTTCATTTGCAGCGACTGTGACAGCACTGAAAAATAAGTAATGGGCACTTTGCCATTATCGGCAAAACCGCAAATCTTACGATAATCATTTAGATTGCCCTGATCAATGTGCAGGTCATCCACATAATAGGTCGCTTGCGGCAGTTGATCTTTACTGATTTTGTCACTATTACCAATAGGCAATAGGCTTTTCACAATATTGGCGTAAGTCGTATGCGCTTTTGGCAACGCATCATAATGTTTGTCTGACATAATAAATCCTAAGTGTGGCTCAAGCTGATTTTTTAATGCATATTAAAATGCTATGAAGTCGTTGATTAAGCCTATTATTGAACGATGTTTTTTACAAGTACTGGAGCCTGTCATCAATTAGCACATTGATACATTGATACATTGATACATTGATACATTGATAGCCAGTCTCATAGCTATTCTCATGAACAGTATAGGCACTTATCACTACGAAAAACAATTTGGCTTATGGTTCCTGTGTTTTTATCATAAAAAAGCCACCCTTGGGCAGCTTTATTACAATTTATCAGCAATTTTTTCGTAAGCATATGTGAGGTAAATAAAAAGTAATACGTTATATTATATATTTACTGTAAGCAACTTTATCACCTATACCCACAAATAAACTAAGACTATGTACTCAAGGCTATGCACCCAGCAAGCTTTGACCACAAACACGTACCACGTTGCCATTTAGACCGCCAGAAGCAGGAGATGCAAACCATGCGATGGTTTCAGCAACGTCAACTGGTAAGCCGCCTTGGCTCATTGAGTTCATACGGCGACCCGCTTCACGAATAGCAAATGGGATGGCTTCTGTCATTTGAGTTTCGATAAATCCTGGGGCAACAGCGTTGATCGTCATGCCTTTAGCATTGTCTTCTAGTTGCTTAGCCGTGGCATCAACCAAACCAATCACACCCGCTTTCGAAGTCGCGTAGTTGGTCTGACCCATGTTACCAGCGATACCTGAAATTGATGAGACGCAAACGATGCGCGCATTGTCTTTTAGGACATCATTATCAAGTAAATAGCGGTTCAGCTTAGCGATACTGCCTAAGTTGATATTAATGACCATGTCCCACTTTTTCTCATCCATTTTTGCCAAGGTCTTATCGCGCGTCACGCCAGCATTATGGATAATGGAATCTAGACCGCCACGATTTTGCGCCGCTTCTGCGATTTCTTTGCCTGCATCAGCACTGGTGATGTCAACGGTCAATACAGAACCACTGATTTCGCTAGCGACTTTTTGCAAGTCAGCTTGCTGCTGCGGGACATCAAGACAAATAACATGAGCGCCTTCACGAGCCAATACACGCGCGATGGCTTCGCCAATACCGCGGCTTGCACCAGTGACTAACATGGTCTTGCCGCCTAGAGGCTGTGTCCAATCGACATCAACGTTATCACCTGTGCTGACACGTACCACTTGTCCCGACACATAAGCTGAGCGAGCTGACGTGAAAAAGCGCAAGGTTGAGTCTAAGTTTTGCTCTGCGCCTTCTTCAACGTAGATAAGTTGTGCGGTAACGCCGCGCTTAAACTCTTTACCAACCGACTTTACAAAGCCTTCAAGCGCACGTTGTGCCAATGCTGCTTCGATGTCAGTCAAGTTTTCTGGCGTACGGCCAACGATGATTACTCGACCTGATTGTTCTACGCGGCGAGCAACCGTATGGAAAAACTCATAAACTTCTTTGAGCTGATCGGCATTGCTGATATTACTGGCATCAAAAAGCAATACTTTAAACTTATCATCGCCGCCCGTATTGGCTTTGGCTTCAACACCCGCATCAGAGAGCGCATCTTTGATGTCATCACTACTGTTTACATACACATCAGCATGTACATCTGACAAGATACGTGCAACAGAAGCACTTACACTTTTATCATCGCCATTAGCACGACCAACCAAGACGCTACCGCGTACCAAAGGCTGGCCACTATCAAAACGGTCAAGCTCTACTGGCATAGGCAAGCCTAGGTTTTTTGCGACTTTTTTACCAATAGAAGACTGAACAAAATCACCATAACGGTCTGACATAATATAATTCCTATAACGAAAGGTTAAGATAAGAGTAAATGAAAAATGAAATTTGTCTTTTATAATCACTCATACAAACACCAACAAGTATAAAGACTCATTAGCATCATAATTATTTATATTTAGTGAATGGGTACAAAACTGCCTTAACTATACACTCACATGGTAAACAAGTCCAAAAGCCAACAATGTCTATAACAATCTGTAGACAAGCCAGTATACAAGACAGTCTCTTTTTTTAGATTTAAAAATCGCCATGTTGTGCTAAAATCAGACCTATAAGTTATGGCAAATGCATTTATCGATAACAATATATTATCAAACGTGCCGTTATGCAATGCTAATAATCAATACTAGCCAGTCTACGAAAGTTATCATTCTAAGAAATATCATGGCTGCTTTTATAGCTATCAGTGGACTGAGAGATTACTGAGCTTAAATAAGTGTCACATAGTTTGCTAAAGACATACAGTAAGGCAGCAAAAACGTCTTATGATACACAGCTAGACGGCATAATAAATGATAACATTTGCTCATTGCATTAAATTATTAAGTAATACCTGCAAGCAACTTAAGCAGTACATTTTAATTAGTAACCCTTTTTAAGGGCTACCTTCTTTTTTTCTGCCAATATTTTAAGGATAATATTATGAGTAATAAAAATAATCACCCTGAGAGTCCTGTTGTTGAAAGCACTGTCGTAAAGTCTACCGACAACAAATCAAGCAGTACCAAATCAGATAGCGCTAAGCCAGATAATGCTAAGCCAGAGAGCAACAAGAAAGAAGCGACGGCTAAGAAAACCAGCAGCACCGACACTAAAACAAGTGCCGCTAAAGACACTACCAGCAAAAAAGCCGCTGATGATAAAGTCGATACTCCTGCTGCCAAAAAGACCGCTACCTCTGCTAAAAAATCAAGCGCTACGAAGCTTGCTTCTGGTCTAAACCGCGTCGCAATTTTAGGTGGTAACCGTATCCCATTTGCACGCTCAAATGGCTCATATGCAGACGTCAGCAACACAGATATGCTAACCGCTGCATTGAATGGCTTGGTTGAGCGCTTTAATTTGCAAGACGAAAAAATCGGTGAAGTTGTCGCTGGTGCCGTTATGAAATTAAGCCGTGATATCAACCTAACTCGTGAAGCCACACTGAACACCGATCTGAACCCACATACCCCAACTTATGACATCTCACAAGCTTGTGGTACTGGCTTGCAAGCGACCTTTGCTTCTGCTAACAAAATCGCCCTTGGTCTTATCGATTCAGCCATTACTGGTGGCGTAGATACTACATCTGATGCCCCTATCGCAGTTGGCGATGGCCTACGTAAAGTCCTTATCAAATTGGGTGCTGCTAAAGACAACAAACAACGTCTAAAAGCATTAATGGGCTTAAATCCAAAAGACTTACTCGATGCGCCAAAAAATGGTGAGCCACGTACTGGTTTATCAATGGGCGATCATCAAGCCATCACTGCACTTGAATGGAATATCAGCCGTGAAGCACAAGATGAGCTTGCTTTTAATAGCCATCAAAACCTAGCGCGCGCTTATGATGAAGGTTTCTTTGATGACCTAATCACTCCATATAAAGGTCTAACGCGCGACAATAACTTGCGTCCGGACACCACTTTAGAAAAACTGGGTAAACTAAAGCCAGTATTTGGCAGAAAGAATGCTAACCCGACGATGACGGCTGCTAACTCTACGCCGCTAACTGATGGTGCTTCTTGTGTACTACTGGGTACGGATGAATGGGCAAAAGAGCATGGTCTGAAGCCATTGGCTTATATCGTCCATCAAGAAACAGCTGCTGTTGATTTCATCGGTAAATCTGGCACGACAGAAGGCTTGTTAATGGCGCCTGCATATGCCGTACCGCGTATGCTTGAGCGTGCTGGTCTGACGTTGCAGGATTTTGATTTTTACGAAATTCATGAAGCTTTTGCTTCACAAGTATTATCAACATTAACTGCTTGGGAAGATGAGAAGTTCTGTGAAGAGCGTCTAGGTCTTGACGCGCCACTAGGCTCTATCGACCGTAGCAAGCTCAATGTGAATGGTTCATCACTTGCGGCAGGGCATCCATTTGCTGCCACTGGTGGTCGTATCTTAGCAACGGCTGCTAAATTACTGGATCAAAAAGGCTCAGGACGTGTGCTTATCTCTATCTGCGCCGCAGGTGGTCAAGGCGTGACTTGCATCCTAGAGAAGTAAATTTCTAGCTGAGGTAACTCGGCAATAAATAGCTGAAAGTTTTAAAACACCCTTTAATCAATCGATTAGAGGGTGTTTTTTTGTACCTATCTTCTATCCATCAATAGTTACAAATTCGGTCAGAAACCGTCAGACAACACAATAATAAAACGTAGCCAACGCATAACACTGCTAGCAGATATGATAAAGTAAGAATAATCAATAATAACCATAACATCATTTATCTGGAGCTTGATATGAGCAAAATACCCTCAGCGATTGAACCCAATTCATTGACCGCGCAAGAGCGTAATGAGCTCACCTCATCTGAGCAGGCCAATTTTATTGGTCGCATGGATAAGGAAATCTTTGATGATGAGCTGCGCCATAAGATGCATCAAGACTTGATTGATACCTATGACGAAGAGCTTGAGAATGAAATAGATGATTACATGCGAGACTTTCGGTTTGATGGTCGGGAAATGAGCGAGCAAGAAAGATTAGATCGCCGTATGTATTTTAAAGAGTTAGTGCGCCTACAGCGGGAACTTATCAAGTTACAAGATTGGGTAGTGGCTCGTGGTGAGCGTATTGTGGTGATATTTGAGGGTCGTGATTCTGCAGGCAAAGGTGGTGCTATCAAGCGTATCACTCAGCGATTAAACCCGCGCGTTTGTAGGGTCGCTGCCCTGCCTGCACCAACGGAACGTGAGCAATCACAATGGTATTTTCAGCGTTATGTGGCGCACTTGCCAGCCGCTGGTGAGATTGTACTTTTTGATCGTAGTTGGTATAACCGTGTGGGTGTCGAGCGCGTCATGGGGTTTTGCACGGATGCGCAGTATGAAGAGTTTTTTCAGTCGGTGCCCGAATTTGAGCGCATGCTAGTACGCTCTGGTATTCGCTTAGTGAAATACTGGTTTTCAATTACTGATGATGAGCAACATTCACGCTTTATGAGCCGCATTCATGATCCTCTTAAACAGTGGAAGCTTTCAGCAATGGATCTCCAATCACGGCGGCGTTGGGAGGACTATACCAAGGCAAAAGAGACCATGTTTGAGCGTACTCATATCCCTGAAGCGCCGTGGTGGGTGGTCGAAGGTAATAATAAGAAGCGCGCGAGGCTAAATTGTGTTGCGCATCTACTGGAGCAAATTCCTTACAAAGAAGTGCCGCGCGATGAGGTAGAGCTACCCGAGCGCAAGCGTGATGATGAGTACTATCGTGAGCCGATTCCAGACGATATGTATGTACCGCCGCGTTACTAAAACACACTCCTGCTTTGCTTAGCCTCATTTAACCCAGTCATATTTTGCTTAAAAAAACACCACCTTATACATATATAAAGTGGTGTTTTTTATCTTACTATCCACCTTGAAATTCATCATTATTTCAGTAGATAAGCGCACGAATAGATAGACACGCTACATGGTATAAGTAGACTGCAAGCTGTCTATTTTACCAGCCAATAAGCGCTCAACTTCGTTTTTGATTCGCTGTCCCGCGATATCAGTGCCAATCTGCACCGCAAAACCTGCAGGGCGGCCGCTTTGGGCTTTATAGTTAATCCACACCACCTTACCATTCATCGGTAAGCGCTCGCTAGAGTTGGGTAAAGTCACCGCAATAAACACCTCATCGCCCAGCTTTTGCACGCGATCAGAGGAAATAAACAAGGCACCATTATTTACAAAGGATAAATAGCTGGCGTATAACGTTTCGATATCTTCCATATGGCAGGTTAAAATCCCGCCACGCCCTGGCATTGCCATAGTCAGCTTCCTTTATAAATGAGTTTTGAGGTATTTTATAAATGATAAATCATAGCTAGACCAACGCATTAATAGATCATCAAATAATAATGAGCATCTTAATCTTGGTCTTAATATTCTTAGTCCTGCTGCACTTAATTTCTACAGTGGATTGACTATAGATAAGCCAATTCTTGCATCAGCTTATCATAGGCGAATTTTTCTTGCACATTTTGTTGTAGGGCAATTTTAGTCTGCTGTAGGCTAGCCGCAAAGCCTTCTAAACCACTGTCAGTAGGTTGATAAGCGTCTAATGCTACTGAGAGACTGATATCTTTTTGCAGTTCGCTCAGCCCCAAGCAAACACGGCGCATATCAAGCAGCATCAGCTCAGACAGCTGGATAAACTCTATGATACTAAGCTGGGTTTGCCAATAATCGCTGGCTGCGATACTACTTCGTTTGCCACTACGTAGTGCTTGCCACGTTGTCAGCCACAATGCACGCTTACTATACCAAGGTGCCTGCGCCAGCGCTATCGTCGCTAAAGGCGCACCATTTGCCAGTTGGATAAGTTGCTCAATTGCCGCTGTACCGACCGCTTCACGATTGACCGTAGATCCAAGCGCCTGCGTCACATATTCAACGGCAGTAGCAGGCTCAATGGTCTGAAGTGGCAGCTGTTGAACCCGACTTTTAATGGTCGGTAAAAGCTGCGCTGGCGTATCGCTGAGTAAAAATAAATGAACTTGCGCTTGCGGCTCTTCCAAAGTCTTAAGCAGCGCGTTGGCAGCAGCAACCGTCATTTTTTCGGCATGATCTAGCACGCAGATGCGCATCCCTTGCCCGCCTTGATAAATAAAAGGCTGCAACGCACGAATATCATCAACTTTTATTTTAAGAGCACTATTGCTAGCGGCTTTGGCAGATTTTTTGTCTTTAGCACTACTACTGGCAGCTTCTTTATTATTTGCGTTTTCCACACTGACCGGCATACTGACGATAGGAAGCACTTGTAAGCTTGGATGCGTACCGGATCTGAGCCACTGGCAGCTTTCACACTCGGCGCAAGCGCCAAATGGATGAGTATCACGCTGACGACACAACAACCAAGCGACCAAACGCCATACAAAAGCACGCTTGCCCATACCTTGCATCCCTGCTGCGAGCATTGCATGAGGCAAAGACTGTTGCGACGTTGACACCCGCTTGGTCAACTGCGACCACAGAGTTTTCTGCCACGGCAGTAACGGTGCAAAATAAATGCCATCTGATGTATCTAATGCACCTGTACTTTCTGTGAGGTCACTCATAAATTTTGCTCTATAGCTTTGCTTGATGACTGTACTTGACGACTATTATGCTTGATAAATGTGCCTGATAAATTAGTAGGTAGTGCGATTAGGTAGTGTAATAGTGTCACTTAGCAGGAAGTTTATTTTTACTTAGGCTATTTAGAGAGAGAGGGTTTTGAAAATCCGCCAAGCTCATGCTATTTAAACGCTCTAAATCTTCTTGAGTATCGACACCTGCTGGCAGCTGGCAAGCGGCTGTGGCAATAGCAATATGACCACCATTCTCTAAAACACGTAATTGCTCTAAGCTTTCAAGTATCTCAAGCGGTGTCTGCGGCCAATGTACAAACTGCTGCAATAGGCTAACGCGATAAGCATATAATCCTAAATGACGATAAGCGTTCTTTGGCGGCTGCTTATGGCTCTCATTAGCCAATACAACATCTCGATCGCAAGGAATCGGTGCTCGGCTGAAATATAGCGCCCGTTGCAAATCATTAGCGTGCTGACTGACAACCTTTACCACTGATGGACGCATAAAAGTCTCGTGGTCATCAATAGGCTCACACAAGGTAGCCATCACGCTGTCATTGTCTGCTACCAAAAGCGCCTTTACCTGCTCTAATAATAGCGGCGGTACCAACGGTTCATCACCTTGCATATTAACCACAATATCATGCTCAGCCCAGCCTTTAATGGCAGCGACTTCAGCCAAACGGTCAGTCCCTGAAGCGTGCTCTGCGCTGGTCATCACCACATCAAAACCCGCATCCATACACACTTTTGCAATACGCTCATCATCGGTCGCAATACACATATCATCAGCGAAGTGTGCTGCCTGCGCCTTTTCGGCGACCCAAAGAATCATTGGCTTGCCATGAATATTTAACAAAGGCTTACCGGGTAGTCGAGTACTCTTAAAGCGAGCAGGAACGACAATATGCGTTTTGGCGGGCGTAATGATGGGCGACATAGTTTATTCCTACAAAATCATTTAAATTCTAAGAATTACAGCTTTTCACTATTAGACATATCAATATTTAAAACGGTTAACTGCTGCTGTAAATTGTCATAACAACTATCCGATAACACCGCTGTTACTGGCAATATCCAGAGTCTACTTACAAGCTCTATATGGTCATTGCTCAACGTTTGCGCCGCAGTTGCTTTCAATAGCAAAGCTCGTATTTTTACCGCATCTTTAGTGGTTATCACGACGGGGTATTCGCGATATTGCAACAAGTCAGCCAAGCTAAAATCATAATGGTCAGGATAAGGGTGACCTACAACCTCAAAGCCAAGCGAGTGTAAAGTATCAAAAAACCGCTGCGGATAGCCAATACCGCTCACCGCATGGACTCTGCTGCCCTTTTTAGGCGCATCAATTTGAGCGTCAGCTAATACAGGTTGCCATAATAATTTCATGTCGTCCGCTTGCAGGTGCATGGACAGATGATCAGCTTGTGACTGCTGCTTGGTGTTTTTATTATGAGGCGCTGCACTGTTATTTGGCCCTTCATGATAAATAACCGTAGCACCTTCTAACCGTGACATTGGCTCACGTAAAAATCCAGTTGGGAGTAATTGCTTATTACCAAAGCCTCGTGCTGAATCGACCACAATCCATTCAATGTCACGTTGCAACGCATAGTGCTGTAAGCCATCGTCGGCAATGATTAATTGCAGGTCTGGATGAGCATCTAATAAAGTAGTAATTGCCTGCTCGCGATTGGGACATACTGCCATGGGCGCATCTGTCATATTGACAATCAAACAAGGCTCATCCCCTACCACATTGGGTAAACTGGCGGCATCGACCAAAGCTGGCATTTGACTGCTATCGCCACCGTAACCGCGACTGATAACACCTACTTTTACGCCTCGGTCTTGTAGATAATCAACCAAGGCAATAATTAATGGCGTCTTGCCACTGCCACCCACGCTGATATTACCAATCACCATCACAGGAACTGGGGCGCGGTAACTGGATAGTAAGCCCATCTTATAAGCTTGACGACGCAGCATGGTAATGAGCCCATACAACCAGCTAATCGGCAATAATAGCCACAACCAAGCGGCTTGACGTTGCCAAGCACGCGTCACTGTCGTCTCAATGCTCATTCGTATTGGTCACTTTTTTATTAGCCTAGTGCTCGTTCACACTTTATCGTTCAAACCTTAGTAAAATCGTTCATAATCTTACTCAAAATCGCGCTCATACATTTGCGCGTAGTGACCTTGCATCTGCATCAACTCGTCATGCGTCCCTAGCTCAACGATCTGACCGCCATCTAGTACAGCGATACGATCGGCTGACTCAATCGTGGTTAATCGATGTGCAATAACCAGTGTAGTACGATCTTTCATTACGTTATCAAGCGCTTGCTGAATGTAATATTCTGACTCATTATCAAGCGCACTGGTCGCCTCATCTAAGATTAGAATCGGGGCGTCTTTTAACAAGGCGCGAGCAATCGATAAGCGTTGACGTTGACCACCAGACAGTTGCAAGCCTTCAGCACCGACCTCACTTTGATAACCGTTTGGCATCTTCATAATAAAATCATGAGCAAAGGCATCTTTTGCGGCACGTTCCACTTCAGCTTGGGTCTTATTAGCTAAGCTGCCATAAGCAATATTGTTGAAAACTGTGGTATTAAACAGGACTACTTGCTGATTCACCATGGCAATTTGGGCGCGCAAACTCTCTAACTTAATACTTTCAATGGGCATACCATCTAACGTAATCTGCCCTGAAGAGGCTTCTAGAGTGCGCGTCAATAAATTAACTAACGATGACTTACCTGCACCGCTTCGTCCCACGAGTGCAACCGTCTCACCTGCTTTTATGTTCAATGTAAAGTCATGCAGGGCGACCGTCGAATCAGGATAAATCAAACTGATATTCTCTAACGACATCTCACCTGACAGTGCTTTGTTTATTGTACCTGTGTCTTCTTCTTCTGGCTCATCAAGTAGCGCAAAAATAGACTCACCAGCGGCAATGCCTTTTTGCAATTTTTGATTGATATCGGTGAGCGACCTGACTGGCTTGCTCAGCAAGCCTGCTGCTGCAATGTATGAGATAAACTCACCAGCTGAAATATTATCTATTACCGCAGGTCTCAGCGCGAGCCACACCACAACTGACATCGCCATCGCCATCAATAGCTGTACCGCAGGCGTATTGATGCTGTTGGTAACGACAACTTTCATGCCTTGGCGCAAGTTCTTTTTTGATGTTTTATCAAAGCGTTCAGCTTCGTACGCTTGCCCACCGTAGTTTTTTACGACTTGATAGCCACCGATGACTTCATTGGTGATATGGCTGACGTTGCCCATCGTCTTTTGAATGCCTTTAGAGAGCTTGAGATAACGCTTGGAGGCGATGCGAATGAGCCATAGTATGGGCGGCAATACGACAAATAGAATCAAGGTCAAACGCCAATTGCTATACAGCAAAAAACCTATCAACGCCACGACGGTCAAACCATCACGCAGCAACGTCTTCATAGAGTCTGTACTCGCGGCGGTGACTTGTTCAACATCAAATATCAATTTCGATGAAATAGTCCCAGCGGGATTGGCCAAATAAAATGAGCTTGGCAAACGCAGCAGTTTATTGAACACCTCTACTCGCAACTCATAGACCAAGTTGCGCGAGACCAAAGCAGAGTAGTAATTACCCAAAAAGCTACCCACACCGCGTACAAAGAACAGTCCGATGATCAATAGGGGAAATAAGGCTTTCTTGCTTTGATCATTTTGATTGATGGCATCAGTGATATATTGTAGTAACTTAGCAATCCAAATCTCTGTCCCCGCATTAATCGCAAAGCCCACGACCGTCAATAGCAGTGCCCACCAATATGGTTTTAGGTAGCTGAGTAGACGCAGTAATGTTTTATGCTTAGGCGGGCTTTCTAAAGACACTGATATTTTCTTAATAGAAGTTTTTGCAGAGTCCGGTTGATAAGCTTGGCTCATAAAAGCCTCAATTTGAGTGTCATGACATGAATGGACTGTGCTAGTAGCACAGTTTTATAATGGTATTGATGTGATAATACAGCGCTTAAACGTTTAAATAGTACAATTAAAAATCACAGCGCAAACAGGATCAAAATATTATTGTGGTAAAGGCTGACCAAGCGGTACAACAGTACTAATATTTAAGTTCAAAAACCCCAGTTTGCCAGCGATATCCATGACTCTTACCACTGATTGATGGGTAGCGTTGGCATCTGCTGCAATAACGAATAGCATATCACGATTACTGCCCGCCTCTTGCTGTAACATACTGGTCAACTCAGCCTCATTACTACTGGCAAGCGTAATGCCATTGACTAAATAACTACCATCTTCTTGCACGGCGACTTCAATGCTGTTTTTCTGTTCGGTCAGTGCCACGCCTTCCGCTTCAGGCAGAATGATATTTAAGCGACTAAAATGATTAAACGACGTTGCCAGCAGCAAGAATACAATTAAAAATAATAGACAATCGATCATTGGCGTTAAATTGATTTCAAGCGGCTCGACGGTTGGTTTTCTAAAGCGCATATCACCCTCTTTAAATGCTTAATACTCAGTTTTTCAATGAATGACTATTCATATCATGATGCGTAGTACCAATGAAATTATTCATACTACGACGTCATTGCAATACCATTATCTGAGCTTAAAACACTGGTTGAATGTTCATTACCTACAGTCTCATCCGATGATGCACGATGTGCTGAGGTCTTTGAACTAGGGTTGTAAGTATTTTCAAACAGTTGATAATCATACAGCTCTTGAATCATTAGTCCTGCTTGGGTCTCAAACTGGGCATTGATATCAATGATACGGCGCTGAAAATAGCGATAGGCAACCAATGCTGGGATAGCCACAATCATACCAGCAGCAGTCGTAATCAAGGCTTGTGACACACCAGCAGCAAGCATCGTTGGATCTTGCATCGCGCCATCAGTAATCGCTAAGAACGACGAGATAATCCCCAGTACCGTCCCTAATAGTCCGAGCAACGGTGCAATCGCACCTATAGTACCGAGCATATTGATGTTTTTTTCTAATTGATGCACTTGCACACTTGCACGGTTTTGCATATGCATCGTCATCGACTCTAGTCCATACTGACGATAAAGCAGTCCTGTCGCTAAAATATCACCCAGAGCGGTCTTTTCTTTGACATTCATCAACTGGGTACGCCCAATATCGCCATTCTCACGTAAACGGGTAATGAGCTGTTCGCGTAATCTACTCGGGGCAACTTTATTAAATTGCAAGGTATGGCTACGCTCAATAATGATGACCAACGCCAATATTGAACACACCACAATCGGCGTCATCAACCATCCACCCGCCTTTACCAACTCCCACATACTGACTCTCTTTTATATTTTGAAAAAATATGTTTTATAAAGATGGTTTGAACCGTTGTTATAACCTGACGGAAACTATCAAACCTGCGCTTCTATATGTTTAATCAAAGCGGCTAGCTGATCTTGGCTGTGGAAGAATATCTCGACACTGCCTTGCCCGTCTTTTTTATGCTTAAGCTTAACTTCAGCACCAAGCATGTCTGTTAAACGCTGCGTTAAACGCTCTGCATCACGAGACTGTGCTTTTTCCGTACGGTTGGTTTTGGGTGCGGGCTGCAAAATTGACTTGACCAGCTTTTCAGCTTCTCGCACCGTCATGCCGCCATCAATGATTTTTTGCGCAATGATAGGTTGCTGCTCAGAGGACAATGCCAAAAGCGTGCGGGCATGACCCATATCTAGGGCGCTGTTTGCTAAATGGTCTTTTACTGTATCATGTAACTGGTTCAAACGTAGTAGGTTCGATACGGTCGTACGCGCCTTGCCAACAACTTCAGCAATCATCGCATGACTCATACCAAACTCTGTATGAAAACGCTGTAATGCGGCGGCTTGGTCAATCACTGACAGGTCTTCACGCTGGATATTTTCAATCAATGCCAGTGCAATAGCCAGCTCATCTGACAATGCACGCTCAATCGCTGGTATCACGGCTTTACCTGCCATTTTTGCGGCACGCCAGCGGCGCTCGCCAGCGATGATTTCATGGGTAACGAATGCTTCGCTTTTGTCTTCGTTAGCCAGTAATGGACGAATAACGATGGGCTGCATCACGCCATGCTGTTCAATAGAGGACGCCAATTCCATCAGCGCAGTTTCACTCATGTCACGGCGTGGCTGGTATTTACCCGCTTGTAGACGCGTGACATCAATTTGTACCAAGCTAATTTGGTCTTCTGTTCCATTATTGTCTGTGCCAGCAGTACGGGATTTATTGGCAGCTGTTTTACTAGCTATCCGCGGTGACCGCATTGTACGATTACGGTTAGTCGTGCCAGATCCTATGGCGTTTGCCATCGGTTTTTCATTGGCTTTTGTACCTACAGTTTTGGCGGGCACACTGGTGTTGAGCATATCAGTATCTGATGTTTCAGCTGGCAAAGTGTTGTCACGCGCAGCCATATCGTCTTGCAAGGCAGAGGCGGTAATTTGCTTTTCTTTTTTGATTGACCCTAACAAGGCATCCAAGCCTCGATTAGCAGCCAACCCTCTTTTCTTCGCCATGATTACCTATCCTCTAACGCTAAAATAAAAGCCAAATAATTGTGAATGCGGCTTACTCATTACTATAGCCTGCCCATTATAAAATCATTACGTTGTCAACCTCGCTGACCATACTAATGTATCGCTAGCACTCGGTTTGCTGGTATTGATATTATTTTAGATTGACTATAATAAATACGATGTTTAATACTATTTTTCTGTTTGGTCATTTTCCATTATGACCAGTTTTTACGCTTAGACACAAAAACTAGCGGCTTTTTGATCACTGTTTCATCACTTCAGCAGCCAGTTTCTGATAAGCGCGTGCCCCTTTTGACCAGCGCTCGTAGGCGATAACTGGCAGGCCGTGCGCTGGCGCTTCTGCCAAGCGGATATTTCTTGGAATGTGCGTCTTGTACATGATATCGCCAAAGTGCGCTTCTAATTCAGCAGAGACATCGCGAGCCAGCGTGTTACGTGAATCGAATAATGTTCTGACGACGCCGCGAATATAGAGCTTCGGATTGAGTTCAGTCAAACGCTCAATCGTTTGCGACAAGTCCGCTAGGCCTTCTAGTGCGTAATACTCACACTGCATAGGAATAATAACCCCGTCAGTGGCGACCAAGGCATTAATCGTTAGCAAGTTCAAACTAGGGGCACAGTCTATAATGACATAGTCGTATGGGGGTTTATTCGCAGCGACTTGATCATTGACCAACGCTGCCATCGCTGTCTTAAAGAGCTCATGACTGTTGGTTTTACTCATCAAGGTGATATCCATACCAGCCAAATCACGATTGGCACCGATCACATCAAACCCTGCTGGACTGGCAACAATGGTATCAGACAACGAGACGCCATCTAGCAACACATCAGCGATGGTCAACTCTAATGCATTTTTATCCACACCAGTACCACTGGTCGCATTGCCTTGTGGGTCTAGGTCAATCAGCAGTACGTGCTTGCGCTTAGCAGCCAAGCTGGCGGTCAAATTTACCGCCGTCGTGGTTTTACCCACGCCGCCTTTTTGATTCGCAATTGCTATGATTTCCATACACTCACTCAATTTAATTAGGGTCTTTACTTACTGTATTTTACCGACTGTCTGTACTATGTATCTGTGACCGCCAGATTTTACTGGTTGCCTGTTATTAATAGTCATTTTAGCAATCGCAATGCTTGGCGTTCAGCTTCTTATCACTATAATACAAATGATACTTACAATATAAATAACTCGCTTTGCATCCAGATTTTTTAGATATTATGCTATTTAGATACCAAGGTAAACGATGTTTCACGACTACAAGGTGCTCATAGCTTAGACATTTTTAGCAGACATTTCAATTAAATGCCGACTGTCATGCAGACGTGGCACTTTAAGCTTAATCGTCTTAATATGCCAGTCGTTATCTAGCGCTTGTAGCTCTTCATCACTTGGCGCTTTACCTTTCATCGCACACAGATAGCCGTTATCCGCCAGTCTTGGCTGCGCGACTTCAACAAAATCTATGAGGCTGGCAAATGCTCTAGAAGTAACCACGTCATAGCTGGCCTCATGCGCTTCAATACGAGAGGCAATAGGCTGCATATTGCTCAAGCCAAGCTCGCTACTGATTTGCTTAATAAAGCGAATCTTTTTTTGATTGCTATCAAGCGCCGTACACTGCCGCTCAGGCTGACAAATCGCAATTATTACGGCGGGCAAGCCAGCCCCTGTGCCGATATCCAGCAGCGAGCCTGACGGTAAATGCGTTATAATAGACAAACAATCAATCACATGCTTAATCAACGCTTCTTCTGGATCGGTGATGGCGGTCAGATTATACGCTTTATTCCACAATAAAAGCTGGTCTAAGTACAATAATAACGTGCGCTGCTGTGTCTCACTTACGGGTAGACTTAGCTCGTTTATCGCTTGTGCCAATATATTGGCCAACGCTGGCAATTGCGCACCAAGCTTAACAAAGCCCGTAGGATCAATAGAAATATTTCCCGTGCGAGCAGACGATGAAGTGGTTTTAGCGGAAGCTGACATACAACGAGTTATCCAGTTTTGACATGTGAACCGACTATTTTATCATGCAGCCTGCCTATTGAATAGTTGCAGATTGCGCCAATGTGAGACATCTTATACTATCTGCGCTGCTATTGAGGCGTTATTCTGCTTTGATGGCATTAAACTGACCATCCATCTGCTGCTCTTTTATTCATTATTTTCAGTGACGCATCCAATTATGATACAAAACTGCGTTTAATGACTTATTTAAAACACCGCTATATCTTGTAAGATGTCTTTAATTAATAATAAAAAATTAAGCATAAAGACAAAATTAAGCATAAAGACATTGTGTAAAAAATAACCACTCTACCCTCTAAAACAACCCACTTTTTTAAGACGACACACCATACGCCTATGACCGAACAAAAACATGCCCCCACGTCTAAAATATCAAATGACGCTAATAAAAAAGACACGACTAATATGGTAACACCTATTTCTGAATTGACTGACGCGCCGAAAGACGGCAAGCAAGCAACACTGGATACACCGCACCCACTCTTTACTGAGGTTAAGCAGCGCTGCCTTGTCAGCGCTGAGCAACTAAAGCGGTATAGCGAACCAAATGAGCTGCCGACGGACACACGCACGGCACCAGACTTGGACGTTGGCTTTGGTCAGCAGCGCGCGCTAAAAGCCTTGCAGACGGCTTTAGATATCAAAGCCAGTGGCTATCATGTGTTTGCGGCTGGTGAAAATGGTTTGGGCAAGCGTACCATCATTAGTCGTTTGCTAACGCGTATAGCCGCTGATGCACCCACGCCTGACGACTGGGTCTATGTGCATAATTTTACCGATCCACGCACCCCACTAGCCTTGCGCCTACCTGCTGGTCAAGCCTCACTGTTGCAGCAGCAAGTCAATCACTTATGGCAGCAAGCAAAAAAACGACTGAGCCAACGCTTCCGTAGCGACCAGTATCAAAGCAAAATCGAGGCCATCAAAAACGACACGCATCAAAAAGAAAGTCAGGCCTATGAAGTGCTCAATGCGGAAGGTAAGCAATACGACTTGGCGTTGACGTTTCGCTCCTTTGATAACAAGGCAGTGTTTGTCCATCCAAGCAAATTGGCAGCAGAAACCGATCAAACCACGACTCAAAGTAATAATACTGATAATAAAGATGACAAAACGTCTATTAACAGTCAAAACCCATCAGTAATAGGAGAAAGTAAGAAAGCCACCACTTCTAGCAACGATGCTGCTGACGATAACGAATATGGCAATAGTGAATACGAAGCTGAGCTAAGTAACTTTGTGCAAAAGAACCATATGCAAAAACGCCTAAGTCAGCTGACCATCGCCCTAGAACAGTTAGAGGACGAAGCCAATGACGCTATAGAAGCACTGCATCGCAATATTGCACGTCGTGCCCTACAGCCTTTGTTTACCCCTATTTATGAGCAGTTTTCCAGTCATCCGCTAATCGTTGATTATCTCAAAGCCGTATTTGCCGACATGGTTACGCATGTCGAGCGCATCGTCAATGGCGATGATGAAGAGTTTGTGACCGCAGTTCTGGCGACGACTCCAAGCCGCTATGCGGTCAATGTCATTGTCAGTCACACGCCAGACAGCGGCGCCCCTGTTGTCTTTGAAGATTTGCCGACGCATCTGAACTTATTGGGTCATGTTGAGCAAATCACCCAATTAGGTACAGTGACCACCGATGTCAGTATGATTCGAGCCGGTGCGTTACATCGTGCCAATGGTGGTTATCTATTGTTAGAAGCCAGTCATTTACTTGAGCATCCTTATGCATGGCAGGGTCTTAAGCGCGCACTCCAATCGCGCAAAATCAAACTCTCAAGCCTTGAGCAAATGCTGACCTTAACAGGCAGTTTATCGCTAGCACCTGCGCCCATTGACCTTGATATTAAGGTAATTTTGCTTGGCGAAGCAGACCTGTATTATGAGCTATTAGAGCTTGAGCCTGAGTTTGATGCGGTGTTTAAAGTACGCGCTGACTTCCATGATGATGTGGTTCGCAGCAGTGAGCACGAATTGGCACTGGTCGCAAAAATGGCAGACATCATTGATTATGCCAACCTCTACCCGTTTGATCGTAGTGCACAAGCCGCCCTACTAGAGCATTTAAGCTTACAAGCTGAAGACCAAGATCGACTAAGTTTGCACAGCGATTTATTGATTAAGCTATTGCATGAGTCTAACCGTCATGCGCGTTTAGGCGGACAGGAAGTGGTCAGTGCAAAGCATGTGGTCCAAGCCATCGAAGATATGGACGAGCGCTCAGGATACCTGCGTGACCTCTATTGGGATGAGCTCAAAAACGGTCAGCAGCTTATCCAAACCACAGGCAGTGCCGTTGGACAAGTAAACGCCCTCACCGTGGTCAGCTATGCCGATAGTGAGTTTGGCATGCCAGCCCGTCTGACTGCGGTCATTCAACCGAATATCGGTACCGGTGAGATTCTAGATATCGAGCGCGACGTAGACTTGGGTGGTAGCTTGCACGCTAAGGGAATGCTGATTATGACCAGCTATTTGCGCGCATTATTTAGCCAACATCATGCGCTCAACTTTAGTGCTTCGCTCGCTTTTGAGCAAAGCTACGCCCATATCGATGGCGATAGTGCCACCGTCAGCGAAGGCTGCGCGCTGTTGTCCGCTTTAGCAAACGTGCCGATTGATCAGTCATTCGCCATTACCGGCTCTATGAACCAGCTGGGCGAAGTACAAGCAGTCGGTGGTATCAACTCTAAAATTGCAGGATTCTTTGATGCGTGCCGCGAGCAAGAGCTAACGGGTCAACAAGGCGTAGTCATTCCGATGGCTAATGTCAAACAGCTCATGCTACGCGACGATATCATTGCTGCTGTCAAAGCGGAAGAATTTCATATTTATGGTGTCCATACCCTAAGTGAAGCATTGACACTGATGACTGGCTTACCTATCGATACCATGAATAAAAAAGGTCGTTATCGTAAAGAGACATTATTTGGCAAAGTTTTAAGCCGTCTGATGTTATGGGATGAGAACCAAGATAACAATGACGATGATATTAATGATAAGAAGTCCAAAAAGAAAGATAAAAAAAAGCAGAAAGCAAAACGTCAAAAAAAACAGGACAAGAGAGAAAAAGAGAAACGTAAAGACAAGAAAGATGACAATGAAGTCGTGATGAATGACGATTCCCGTATCAATTAAGATATCAATCATTAGTATGGATTAAGGCATCGATACTAATGGTGCTGAAACGCCCATTAATGCCATATAAGCTGCTTAATATAGTTGGTTCAATATAATATGGATACAAGGAAGCCTAGCGAAAGTACGACAAATAGTAGACTAAGTGAGGCTGACACCGTATCCAGTTTATATAGGATTGATTATAGCGAAAGTTAGCTGTTTAAAACCACTTAACGACTCAATAGGCTAAATGATGAGATGCCCTAGACGCTACGATACTTTTCTGCGATGATAAACGGCTAGTGACTCGATAAAGATATCTAAAAACTGATTCGTGACTTCATAAAGGTTATCGCTTAATGACTGTACATTCTACTGACACCGGCCTTCTCCAAGATCAAACAGACTCTATTGAGACTGCCAATACCGTAGCGGCTACGGACAATAATGTTTCAGGAAATAGCAGTGATAATCGCCACGGGGCAGCGACAACTGCACGCCAATGGCAAGTGCTATCACAGCTACAGCGCAATCGTTGGGTGGGCACAACCCATATCTACGAGCAGCTGATGATGGCGGGCTTTGACATTAGCCTACGCACTGTTCAGCGCGACTTAAATGCGCTCGCCAAACGCTTTCCCATTGAAAAAAACAATGCCAATCCGCAAGGCTGGCGTTGGTGCGATGATGCCCCATTACAAAGCTTGCCGCATATGAATTTATCGCAAGCGGTTGCCTTTAATATGGTTGAAGCCAACCTGACCCAGCTATTACCGCCTGTCATTTTAGATGAATTATTTCCGTGGTTTGACCTAGCACGGCGGCAGCTAAAAAACAGTAAAGTCACTCATTCATGGATAGACAGAGTGCGCATCGAGCCTGCCACTCAGCCACTAATCGCGCCACATATTGACTTGGATAGCAAAGACAATATCTACCATGCGCTCTTTTATCAATTACAAATCAAAGCCTGTTATACCCGTAGCAATAAATCGCAAGCCGGTGAATACATCCTAAATCCAATCGCTATCATTCAACGCGGCGTCATCATTTACTTACTGGCAACTCGCACGGATGATCCAGAGACTGTCATTCGCACCTTTGCCTTGCATCGATTTGCCAGCGTCGAGATTCTTGAGAGTTCGGCGAAAACGCCCGACGAATTCCAACTAGACACCTATCTAGATGCTGGTGGCATGGGCTTTAGCCATCCATTATTTCGTGAGCTAGCCGATCATGGCAAAAATACGCCTATTGAGCTACAATTCACCAAACAAGCAGGCAAGAGCCTAACCGAAAGCAAGCTTAGCGATGATCAAACGGTCACGTTAAATGACGATGACACACTGACCATTCAAGCAACGGTGAATTTGACCTCGCAGCTGGTCTGGTGGTTACGCGGTTTTGGCAGTGGTCTCTTAAATGCCAAGCCTGAGCTGCTGTATCAAGCCGTCTTGGATAAAACCGTCTTGGATGAAACACTGGATAATCAATCGTGATGATTGAGTACAATACTTAACTCAAACAATATGCAATTAAAATAAAGTCACTTAAAATAAAGTCACTTAAAACATCAAAAGTAACAAGGAATACTATGTCGACCACTTCCCCGTCACCATTACTATCGGACAGCTTAAAAGGATTAGGGTTGGATGCGGGAACGTTATTTTTTGCGCTCAATTACGAGTTTACCAAGACTGAACCAAAAGGTATGCTAAAGCGTTTTAAAAAAAATGAAGGCGCGATTGATATTGATTTAGCTTGTGTGTTATATGACGAGCATTGCACTATTAGCGATATCGTCTGGTTCAAGAAGCTGCGTGATAAAGCTGAATCAGTAAAACATCAAGGTGACAGTCTCAATGGAAAAGATCGCGGCGATCAAGCCATGTATTTGGCACCCCTTGACCAAGAACAAATCAGACTCTATTTGGATAAGATTCCAGCACATATCACCCATATTGCTATGATTGCCAACTCTTACCATGGTCATCCGTTTTCGAGAGTCAAAAAAGGCGAAATTCATCTGAGCGATGACGAGGGCAATCATTGCTTTGAAGTCAATCTAAAACAACTGCCCCGTGATTGCACCACACTTTGGGTGGCACATTTGCGCCGAGAAGTAGATGATTGGCATCTCACACTGCAGAACTTACCGCTCCCAGCCGAAGATTTGGCCATAGCAGCACAGCAAGTCGCCCATGAATTGGCACGCGCACTCCCTATTCCGCAAGGAATTTAATGTCAGCAACTTAGCCATCTATCCCTACAAAAAAAAAGGGTGCGACGTATTAATAACGTCGTACCCTTTTTTTAAACTTTAATTATTGCAAATTCCAAATGTAGTCAAAATATCCTAAAAACGCGAAGGTATCGCTGATATCAATTTTTTGTAGCCTCTATCTGCGCAGGCACAGCAAGCAAGAAAAATGGATATCAGCAGTGCGTGATGTATCGATATTATTCTTCACTCACTATAATTACTACAAATATTACTTACAATGCCTCACCGCAATGCGGACAAAAGTTCTTTTGGCGTAACTCCACCTCTCTTTCGCGACGTTCCAGCTCTTGCTCTCGCAGTACCTGTAATACGATGTTTTGTGCCTGTTCCTTATCTAGCCCAAGCTCACGGCGTATTTTTTCCACCATCATCTGATTCTGTACCAAATCAAAATCACTATCGACCAGCTGTTCACGAAAGTGCTGCTCTAGTTCTTCACGGCGTTGGTTCAGCTCATTTGCCAAACCCGTGGCGAGAATACCTGCAGGCAAGGCTGCTAGACCCACACCCAGTATCGTAATGATTGCACCCAATATTTTACCGGCGTTGGTAATGGGTATCACATCACCATAACCCACTGTCGTCAGTGTCACCACAGCCCACCACATCGCTTTGGGTATAGATTCAAACTCTTCTGGCTGGGCATGGTTCTCCACCAGATAAATACCACTAGAAGCGGTCACAATCATGATAATTAAAATAAAAATAACGGCTTGAAATGAGCCTTTTTCTTTACTGATTACCACCAATAAAATACGCATCGACGCAAAATAGCGCGTCAGTTTAAGAATACGGAAAAGCCGCAAAATACGTAAGAAGCGTAAATCAATCGTGACAAAGAAGTTCAAGAACGCAGGCACAATAGCGACCAAATCAATCAATGCAGAAGGACTTTTTAACCATTGCCAACGCTGACGCCAAGTTGTATTATCCGGCTTCGCTTCGGCAACGCTCCATAAGCGTAGCAAGTATTCGATAGAGAACACCAAAATAGAGAAGTTTTCAAACCACGTAAAATAATTTTGGTAAGGGTAATACCACCGATCGACAGACTCCGCAATCACAGCTGCTACGTTAGTCATGATTAGAAATATCAGAAAATAATCGACATAGCGGCTAAAGAGCGTGTCATGCTCATCATTTTGCAAAATGTTATAAACGAAAATACGCAAGCGCCGTATATGTTGGAATTGCATGCGGTCCCTATACGGTGTAACACCGATCTTGTGATAATGAAGTAAAAGTATTAAAGCCTGACTATCGCGCTCAACAACAGTACAAAGAGCACTCTATGTCAGTAACCAATCTTTTACTTATCCTGATTTTCAAGCATTTATTACCGTATGTTGGACAGAAGCTCTTAGAAAGAGATTTTTATTAACAGCCCTCTAAGCCAGTAATGGTGAGAATAGCCTACTTATTAACACAAGAGGTTTCACTATGAATCACGATTATGCAAAATTTAGATAATAAAGGTAGACACAAGCCAGCAACACAAGTCCTGTTATAAGAAAAGTGTACTGTAAAAATCGCTCGTCGGCGCGTAATTGTCGACTGAGATTTTGAGCAGGTAGTAGAAACAAACCACATTCTGGGCAATAAGTATCCACTTGGTTTAACAGGATCATTGAATGTGCTTTTTCACAGCGCAATGGCGAATTACTACAGTAACCCAGCATAATATACCTTTACCTTGTTATTTATTATTCGTTATTCATTTGGCGCGGTTTATGTCCAGAACATAAACCTGACTACTAACTTACAACAACGAGAACTGTTTAACAAATATGTTTTTACGGACATTAAGTTTCTGTTCTACATTCTCATTCCCTTAAAATTAGTAAGGTTTTCTTAACTAAAGCCTTACTAATAAAATGGTTTTAGTGTTAAAATAGCGTAACAATGTTACAGAGCAATTAATAAAGATAACATTGTATATCAGCATTTAATGTCATCCCTCATTAAGTGCTTATCGATAATCTATTTTTGCACCAAGGAACCAAACGATGAAACTACAATCCCTAGTTTTAGTGGCTGCCGCATTTACCATGACGACTGCTTTTGCCGTACCTGCGGGTACATGGTCTGTGGCTGCTGGCGCTCATATGGTCAACCCTAAAAGTGATAACGGCACACTTGCAGATGGCACACTTTCCGTAGAAGTTGATGATGATATCCGTCCGACTATCAGCGGTGAGTACTTTTTTGCTGACAACGTCGGTGTCGAACTGCTAGCGGCGATTCCGTTCCATCACGACATCACTCTAACCGATGCTGATGGCAATAAAATTGATGCAAAAACTCAGCATCTCCCACCTACGCTATCTCTACAATATCACTTCGATGGCTATGACCTGCCAATGAACGTCAAGCCATTTGTTGGTGTGGGGATCAATTATACAACTTTCTTTAAAGAAAGAATCTATCTTGGAAATGGTAACGACTTAGAGCTTGATGATAGCGTCGGCGTAGCCGGTCATGTCGGTCTTGACATACCTTTTGCCCCGACTGAAGCCTTCCGTATCGATGCACGCTATATGGATATCAAGACAGATGCTAGCCTGAATGGTAATGACATCGGCGAAGTCGATATCAGCCCTTGGGTATATGGTGTCGCTTTCGTTAAACAGTTCTAAGATAGCAAAAATAGTATGTATACAAAAAAGCCAGCGATTACGCTGGCTTTTTTGTGCCTATTTATTACGATCATTACTGTCTACCCTAACTACTGAGCATATATTTATAAAAGCAGATAACGACCTATAAAAAACAAATCATGACACATAAAAAAAGACCACCCATAGGCAGTCTCTTTCTTAATTGCTGATCAATTCTAGATCAGGATACGGCGCGGATCAGCCAGTAACGTGGCGATATAGCGGGTAAACACTGCGGCATCTGCCCCATTGATCACACGGTGATCATAAGACAGTGACAACGGCAACATCAAACGCGGCTCAAAGCTTTGCGTTTTAGCATCCCAACGTGGCTGCATACTTGCCTCAGACACACCTAAGATACCAACTTGTGGCCAATTTACCAATGGCGTAAAGGCAGTGCCTCCTAGATTACCTTGGCTTGATATGGTAAAGCTCGCGCCTTGCAAATCTTTGGTCGTGAGTTTTTTATCACGTGCTTTGACTGCTAGCTCGCCAATCTCAATGGCGATTTGCTTAAGACCTTTATCTTGCACATTTTTGATGACAGGAACGATTAAGCCATCATCAGTCGCCACTGCGATACCCATATTAACGCTCTTACGCAAGATAACTTGAGTATTATCGTCGCTTAAGTGACTGTTAAAACGTGGATGCTGGGTCAAGGCGTAGGCCGTTGCTTTAACCACAAAGGCCAAAATAGTGAAACCAATACCTTCCGCTTTCATGCCGCCTTTTAGCTCACCGCGCAGTTTTTCCGTCTCGGTAATATCCGACAGATCAAACTGGGTGACTTGTGGCAGTAAGGTATTATAGTTAAGCTGCGGTATCGAGACTTTCTGCAGACGGCTAAGGTCTTGTGTGTCTGTCTCACCCCAAATCTCAGTATTGCTCATATCTGGCAGTTTTGGCAGTCCTGAACTGATAGTACCACTACTTGCAGGTGCTGCTTTCTGTGTGGTCAAACTTTCTTTGACGTGAGCAAACAAGTCTTCTTTTAAGATACGTTTATTGACTGCAGAACCCGTCACTTGGCTAATATCGACACCCAGCTGCCGTGCCAGCTTACGCACTGCGGGACCAGCATAAACATCGACCAACTTCTCATTCACCTGAGTTTCGGTCAACTTGCTATCTGTTTTGCTAGCGGCTGTATCAGTCTGGGCAGGTTTGGCAGCTTGCTTCGGCTCACCAGTGGTTTTCTGCTCAGCAGCGCTATCGTCTTTATCAGCACTGTCTTTGCTAACGTTATCTTTACTTACATTGTCGTCTGACTTGGCTGGCGCTGAATCTTGTGACTCAGAAGTGTCTGCATCACTGACAATGACGATGAAATCCTGACCATTGGCAACCATATCACCGGCTTCGACCAATATTTTCTCAACCTTACCAGCGACTGGTGCAGGCACTTCAACCGACGCCTTATCAGATTCAATCAATAGGATTGATTGCTCAGCACTGACGATATCACCAACGCTCACCATAATCTCAGAAACTTGCGCCTCATCGACACCTAGATCAGGTAATGCATGAGTCGTGGCTTTGCCAGCGTTAGCAGCTGGCTTGGCGCTAGACTCTGATGCCGTTGATTCAGTCTCAGCTGGCTCAGCTTTTGCTTCTGACTTAGCAGCAGCGGTTTCTTCTGTATCACTCGCTTCTTGATTGTCATCAGATGCGCTATCGCTACTCTCTTCTGCGCTGTCCGCTTCACTTTCGAGCTCAATTAGTACCATCCCTTCACTGACTTGATCACCAATCGCAACGCTGATTTTGGTCACTTTACCAGCAGCAGAGCTAGGCACTTCGACCGAGGCTTTGTCAGATTCTAATAAAATGATGTTGTCATCTTTTGCAATGACGTCGCCAACTTCTACCATAATTTCGCTAACTTCGGCGCTATCGACACCCAAATCGGGGGCTTTAATGTCCATGATTTATCTCCTTGTCTTATGGTTATTATTCTTTGACATCACCGTCATTGAGTAAAGTCGAATCTGCTTGATCTTCAGAACGACCCTCATTACTGATTTCGTCATCGTCTTCAGCAACGAACTCAGGCACAGGATTTGGATTGACGTTACCTGGTGCTGGCGCATCTGGAGAATGATCCGAATAAGACTGCTGTTGCCATGCAGGTGGCTGATCGACATCGATACCTAAGCTTGAAATCGCATCTTTTACCAGACGCATCTCAACTTCACCTTCATCTGCCAGACGCTTAAGCGTGGCAACGACGATGTGAGCAGCATCAACATTGAAGAAACTGCGTAGGTTTTCACGAGTATCAGAGCGGCCATAGCCGTCAGTGCCTAGCGTGGTATAAGGACGATTGTCTGGTAACCAAGCACGAATCTGCTCTGAATAATTACGCATATAGTCAGTTGCAGCAACTACGATACCTTCGTGCGGTGCCAATTGCTCAGTGACCCAAGGCACTTTTTCTTCATCCATTGGATGCAAGCGATTGTAGTCATCACACTCCATACCATCACGCGTCAACTCGTTAAAGCTGGTTACACTCCAGACGTTAGAGGTAATATTAAACTCATCTTTTAGAATCTGTGCCGCTTTTTGTACTTCACGTAAAATCACGCCTGAACCCAATAGTTGTACTTGTGCTGAGCCATTGTCTTCAAGCAAATACATACCGCGCTTGATACCTTCCTCACTACCTTCTGGCATGGCAGGTTGCTCGTAGTTTTCATTCATTAGCGTTAGGTAGTAATAAACGCGCTCGCCTTCACCATACATACGGCGCAGGCCATCATGCATCACAACTGCTAGCTCATAACCAAAGCATGGGTCATAGCTGACGCAGTTTGGTACTACGTTGAACAATATCTGCGAATGACCATCTTGATGCTGCAAGCCTTCGCCATTGAGCGTGGTACGACCAGCTGTTGCACCTAACAAGAAACCTTGCGCTTGACAATCGCCTGCCGCCCAAGCCAAATCACCCACACGTTGGAAACCAAACATTGAGTAGTAGATATACATCGGAATCATTGGTAACGCGTTCACAGAGTAACTGGTCGCGAGTGCAATCCACGTACTCATTGCGCCTGCTTCATTGATACCCTCTTCTAACATGTGACCATCGATGGCTTCTTTGTAGCCCATCAATGCTTCGCTGTCTTCTGGCGTATATTTTTGACCAACTGCAGAGTAAATACCCAATTGACGGAACATACCTTCTAAACCAAAAGTACGCGCTTCATCTGGTACGATTGGTACCACACGATCTTGGATGTCTTTGTTTTTTAGCATAGCTGACAACAGGCGTACGAATACCATCGTCGTCGACTGCTCTTTGCCATTGCTGCCTTTCAATACACGGTCAAATATAGACAATTCAGGAATATTCAATGGAATATGTCCACTGCGGCGGTTTGGTAAATGACCACCCAATGCCTCACGACGACCTTTGAGATATTTCATCTCTGCCGACCCTTCTTCAGGACGGTAAAACGGTAGAGTCTCTAGCTGCTCATCGGTAAATGGCAAGTCAAAACGATCACGGAAATAGACCAGTGCATCTTGATCAAGCTTTTTCACCTGATGCGATTTATTGACCGCTTGTGTTTGAGCAGATAAGCCGTAACCTTTGACGGTTTTGACCAAAATAACCGTTGGCTGACCTTTGGTTTTCATGGCTTCACTAAAGGCTGCATACACCTTCACTGGATCATGACCACCACGGTTCAAACGTGCGATATCATCATCCGTCAAGGCATCTGCCATCTCTTCTAGCTCTGGGTATTTACCAAAAAATTCTTTACGAGTAAACTCAGCTGTACGAGCCTCATATAACTGGTATTCACCATCGACCACTTCTTCCATACGATGTTTTAGCACACCCGTTTTGTCATTGGCCAGTAGACTGTCCCAGTTACCACCCCAAATAACTTTAATCACGCGCCAACCTGCGCCGCGGAACACAGACTCTAGCTCTTGAATGATTTTACCGTTACCACGGACTGGACCATCCAGACGCTGTAAGTTACAGTTGACCACCCATATCAGGTTATCCAGCTTCTCACGACCCGCGAGAGAAATCGCACCCAAGCTCTCTGGCTCGTCAGTTTCGCCATCACCCAAGAACGTCCAAATTTTACGACCTTCTTTTTCTAGCAAGCCACGGTTTTCCATATAACGATGCACGTGAGCATGATAGATCGACATGATAGGACCTAAGCCCATCGATACGGTTGGGAACTGCCAGTAATCCGGCATTAGATAAGGATGCGGATAGCTTGATAAGCCTTTACCACCGACTTCACGGCGGAAATTATCGAGCTGATCTTCTGTCAAACGACCTTCTAGAAATGAGCGAGCATAGATACCTGGAGCAGAGTGACCTTGGTAGTAGATCATATCACCACCGAAGTGATCACTTGCCGCACGGAAAAAGTGGTTAAAGCCAGTTTCATATAGCGTGGCACTAGAAGCGAATGTCGCTAAGTGACCACCTAAGTCATCATCGTTCTTATTGGCTCGCATGACCATTGCTAAAGCGTTATAGCGAATCAAGGCACGAATTTTACGCTCCATACCCAAATCACCTGGGTACATCGGCTCATCTTCGACCGCAATACTATTAACATAGGCAGTATCTAGTCTATTAAATGGCAATCCCTCTTGTACCGCCATGTTGTACAAGGCTTTTAGCAAAAATTGCGCGCGATCCTTGTCCGCATGTTTGATGACAGACTCAAAGGCGTCCAGCCATTCTTGGGTTTCGGTGCTATCAGCATCCTTATAATAACTCATCTTTACTCATCCTTTTTTATCAGTCAGCCCTGTACCATGACAGGGTGTTGTTAAATCAACGTGTTATTTAATATAGTAATGTGCTAACGCTTTGCTAAATGACTTCCTTGTTACAGGTAGCAGGCGACAGGCCGCCGCTCCATCATGTGTTGCAGTCATATAAAGCTCAGGTGACAATATAACGCAACGACCCTTTAGCATCTTGAAGAAAAAGAAGCATAACAAAATCAAAACTCGTGCTATATATCTAATTATTAAACGATAATCACTCTATATTATAGGCGTTTATTGATGGGTTGTTTATGGCTGTAAAGAAATGGTGAAATGACAAGTATTTTTTAAATAAATAACGATTAGTTATTAAGTAAATATTTGATGACTTTTTGAGAGGATATGTCAAATGTAACAATTTGAATGACAAGGAAAAATTCAGATAACTTGAGATAATCGCGATGTGTAAACATAAGATGTATAGAAAATAAGAAGTACAAAATATAAATAATTATACTACAAGTCAGAAATTTGGCATCTGGTCACAAAAAACCTGCCATCTATCGACTCTTTAAGACATTTTTTACAATTTTTCTATAAAATAGCAAGTTACATGATTTATACATTCATCTGTTAAACTGGTCACAGATATGTTCGGCACGAATTCTAATCGTCAGTGTGAGTTTATAGGAATATTACTATGTACATCGATAAATACTTTGCAGGATCTAAGAGTATAGATTTGTTCCAGAAATATAAATTCATACTACTGACCTTAGTAGGGTTTATAGCGTCATTTTTAATCAGCCACTCATCCTATGCGCTTGCAACCAATCCTGGAGCGACTTGCCAAGGTATAACAGGTGCCTCTCAAGGTAGCTTTATTAACACTGATTATAATAATTTGGTATCAGCGGTTAATACAAATAACTACGTGACCATTGGAGGAAATGCAGCAGGAAGTATTCCATTACAAATCAAGATAAGCACTACTGAATCCAGCTCTAATACCACATTAAGTAATTTTGGTGTCATTGAATCTGAAGGAGTAAGAGCGATTAATGTGAGAAGAACGTTCCCTAATACAACTGCTTTTACAGACATAAATCTTGATTTTCGTAATAGCATAACGTCTCAGCCAATTTTTCTTACTAACGTAGCTTTAAGTGCATTTGACATTGATTACGCCAATAGCAACGGCAATACTTTTGATGATTACATCAAAATTACTGGTGTTACCCAAACGGGAAGTATTATTGAAGGTGCGCCCCAATCAATAGCTGGATCAAACATTGCTTATTTCCAAGGACTATATACGACCAGTACATTCAACTGTCCAGCCAAAAATTTTGGTACAGAATGCCAAGGATCTATACAGTTCTCTCAACCTGTAACCTCAGTTAACATCCGTTATACTAATACTGGCCGTCTTTCAACAACGACTAATCAAGAAGTCGATTTCCGTGTAGACAATTACTGCTACGTTCCGCAGTACGTCTTCTCTGGTACAGTATTTGATGATAACGGTGGTATTACGGCTGCGCAGGCCAGTGCGACCAATGCTGACATTACTACAGCTAGCAGTGCTTACGCCAATCGACCTAATTACTTCAACGGTAGATATGATCCTACCGCCCCTGAAACAGGGATTACAGGTAGTACAGTGCAATTAGCAAATTGTTCTAATACATCTACTACTTATCCAACACAATCAGTCATTAGAAATGGTGCTCCTGTGGGTGAATATCAAATTAGCATTCCTAAAACGACACTGGCTAATAATACAAATCTTTGTCTAGTAGAGAGTCGCACCGGCAATACTTATCCTATTCGCACTAGCAATGAGAGTAGAACCGTTGGGTTTGCAGCAACCACTTATAATTATCCGAACAACGATTTTGGAAGAGTCATTCCTGCAAACGCTGCATTGGTACTAAGAAAGGCTCAATACGTCAACAACTGCCCTGCAACGCTCAATTACTCTGATAGTACCCTAAATGTCTCAGGAAATACCGATCCTAGGACCGGTTTTAGTGAAGGCGGTATTAACGGCAATCTCATACCTGGACAATGTATCGCTTATAGAATTACTGCTACCAATCGTGCAAATATTGACATTAACAACTTTGTAATGAAGGATGTTCTCCAAAAACAAGGTGTTGATGGCGCGACAGTTACATCCGTATTAGCTAACCCCGCACTTTCAACAACTGATTATACTACTAGCGAGAATCCAGCGATTGGAGGAAATGGTGAGGTGAAAACTAAATCTCTTACATTAACAGCTAGAGCTAAACGAGATTTTTACTTCAATACAAAATATGGCACTATTGCAAGCAATCAATAACTTATCTTCTCTTAACATTTTCATCTCCGTTAGTCTCTCATAATAAAAGAAAAGCCCTGTCTAGCCAGACGGGGCTTTTACCGTTTATATACTTCAAAATGCCAGTTGTCGTTTTTGTGATGAATAATTGTATCAATTACGTGACAATAGAAAAAGGGAGATAGATGCCTTCTAAAAATGAGAATCATATTAGATTGCAAGCTCCTCCATCATAACATACGACGTTTGCTATTCACTGGACGTTTGCTATTCACTGATAGTCATGTTCTAAGAAAGGATTTTATATGAAACGTTTTAATCTCTTACACGGTATTTTATTGGCAACCGCTGCTTCTATTTCTTTATTGAATGTCGCACATGCTGATGATGCTCTAAAAATGGAACTGACTGCTAATCAAGTCATCAAGAATGCTGACGGTAAGACAGTATACTCCCCAGTGCGGACAGCGCCAGCAGGTACTGTCATCCAATACAAAGCAACTTATACCAATACCATCAATAATGATATTAATGATCTGATGGTGACACTACCTATCCCTGCAAACATGACATTCACAGGTGAGGCAAACCCTGCCAGCGCACAAGCCAGCATCGATGGTAAGAATTACGCTGATATGCCTCTAATGCGTAAAATCGACGGCAAGATGATCAAGGTACCCTACTCTGAATACCGTACGCTACGCTGGAACATCAAGTTACTACCTGCGAAAAAGGCGGCGGCTGTTGCCCTTAATACTGTCGTTAATAAATAATCCTTCAACCTTACCAATTTAACTTTTTGGAGATCTACCACATGAAACCAAATTCTTTTAAATATACAGTATTAGCCGTAGGTGTTGTGGCGGCAATGGGTATCACTACTGCTAATGCTGCTACCCCTGCTAACGCTGCAACAGCAGGAGCTGCGCCAATTACTAACGTAGCAACTGCAAACTACAGTGTTGCTGGCATTGCTCAGCCAAACGTGACGTCTAATTCTGTGACTGTCAACGTTAGTGAAACGGCTAACTTTGCATTGGTATCGACTGTTGATGATGGTAGCATTGGCAACGATACTGCTACCAATCAGACTGCTACGCCAGGTGGTACGACTAACTTTACTCATGCTTTAACCAACACGGGTAACGTGACGGATACTTATACCGTTAATACCACAGGTAATGACTCACCACTAGTAACGGCTTCTCCAGACTATGCTTTAGGTACTGCGCCTGTTACGTTTACTATTGTACAAGCAGATGGTACTGCTTTAACTCCTGCTCAAGTCACCGCTTTAAATGGTCAAGCACAGACAGGTACCATAGCCAATGGTGGTACTATTAGACTACAGCCAGGTACTAGAGCTAATTTAAGCTATGCATCAGCTACGCCAGCCGCTCGTAATGGTAATGACAAAGGCGTGGGCACATTAACTGCGACCAGTACTTTCTTCACAAATAATGCTCCAGCTAATGCAACATTGGTGAACGAAAACCAAACTATCGTTAGATTGCCTACCTTTAGAATCGCAAAAACAGCGACTAGTACTGTCGATCTGACAGTGGCTAACCCGCAGATCAACTATAGTATCGTAGTGACTAACGCGACTACTGATTATAGTGCTGCTGCTACTGATATTGTTATCAGAGATGTTCTTCCTGCAGGTTTAAGTTTGCCTAACGGCGCAGCATCAGACGTGACCGTAACGGGTGGTGCTGGTACCGCTACGATTTCTACTATCAATGGTCGACGAGCTATTGATGTTGCTGTAGCGGACTTAGCCGTTGGCGCAAGTCGCACGATTACTTTCACGGTTAATGTTGATAAAACTCAGTATACAGCTGCTAATAGTTCAGTAACTAACAACGTAGAAGTCTACGATAAGTTCGTCGGTCCAGTCGGTACGTTACCTGCTGCTCCTGTAGTTGGTACTAACTATGACATTCTAGATAGTACAAATAACGCTATAGATGTTACTAGAGTTCCTCCTGCTGCTGATCAAGCGAATGGCGCTGGTGTAGATACCGCTGGTGTGACTAACTTCACTAGACGAGCAGTTGTATTAGGTGCGCCATCGACTAGAGAGATTGCCCCTGCTTCAGGTACTGCTGGTCAAGCCACACAGACGACGACTATTACCAACAACGGTCAGGATACTGAAGGTACCAATACTAACCCATTGACTTTCACTATTGCTGATGGTGGCTTGAATGCGGCTGTCAGACCGGTTACTGGTCCTGTCAGTGTTACTTATACGCCGCCTGGTGGTGGAACACCTGTTACCACAACCATTCAACCTACTGTTGCTAATGGTAATACTTACACTCTCAACACAACTACATTACCCGGTGGTATTGCACCTGGTGGCGTACTAGCGATTAACTATAATGTGTCTTCAGGCAATGTCACTACTCCTGCAACTACTGATGATGCTGCTGCTGTCGGTAGCACTGAAACGACTATCGTAACTTTGACCCCTGCTGGTACTAATGCACCTGCTGCTACTTCAGTGACTGACACGACTAATGTCAGAGGCTTAACGTTAGTGAAGGCTCAAGCCTTAGATACGACTTGTTCAGGTACGGTTGCTGCAGGGGCGTTTGTTCAAACTGCTATTAATGCAACCCCTGATCAGTGTGTCATCTATCGTATTCAGGCAACTAACACGTCTTCAGCGGCATTAGGTTTCAACCTTACCGCTCTAACCATCTCGGATTTGTTATCTAACTTCTCAGCGGGTGCAGATTTAGTAGCTGGTTCACCTGCTACGTCTGCTACTAATTCATCTACTGCAGGTACAGCCAGTACTAGTACTACTGCGGTTCTTGGTAGCAACTATACCCTAGTTCCTCAGGGCGTTGGCACCTTGACCTTTAGAATTAAGATTAAAAACGCTCGTTAATTTTTATAAGCTATAAGCCTTGTAAGAGGCTTATAGATCAACGCTCTAGCTTGACCTAATCGATTTTAATTAGCCAAGCTAGAGCAGTTTTACCCTATTACCAATGCATGTTTTATTGGATAAGCGACCTATTATGACTCTTAGTGTAATCAATACGTCTAAACACATCACGCTTTGCACAGCCAAGATCTCTGCGCTGTCGCTTGCTATGTTGCTTATGCAATCAAATATGGCTTTTGCAGCATCTGATGATACTGTACAAACTATTACTAATACTGCCAATGCTAGCTTTAACGTCAATGGCGATAAAAGCGTCGGTTTGAGTAGCATCTCTAACCAAGTACAAGTCAAAGCGTCTGCACTTCCTGAATTTGGCATTGATCTAACGAAGCAGGCAGTACAGACAGTCATACCCAATACTTTGGTCAATTGGGTCAATGTCTTAAGCAACACCAGCTACAGCAATCAAACGGTTGAGCTGACATTAAATATATCGCCAACCCTTTCTAATTTAAAATTTTATCAAGATTTAAATAGAAACGGCATCGTAGATAGTACTGACAGAGAAGTTATCTTTGACAACTTGAGCACTCAGATCATGCTTGGGCACAATGAAAGCATTCAGCTTATCGTACAAGCCTTGTCGGATCCTAACGGTAAAACTGATGATACTGCCGAGATTCAGATTGGCGCTATTGTTCTAGAAGATCCTTCTATAACCACTAATGTTACTGACAAGCTCGTTATCGTTGAGCCTGAGATAAAATTTACTACGCCTAAGTTTGATGCAAATAAAACCACTTCTCAAATCAATGAAAACGTCTATATCGATGCCAGCTATGCGCAATGCAACGTTCAATCTGACAAGCCAGATCAAGTGTGGATTACGATCAAGTCTCCGACCACAGGTGATACTTACTCACTTAAAGGAATAGAGACCGGTAATAACACAGGTAAATATCAGCTGTCCGCAGCAACTCAAAATAACGCTAATGCTATTAAAGATAAGCTTATCCAGACGTTGAACAACGACACATTGACTGCCAGTTTAGATGCTTGTATTGCCCCTTCGGTTGGCATCGGTGCTAATGAACTTCCGAGCGCTTCAGATTTCACAGTAAGTATCAGTGACCTAAGCTCGCAAATCAATATCATCGATGGCAATCCTACCTTAGTCGTTACTAAAGAGAGCGAAACAAAGAGCGCTGAGCTTGGTGATTATGTTAGCTATACTATTAACGTTGAAAATAATAGTGATTTCACCGCTTATGACGTACAGCTAAAAGACGCATTGCCTCGTGGTTTTGACTATGTAGCAGGTAGTGCTCGCGTTACTCCTACGACGACTATCAATGTCAATCAACCACAGACCACTGAGTTCAAAGCAGAAGGCAAATACCAAGTCCTGAACCTAGGTAACTTAGAGGCTCGCGAAACTAGAGAGATCACTTATCGTGTGCTAATAGGTGCTTCGGCACTAGGTGGTGACGGTATCAACCGCGCTACCGCACAAGCTCGTAACAGCGAAACGGCTCAAGCCATCACTATAGTTTCTAGAGAAGCACAGTGGCAGATCGAAGTCGAACGCGGTGTCATGAATACAGATGGCATCATCATCGGTAAGGTTTATCACGACATCAACCGTGATGGTATTCAACAAAAAGAAGATGGCGAGCTTGGCGTCGCAGGCGTGCGCATTTATATGGAAAACGGTAACTTTATCGTGACCGATCCTGAAGGTAAGTATAATTTTTATGGTGTTAGTGCCAAGACTCACGTGCTAAAAGTTGATCGCACTACTATACCTAGAGAAACCGAACTGGTTACCCAAAGCAATCGTAATGCGGGTGATGCGGGTAGCCGTTTCGTTGACTTAAAATATGGCGAATTACATCGTGCCGATTTTGCTATCGTTGGTGGTATGGGCGATAGCACGGAACGCTTGAACGCAGAACTTATTGCTCGTAGCAAATCTGTGAGCGCTAAGAATGACACCCTTGAGCAAGCCGTAAAAACTGAGCTAACCCTAGACCCTGATTACAATCGTGACTACGATGACAATGTAGAAGCCAGTGGCTGTAACGTCAATGGCGATCTAGACCTTGGTAATAATTGTGACTCTGCTATCATCAATGAAATGGTCAATCCAGCAGCCAATCGTGTCGATATGGCTGTCACCACGGTAGCACCGCCAGTAGAAAAAGAGCTAGAAGAATACTTGAAAGAAGTGGCTAATAATAATGTCGCCTTTATCAACCTAAACGAAGGTCAGCAGCTCAGTACTTATAAGCAAATGGTACAGGTCCAAGCGCCTTTAGGCTCTATTTTTACCCTTTATGCTAATGGTAAAGCGGTCTCAGAGCAGCAAATCGGCAAAACGGCTGAGCAAGAAAAGCAAAATGTGACTGCTTTTGATTACTATGCTGTTGACTTACAACGCGGAAACAATACCCTGCGCGGTGTTGCTACTGACGTGAATGGCAAAGTCATCTCTGAGCAAACTATCAAAGTATTGACACCTGATAGTTTACAAGCGATCACATATCGCACTCAAGAACAGCTAGTGCCTGCTGATGGCGTGAGCGAATACCAGATAGTCATTAGTCTAAAAGATCGCGACAATCGCCCCTATATTGGTACTACTTCTCTCACGCTTGATACTAATATCGGTCGTATCAATTTGAAAGACAGCAGCAAAGACCAAGCCGGTACTCAGGTTATCATTGATGGTGGCGAGCTGTTGGTTTCAGTCATCGCCCCGAGTGTACCAGGTAAGGGTGAGCTGATTATTGATACCGGTAGTAGCAAGCAAGTGATTCCGCTACAGTTCACTGCTAAACTACGCCCTCTCATTGCTGTTGGTATCGTAGAAGGTGCTATTTCACTCAAAGATTTTGATGGCGGCAGTATTACTGATGCTCAAGGTGCATTTGAGCAAGAGCTTAATGATTTTGCGGGTAACGATGACTATACGGCATCTGGTCGTGCTGCGATGTTCCTCAAAGGCAAAGTACGCGGCGACTATCTGCTAACCCTCGCTTATGACAGTGACAAAAAAGGCGAACGTTTATTCCGTGATATCGATCCGGGCGAATACTATCCCGTCTATGGCGATTCATCAGCCAAAGGTTTTGACGCCCAATCTACCAGCAAGCTTTATGTTCGGGTAGATAAAGGCCGCTCATTTGCCATGTATGGTGATTTGAAAACTCAAATCGATAACGATGAAGGCATCAAACTTGGTCAGTACAACCGTACGTTGACGGGTGTAAAAGCACAGTATGAAGACAACAATACTCGTGTTACTGCCTTCATAGCCGAGACCAGCACCAGTCAGCGCGTTAATGAAACTCGTGGTTTGGGTATCTCAGGTCCTTATCCATTGGCTGAAAATTTTGACGCCGTATTAGAGAATTCAGAAACGATCGAGGTTATTACTCGCGATGCGAATAACCCAGGTTTAATCGTCAATCGTGAAACCCTTACCCGCTTTGCAGATTACGAAATTGACCCTATTAGCCGCAGCCTATTCTTAAAAGCCCCTATCGCTAGCCAAGATATCGATGGCAACCCTATTTATCTACGAGTCACTGTAGAAGTCGATGAAGGCGGCGAGGAATACTTGGTCGGCGGTATCGCTGCCAAGCAACAACTGAATGCTAAAGTGGCTATCGGTGGTAGCTATGTCAACAGTGACGATCCACTTAATAAAGAAGAGCTGGCCAGTGTCAACAGCGTTATCAAATTTAGCGATAAGCTAAAGTTGGTTGCCGAATACGCGATGAACAAAGCTGAAAACCCAAACTTTCAACCAAGCAATCAGATTAATGCCGATCTTTTAGAAGGTAACGATGTCGAAGGCGACGCACTACGTATCGAGCTTGACTTTGATAACAAGAAGAACACCCGTGCCAAAGCTTATTATAACGACACAGACGAAGGCTTTGTCACTGGCGCCTCGCCGCAGACAGCTGGTCGCACTGAATCTGGCGTTGAGGTCACTCATACATTAAACAACAAGCAAACGGCACTTAAATTTGAAGGCGTGCGCACTGAAGATCATACAACCGAAGCCAATCGCGAAGGTGTAGAAGCAAGCATTGAACAGCGTCTAAGTCAGAATATCGTTGGCGAGATTGGGGTGCGCTACTACAAGCAAGATGCGACTGCCGCCTCACGCAATACCCAAGCCGCCACTGACGTGCTAGATGTCATCGATGATACAATATTCAACGATGACATCATCAATCAATCAGCACTCAATGGCGTCAGTAACGCTGACAAAGATATCGAAGGGACGACTGCTCGCGCCCGTCTGACCGCACGTTTGCCAAAGCTGAACAACTCGTTAGTGTTTGCCGAATATGAGCAAGATATTGACAATAGCGAACGCAATGCCACCTCTATCGGCGGCGAGACGCCACTGGGTAGCTTAGGTCGCTTATACGCCCGCCATGACTTAATTAATAGTTTGTCAGGTAGCTACGGTCTTGATGATTCTGATGAGCGTCAGCGTACGGTCGTGGGATTCGATGCCACTTATATGAAAGACGGTAAGGTTTACAGTGAATATCGTATGCGTGATGCAATCAGTGCACGCGAAGCAGAAGCAGCTATCGGTCTAAAAAACAAATGGTATGTCCAAGAAGGTCTGACCTTGAGCACACTATTTGAACGTGTCGAGTCTTTAGAAGGTGACGAAGATAGCACGGCAACCGCAGCGGGTGTCGGTGTTGAGTACCTAGCCAAAGAAAACTACAAGGCTTCAGGGCGCTTAGAAAAACGTTGGGGCGACACCAGTGACACCCTTCTCGGCAGCGCTGGCATCGCTTATCGTTACACCGATGATATTACTTTATTAGCCAAAGATATCTACTCAAAAGTAGATTATAACGATGGTCATCGCACCATCAACCGTTTCCAGCTTGGCGCTGCATATCGTGATTATGATAGCAATCAGCTCGATATGCTTGCTAAGCTTGAGTATCGTCTAGATGACAACGCTACTGGTGACGATCCTTATCAAAAAGATGCGATTGTTTGGTCATGGAGCGGCAATTACCATCCGACTCGCCCATTAACGCTATCAGGTCGTTATGCGGGTAAGTATACAGAATATGATGCTGACGATATCGTAAGCGATAACACAGCTCATGCTGTCTATGCACGCGGCTTATATGACATTAGCGAGCGCTGGGATATTGGCTTACAAGCAGGTACTTACTGGAACAAACAAGCGGATGATATGTCTCATATGCTGGGTGCTGAAGTGGGCTATAGCCCAATGACCAACCTTTGGTTATCACTCGGCTACAACTTTATGGGTTTTGAAGATGAAGACATCGCTTATGATGATAGCACTCAAGAAGGTGCTTACTTTAGACTGCGCTTTAAGTTCGATGAAGACTTATTCAAACGTGAAGACCCACGCAAAAACAAACGTCTGACCAATAATTCTACGTTATAGTTTAAATGTTACAATGTTACTTTGTTACTTTGTTACTTTGTTACTTTGTTACTTTGTTACTTTGCTATTATTCATCGGTTAGTCAGTCTTAATAAGAGTAAATATCCACACTTATTACCTTAATATAAGGTCAGTATTATGTTGTACTCTGCGATTAAAGCAATAACTTACAAACAGCCTATCTATACTGCGCTCTCAGCAGTATTACTACTGGCAACTGCGTCATCAGCAGTGGCAGCAAACAGCCATACTCAAGCTACCACTCTACAAGCCAATGACTATTGTGATAGTGAGTTGCAAAGCGAAACTCCTGCTTATAAATACCAAAGCACACATCAACGTGCTATGCAGTGTATGCTGACACAATTAAAAGAGTATCAGCAAAAAAGTATGAGCGCACGTCAGCAATACTTTGCTTATAAAGCGCAAGCTTGGCTGACCTATGCCATCCATCAAGACAGCATGAATAGTCGCTCAACTGCTGGGCTACAAGCAGCACAGTTTGCAGAAACCATACTACACGCGCTAAAGAATGATACGATACAAGACATCAGCCTGCATCAAGACATTCCCTCCAACTCAGCCTTGATGCGACCCGATCTGTGGGCAACCCTAAGCGCCCTAAAAGATAGTGACGGTATTACTTCAGCACCACGTGAACTGGCGTTCAGTGAGGTTTCTCTCATCTGGGCAGCGACCAATCAATGCGAGCGAGGCTGGCGCGAGTCAGGCAGCCACTTTCGCATGGCAGACCGTTGGCTAGAGCAAGCGCGTGAAGCCTATGTGAATGCCAATGATTCGCAAACCAACGTTGCTTTGCAGAATCTAATCGTCAGCTATTATGAGCAATATGCGCCTTTAGATACGAGTACTGATATTTGCCGTGGGCAAGTATTAACGCCGATCCGTTAGACCAATCATAACCATAATGAGCAAAGACAGTAGACACAAAAAATCCGACATATGATGTCGGATTTTTTTATTTACTTAGGGCGTGTCATCAAAATGGCTAAATTGCAGAAAGACTAGCGATTCTTACGTGGTAGTTTTTCTGGTAGGTAGCAACGCAAGTAAGCAATAAATGCAGTGTTCGCTTCTTGGATGTACTCATTGGTAATGCTTTGATGACGGCGATAAGATAAGGTAAAGATAGCATTTACAATACTATAGGCGATCAATAGCGTGTCTTGAATGTCGTGGAAACTCGGCATCTCATAACGCTCTGACAAACGCTTATAAACCAAATCAACAATCTGATGATCAATATCTTCACCAAAACTATCGCCTTCAAAATCAGGTGTATTGGTGTCATAAACGAGCTTGGCTTTGGTTTTATCGTTATGGAATATCGTCACACACTTATCGATAAGTGCCGTCAAATAACCCTGCCATCTGTCATAATTACCGATATCGACCGTTTCTACTATTTCTAATATTTCGATTGCATTCAAAAAGCGTAATGCTAAAAATATTGCTTCGATATTAGGGAAGAAGTGGTAAGCAGAGGCTCTTGGAATGCCAGCTTCTTCACATACAGCAGCCAAAGTAATATCATTAATAGCTTGTGTTTCGCTCAACTTTTTGGCACCAGCCAAAAGTTTCTGACGGCGTGCACGGCCTTGCTGACTGGTGAACTTGAATTTATTCGGTACCAGTTTTTTTGCCAGTTCCGAGTCTACCAACACATCTTCAATCTTTTCGTCTTTGTTTTCGCTCATTATAAATCTCTTAATGTTGTGCCCTATCTTTATAAATATGGTCTTCATTGGACAGTATTCATTCTAAATCTAAGAAAGACTGTGCGTTAGTTGATAATACGGGCTAATATTACCGCTCTATATTCAATGAAGAGGCATCATAAACGCTTGTACATTATCAAGCAAGGGACATGCATGGGTTAAAAAAGAATGTATCAATTAACAACATAATAGGGTTAATCATGAAGTTTTATTTTCGCCCTTATAATACCATGATCGATGACTCTATCGGAATAATCCCACTTTAAATGGTCATTAAAATAGTCAACTCGTTCGACTTGACCAAGCGCAAACTTGCTATCAGCCAAGAATTCTTCTGAAACAAACAGCTGATCAATCACTTCTGGCATACCTTGATAGATATGGGTATACGCTACATCTTTCATCCAGCCATAACGCGCTTGGACACGAGCGGCATCAAACAAGGCAACATCACGCATGCTTTTGTCGTAATTCACTTCGCCAGTTTCAGTCATCAATTGCGTGGTCACACTACCCGTGACATCGTTCATATCACCGAGTAAGATTAAGGGCTCGCGAGTATGCTTTAAGCGTTCGATAATAAACATACGGATGGAGGCCGCTTCTGCTGCCCGCATACATAAGCTACGAAGTTTGGCACGAATACGAATATTAGGGTCATCCATATCTTCTAGCAAATTGCCAGCTTCATCACGTAAGAAAAAAGTGCGCTTGCTTTTAAGATGAGCCGTAATAATAGTAATCGGTTGCCCGAATGCATTGACTCGCAATACCAGCGGCGGGCGATTAAAGCGTTTATAAGGACCGATATCAGGAATGTCAATCACCGCCTTTGGTGCCACCTCTTCTAACAAAGTCGTCTCTAGCTGCTCAAAGCGACTAATAATTCCCACAGCAGGCGTATTTTGTGCCCCTCTACCTTGAGTATAGGGGCTCGCACTATCGTTGCTTGCCAGCGGTATAACCACATGTTCAGGCTTAAATCCTAACGATACCGCCAGCGCTTCTAACGCCTCACTGTCCCATACTTCTTGTACGGCAATGATGTCGGCATGGGCTTTTGCTAATAAATCGCTGATACCACGCAGTTTATTTTCATACTCTTTGTTGCTATATGGCTCAGCATTTTCATAGTAAGTACGATTGGGATTGGCAAAATTTAGTAAATTAGCAGTGGCGATATAAAATTGTTTATCAATACCTTTATGGGCAGAGTAAGTCATAAAAATCCTAGTGCTATTTGAATAGTATGCATTATTATGAATAAATAAAGCAACTTGTTCATGATAATAGACCGCCCGTACTAAATCTGTAGTGTTTCGTATTGCTTTATCCTGCTACTTAAAACTCAAAAAATGGATCAACTGATCATGTAGCGAATACTTGCTCCATCAAAGTCATAACATTAAATATTCATATGCATGTTACATCTGTACGTAGTTAGCTGTTTAACAGGTTATCTAATCACAATCGTTTGCGAGCCAATACAAAGGCGATACTACCAATCATAGAAGCCATGACACATAGTATCAACAGCTGCACGTATTTGTGCTCTGCGCCAAACACTGGTGCCATCACTGTAATATAGCCACCGTTTTCTAACATATAGACAATAAGATTACCACAACCATCAAGGTTGCAACATGTAAAAAAGCCTCTAGAGCGTGCTCTAAAGGCTTTAATATAACTACAATTGCTAAAGGTAAGAACTCAGCTATAAAAGTACGGAAATGCCGAGGTTCTCTATTTACTCATGTTACGACACACGATTCCATGCGTCATGTGATGCTCTACGTGCTTCATTCCACTCCATGCGTGACTCGCCTTTCACTTCATGCCATGAACGTTCCAAATCTGCTTCATGATCTTCAAAGCGAGCGTCCGCAGGATAGCGAGCGCGGTTAGCATAACCTACTGCATAAGCTGGATGTAGGTCACGGTCAAAGTCATGCTCTTCTGTATAATAGTCAGCGTTTGCATGTTCTGCACGCCAGTAAGCTTCTTCATGGGTTGGATCAATTGCTTCAGCTGCTGCATGACCTGCACCGCCACCAACGATAGCACCAATAGCACCGCCGATTAACGTACCTAATGGTCCTGCCATCGTACCGATTGCTGCACCTGCAGCTGCCCCACCTAAGCCGCCAATACCAGTACCTACTGGATGTGAGCCTGGCTCACCTGTGATGATGTCAGCATTCAAATCTTGCTTGGCTTCTTTTGACATGTGTTTTACTTCACTGCGATCAATTTCGTCATGATTACTCATACTATTATCCTTAAATTATTTGTTATATTTTAGAGTTATTAAGTGCTAAAAATTAGCGGTGTTGCTTGAGTCATTTTTTATTTGATTCATCTAAAGTATAGAAATTTATGTACAAGAACAGATAGATAGATTATGTAAACTGTGTCCATATTACGATTGTGTTGCGTTACAGCTTGTATCTTTCTCAAGGTTTTGTACGATGGATTTATGCTTTAAGTAATCACAAACACATGATGCTGCTAATTTCAGCAAAAAAACCCTGTCTACATCTGCATTAACGACCTTGCGATGGCTCGTTGCCATTTATAGAGGTGCTGCTCGCGTTCATCAGCAGACATACTCGGCTCAAATACTCGATCGACTTGCCATGATGATTGCATCGTTGCTTCATCGTACAATCCCGTCTTTAGACCAGCAAGGAGCGCAGCACCTTTGGCAGTAATTTCCGTGTCTCTGGGACGCAGTACGGGGACGTCTAATAAGTCTGCCTGAAACTGCATGAGCAAATCATTATTGGCGGCACCGCCATCGACTCTCAGTTCGGTTAAGGGGTGCGGGCTGTCTTTTTGCATAGCGATTAACACGTCATACGTTTGGTAAGCAACTGCTTCCAACGCGGCACGGGCAATATGCGCTTTGGTCGTGCCGCGGCTCATACCTGTAATACTGGCACTAATGTCCGAGCGCCAATAAGGTGCGCCAAGCCCTGTGAATGCAGGGAGCAGCACCACATCTTCACTACTATCGACCTGCCGCGCTAAGCTTTCGACCTCACTACTTTGCTGAATCATACCCAGATTATCACGTAGCCACTGGACAATTGCCCCTGCCATAAACACACTGCCTTCTAGCGCGTAAGTGACTTCTTTTTTGGGCGGCTGTAGCATACGCTTACCAGACTGCATGATTTGATCAAAGGATAAATTGTCGGGGCGCAGCGTTGTCGTCTTTCGTTGCCACGCTATCGTCGTCAATAGCTTATGCTCGCTCAACTTTGGCTGTTGACCGATATTCATCAGCATAAAACAGCCTGTACCATAGGTGTTTTTGGCCATGCCAGCATCGAGGCAGCCTTGGCCAAAAAGTGCTGCTTGCTGATCGCCTAATACTGCCTGAATAGGGATTTGCTTGGCAAATAAGCCTTTTTTTGTTTTGCCAAACTCACCATCGGATGGCAGGACTTTGGGTAAAATGCTCATGGGAATAGCAAAACGTGCACACAACTCTTCCGACCATGCCAGTTTATGAATATCGTATAACAGCGTCCGTGAAGCGTTGGTCACATCAATAACGTGCTCACCACCTGTCAATTTATAAATCAGCCAACTATCAATGGTGCCAACAGCTACTTCACCCTTGCTAGCTCGTACGCTAAGCTTAGGGTCATTTTCGAGCAGCCAAGCAATTTTACTGGCACTAAAATACGGATCTAAGCGTAAACCGGTGATTCGCTGCACTTCGTGTGCCATGTCATCGTCTTCATCCGTGCTAGCACTATAAGCCCCGCCCGCGCTTTCAGCAGCAAGCGTTTTGCAGTAGTTTGCAGTACGGCGGTCTTGCCAAATAATTGCAGGTGCTAAGGGTCTACCCGTTTGCTTGTCCCACATGACAATAGACTCACGCTGATTGGTGATGGCGATGCTAGTGACATCGGTAGCGAGCAACCCTGCTTGGTTAATAACGTCATGCGCACAGCTAATCTGAGTCTGCCAAATTTGCTGTGCATCCTGCTCGACAAAGCCCGCTTTGGGTGTCTGTAATGTGGTTGGCTGTTGCACCATTTTGATGGGACGCGCATGATCATCGTATAATATCGCGCGACTCGAAGTGGTGCCTTGATCTAAAGCCAAAATATATCCTGCCATTACTCATATCCTTTACTGGTCTTATTTATTCTGTGATTGATCGTTTATATCATTCTCATATTTTTATATTCAGCGGTTTTCATAAATAAGTTAACCTACTTAAATAACCATCCTTTCATAATATTAACAGTCGAAACATAACCTGCATTATTATTAATTAGTAGTAAAACCAAAGTGATGAAATACAAAAAAATCATTTAATTATCAATTGGTTAATAGATAAAAAATTCATGATCTGATCACAATTATGTTCTGATAATTCAATAAATAATAACGCTATTATAAAAACCAAAACTATTTCCTTACCACATCAGTATTGATTATACAATAGACAACGACAAGATATTGAGGCTTGACCCGTCACGGTTGTGTCTCTAGAGTGTACCCCGCATTAGGCAAGACAAAATTTTAGTTAATATTTATATATCCTCATCTTTTGTTTTTTCCGCCTATTTTATTCGTGTTTTTTGCTTAGAATTAATTCGAGCACTATTAATTTGCTGGCTGCCGGATAGTTTATATAGTCATTCCACTATAAAAGTATTACTGCGTTAATCTCGCTTGAAGTACTTAATATACGTCTACACTCGGTTGCCTTGTACTACTTTTAAATTGAATCGACTATAATAGCGTAACGACGCTATTATGTGGTCGGCTAAAATGATGAATATCGCACGTTGTTTTAAAAAATCTTGCATTCTAATTAATGGCTTATGTGACTTATGAAATTTGCATTATCAACTCTGTCTACTGCTGTGCTAACGGTTATGCTCATAGGGATGTCCGTCGCTACCTCAGCAAACGCTAACATGGATAACGTTGAGTCACAGAATGACGTGCTACCAGTAACGATAACCCAGATCGTTGACGCTGATGAACGACAAACTGGCGCTGCGACGGCTGTTCAGACAAAAACAGCATTGTCAGTGGACGATAATACTGCCATCAATAGCTCTGCATCCACCATGCATAGCCGAGGCATTGAGCAAAAAGGCATTGAGCAACAGAGCCGCCTAGCCACGCTTATCGATCCTATCACGCACAAAGCGGTTGATAACAGCTATCCATTAGAAGTGTCTAGTTTTTTGAGTCTTGAGCAGGCGCAAAACATCTTATTACAAGTCTCGCCAAAGTTAGCAGCCAATGAAGCCGCCATTGCCGCCAGTCAATTTCAAACCGATGCCCTAAAAACCATAGACAATCCATTGGTGTTCGCCCGCGTATCGGCAAGTGCCTATCATGTGGAAGAAGACATTGATTTATCATCGCTCAAAAACGGCATCGTTAATGAGATCAATAATAGCGTAGATGAGGTTATCCCTCCTATTCCACCAAACACAGATTTGCCAAATTTTGGTGAATTGGTCGGTGAGCGCCTCCCAGAGTCTTATGATTTTAATCGTTCAGGCTCAACGACGGGCGCTGGTATTGGCGTTGTTTGGCCTATTTACACTGCTGGGCGGACAACAGCGTTAACAGGCGCGTCCGATGCACGCACCCAAGAAGCAGTCGCGAACAGCCTATTAGACAAAAACGAGCTTTATAGCACCCTAATTGAGCGCTATTTTAAGGCGCAGCTGGCCATCATCGCTGCCTACTTGCGTGAAGATGCTTATGATACCTTGCAGCAGACCGATCATATGGCGGAGCGTCTGTTCGAAGAAGGCTTTATTTCACGCGTCGACAGAATAGAAGCGCAGTCTGCCTTAGCAGATGCCAAAAGTGAATCGGTCAATGCCAATAATGATGCACGCCTTGCGATGATTGCTTTGCAGCGGCTATTACGTACCGATTATCGTATCAAACCGACCACGCCTTTGTTTGTCTCCAGTCGCTCGCTACCTGATGTGAGCTATTTCCAAGACTTGGCACTCGCCAATCATCCAGGGTTACAGAAAGTCGCCGCCAAACGCGCGCAGGCTCAGCAACTCCATGCGTTATCAGATACGGGTTATAAGCCTACCGTTATGCTGTACGGCTACGGACAAGTCGAAAAAGACCCCAGTTGGGTCGCTGGTATCTCTGCCACTTGGAAGCTATGGGGTGGACTCGATAAAACAGCATCACTGGCATCAAGTAACGCGCAAATACGCCAAGCGGATCTCTCTGAGATTGAAGTCAGTGACAATCTGCTGCTGTTGGTCGAAAAAAATTGGCACGATATGAATAATGCCCAGTCACGTTATCAAGCATTACAGAGCAATGTTGACTTGGCAGCAGAAGTATTGCGCTTGCGTCAGTTGGGTCTCCAAGAAGGCGTAAATACAACGGTTGACGTGGTACAAGCACAAACGCAATCTCTCAAAGCACGAACTGAACAAGCGCAGGCAGCCAACAGTTATGTGCAAGCGCTTGCCGCCCTGATGCAAAGTTGCGGGACGCCACTGGCTTTTAACACCTATCTTAATGCGGCAGATATTCAGTTACCTACTTTATATAGTGAATAATGATCTCGTGTGAAGAGTAATAGAGCGTGTTGATAAGCGCTGATACTGATGATAATTAAATGGCTAATGGCTATATTATTACTGACCTTACGATACTACTAACCCTAGCTCTACTGCGAATAAGCGTTTTATGAAAAAATTAACTTCTAAAGTAACCCATTGGCTGCCGTACCTGCTTCAGACATGGCGTATAGCAAATAGCCCTAATGTTTGGGCACATTGCGCGAGCGTAGGATTTTTTGGTTTTTTATCTATTTTTCCAGCAATGGCCGTGTTTGTACTGATTTATGGTCTCGCTTTTTCACCTGTTGAAATGCAAGAGCAGATTTCACTTTTACGTTCGTTTATCCCTGAGTCTGTATATGAGGTTCTTAATTCACGCTTAAGCGAGCTGGCTTCTAACACTGCATCAAAACTGACTTTTGGTTTGATTATCTCGACGCTACTAGCCCTTTATGCTGGTTCTAAAGGCATAAAATCCTTAATTATCCTGATTAATCTTGCCTTTCATATCACCCAAGAGCGCAACTTTATACAAGGTACGATGCGAGCACTTAGTTTAACTTTTGCTGCCGTTGTGGTCTTGATCATAGCCATCTCCTCTATCGCTATTATTCCTTTGGCGGCGGCTTATTTTCCTTTTCCGCAAATCGCTAAGACCATTGCGCTTTGGAGCAGATGGCCGATATTGGCTGGTATTATATTCTTAAGCTTCTTAAGCCTATATCGTTTTGCGCCAAACCGTGACGCCGTAGCGCTAAAAAATCTGGTGCCAGGCGCTGCCTTAGCTACTGTTCTCTGGATTCTATTGTCCGTGTTATTTTCGATTTATGTGCAAAACTTTAATAACTATAGCGCTGAGTTTGGTGCGCTTTCAGCAGCCGTAGTCATTATGCTGTGGCTTTATTACTCAGCATTTATTATCGCTTTTGGTGCTATTTTTAATTTTGAAACTTTAGAAAACTCTAAACCTCATGCTATTCGAGTGTACTAGGTCAAAACGACTTTACCCTATCCTTTTCACTCTCAACTTTATTGTTTTAGGAATCTCACTGTCATGACTGAATTTCCAAACGAATCAGACGACTCACGCAAATCAACTGATTCGACTGATGAGTCAACGCTGTCTCATAATGATCAGCCGTCAGTCGATTCTGTAGAAGACATACCTGACGTGGAACCAGAACAGGCAACGCCTACTTATCGTGATAATCCTAAATCTGACAAGTCTGCCATGATAAAAAAGGCGCTGCTTGTCTTATTCGTGCTGATTGCATTGGGCGTTATCGCTTATGGTTTATACAAAAGCAACCAAAGCAGCGAACCTGACGTCATTACCCTGCAAGGGCAAATGCAAATGCAGCAAACCTCCATCGCTGCAAAAGTACCGGGGCGTATTGCTCAGATTATGGTTACTGAAGGGGATGAGGTGACGGCTGGTCAACAATTAATTGAAATGGATTCGCCTGAGATTAACGCAAAGATTAATCAAGCGCAGGCTGGCAAGCAGATGGCACAAAGTCAGCTTGATAAAGCCGAAAATGGTGCCCGTCCGCAAGAGATTGCGCAAGCAAAGGCTGCATGGCAAGCCAACAAAGCGGCCTCGGATCTGGCAGAGAACACCTATCAGCGTGTCAATCGACTCTATGAAGAGGGTCTCATGGCGCGACAAAAACGCGATGAAGCTTATGCGCAGTATCTTGCAACCCAAGATCAAACCGAAGCCGCACGCTTGCAATACGATTTGGCGATGGAAGGCACGCGTAGTGAAGACAAATCCGCAGCTACCGCACAAGTGGCGCAAGTCGATGCTCAACTAGATGAGGCACTGGCTGCAAAAGAAGAAGCCAACTTAAAAAGCCCTATCGCTGGTATCGTGGATAACGTGATAGTCAGTGCTGGTGAAGTAATCGGTCAAGGTGTGCCACTATTAACCTTGGTCAATACCAATGATCAATGGGTGGTGCTGAATGTCACCGAAACCTATTTGAACCAGTTTGCCATTGGTCAGCATTTTACTGGTACTATTCCGGCGTTATCATCAGCAGACAAACCCTATAGCAAGCAGTTTACTGTCTACACAACCTCTACATTGTCTGACTTTGCGACGTGGCGACCCACCAATAATGATGATGGCTTTGATGTGCGTACCTTTGAAGTCAAGGCGCGACCAAGTAAACCTGATGCGCGGATTCGATCTGGAATGAGTGTCATCGTCCGTATCAATCCAACCCTTGCTAATCAGAGCCAAGAATAAGCCATGCGCCTAACTCAGCTTAGCGAAGCTTTTATACGTAGTGCCGCCTATGAGCGGCGTTTTTTGGCCAAAAATTCTTGGGATTTTGCCATGGTGGTTTGGATACCCTTGGCGACAGTACTGCTGATTTGGTGGATTTTTTCGCAAACGCAAATTACCAATTTGCCTATTGGGGTGATCGATCAAGACAATAGCCCTGTTGCTAATACCGTGGTGCGCTATCTAGAGGCCAGTCCTGATATTACCGTCAGACAGCTTTATCGCTCGCCAGCCGCTGCTGAAGCGGCAATCCTGCAACGAGATATTTATGCAGTCGTGATTATCCCTGAGGATTTTTCTCGAAATATTTTATCCAATAAGCCAGCGCCACTGATTTTACAAGTAAATGCTCAGTATGGTACACACTCTGGGATTATCCAAAAAAGCGTTCAGTCTGTCGCTGCCACCTTATCCGCAGGCGTTGAGATACAGCGTTTGGTCAAGCAAGGCATGGCACCCTCGCAAGCGGCGATTGCTTACTCGCCGATCAGTATTCAGCGCATCAGTTTGTTTAATGCGGCAACCGACTATCAGCAGTTTTTGGCCTCCACTGTTATCCCTGCACTGCTGCATATTTTGGCAATGGTCATTGGAGCAACGACGATTGGACGTGAGTTGCGGGATAAACGAATCGGTCACTGGTACGCTTTTATTGATACTGGTCGTCCCAATTTGACGGCACTCATAGATAATGAAGCACTGTCTACGCTCGACAATAAGCAAACACGTAGCGATGACCCTGAAATATCGGAAAGTCTCAAAAAAAATCAGCAAGTAAGTATTGCCGTCTTAATTTTTGGCTTATTGGGCAAATATTTTTGGCCAATGCTTGCTTATAGTATATGGTCTGCATTGGCACTATGGCTTGCCACACCGCAACAAACGGTCGCTCTCGCCTCAATGGTTGTCACTTACATCGGGCTGATACTATTGATGATGCTGTCGTTTTGGCTAGGAGCCATCTTTACTTTGAATTCATTTTCATTGCGTATGGGCTTATCCGCTACCGGTTTCATTTCTGCGCCTTCTTACGCTTTTGCAGGTGTCACTTTTCCTTATATCGCTATTAGTGATAGCGCGCAGCATTGGTCGAACATCCTACCGCTTACCCATTATCTAAAACTACATATCGCGCAATTACAGATGCACGCACCCGTTGCCGTATCTTTGCCAATCATTTATGGCCTAACGCTAGCGACCTTGCTTGCTATGGGCTTGACTGCCGTACTAAGCAAGCGCGCATTGGCGCGTCCTGAACGTTGGGGAGCACGTTAATGTCGCCATTATCAAAAAACAAGCCACAAAAAAAACATGCTGAATCAACCACTTCGTCATCGTCACAGAGCTTCTTAGGCAGTTTTTTACAGACTCTCAAAGATATCTTTACCGATAAAGGCGTGGTTTTGCTTTTAATTATGGCTCCTATCATTTATGGTTTCTTTTATCCATGGCCGTATTCTACTGAAGTCGTCAATCACGTACCCGTTGGCATTATCGATAAAGACAATAGCAATCTATCCCGTACCATTGTCCGTTATGCGAGTGCCAGCCCGCAGCTGAACACACAGCGATTTATTAATGAGCAAGATGCCATCGAGGCCATGTGGTCGGATCAAATCGCTGGCTATATGGTCATCCCTAGTGGCCTTGAGCAGCAAGTGTTGTCTGGTAAAGCAGCTAGCGTGAGTGTGCTCGGCAATGGCGGCTACTTTATCTTGAACAAAAACGTACAGCTGGGATTTTTAAAAGCGGTCAGTACGGTATCGGCTGGTATTGAAGTGAAAAAAAGCGTGGCACAAGGCGCATATTCGCCCACCGCTGCCAAAAACACCCAAGCCGTACCGCTACAGATTATTCCTTTATACAACCAAACTGAAGGTTATGGCGCTTATGTAGTGCCAGCGGTATCCATTATTATCTTGCAGCAGACGTTACTCATGGCCACCGCAATGCTGATCGGTACTTGGTATGAGCAGCGCCGCCACATGACTACGATACGCGGCTGGCTAGGACGTATTGGTGCACTCAGCATGTTGAGCTTTATCATCGGCTGCTTTTATTATGGCTGGGCGTTTGAGCTCCATCATTATCCCCGTGGACAAAACATGGCTGGCAGTTTGTTATTCTTGCTGCTATTTTGTCCGACCGTCGCCACCCTTGGTTGCTTGCTGGGACTGTGGTTCCGGCAACGTGAGCGCAGTATGCAAATTTTAATCTTTAGCTCGTTACCGTTATTTTTTATCAGTGGCTATCCTTGGCCTGCCGACCAACTCCCTGAGATACTACAGTTGGTACGTTGGCTGGTACCGACTACCCCTGCTATCAATACTTCTGTGCAGCTAAATCAAATGGGGGCCAGTGTCGCTCAAGTCGCTATGGGCTTTTATGCGCTCGCAGGCTTATGGGCATTTTACTTTGCGTTACTGCTGCTGTTTCGCTGGCGTACCTCACAAAAACAATTGCCTCATAAAGTTTCGATAAAGATGTAACAAGTCAGGCGATTGTCAATTTTCCTATCCATAAATAAAATCATCTTTCTTAGACTTATTTCAGGACGGGACGATTCATAAAAAAGGCCAAACACTTAAAACGTTTGGCCTTTTTTGGGTTTATTTGTGTGATAGGCATCTGCTTCAAACTAAGTTTTGCAAGTGACGCCTTCAAGCCCTAGCAAATATTCTTTCTTATCCAGCCCGCCCGTATAACCGCCAAGCTTACCATCGCTAGCAATGACGCGATGACAAGGAACGATAATGCTAAAAGGATTTTTGCTATTGGCATTGGCCACCGCGCGAAAGCCTTTGGGATTATCTACATTTTGCGCCAGTGTTGCATAGCTGATTGTCTCGCCATACCCAATATCTTGTAATGCTTGCCAAACTCGTTGCTGAAAATGGGTTCCTAAGCTTGCATCTATAGGCAAATCGAAATTCTGACGATCCCCTTTAAAATAAGCCTTTAATTGTTCGATAGCATTTATGAGTAATGCTTGGGCAGGCTCATTTTCGCTTAGGCTATCGTTATTAATGAATGTAAAACTCTGATCGACAAGGCCGTAGTGCTTTTTAAGTTTGGGAATAGATTTTGAGCTGTGCCAAGAGTTACCTGCCAGCAGCCAATTGACTTCAACCAGTTTAGGGCTGCTATGCTCATTGACACTCGCAATCAACGTCAATTGATGTGATCCAAAAACTGCTGTAGTAACTATCATGACTATTCCTTTCAAATTATTATTTTCCCAAGAGTCGTTTGTTGGCTAAAACGACCTATCGAGCGCTACTCTTTATCGTCGGTTTCGAACAAGGCAGCGACAAATTGTTTTGGACTAAAGGCGCGTAAATCATCAATCGACTCGCCAACGCCAATATAACGGATAGGCACATCTGTGGTTTCGGCAATATTAAAGACCACACCACCTTTAGCAGTACCGTCTAACTTAGTAATCGTAATACCCGTTAATGGCACGACTTTGTTAAAGAGTTCTACTTGATTAATGGCATTTTGACCCGTGCCAGCATCGAGGACAATCATACCTTCGTGCGGTGCGCTTGGATCGGCTTTACGCATGACACGTACGACTTTTTCTAGCTCCGCCATGAGATGCGTTTTGTTTTGCAAGCGCCCAGCGGTATCTGCTATCAGCACATCAATGTTTTTTGCTTTGGCAGACTGCATGGCATCGAAAATGACAGAGGCACTATCTGAGCCATGACCTTGCGCCACGACTGGAATGTTATTACGCTCACCCCAGATTTGCAGCTGTTCGGTTGCGGCAGCTCGGAACGTATCACCAGCAGCCAGCATGACAGATTTGCCCTCACCTTGTAAGCGTTTGGCAAGTTTACCGATGGTGGTGGTTTTACCGACCCCATTGACGCCCACAACCAAAATCACAAAAGGTTTTTTGCTGGTATCAACCACCAACGGCGCTACTTTTGGCGTTAAGATATCAACCAATTCCGTTTGCAATGCTTTATACAATGAATGCGAATAAATCAAATCCCCACGAGCTGTCTGCTCAGTCAAGCTTTTGATAATACGGTTGGTCGCGTTGACACCAATATCAGCAACCAGTAGCTGATCTTCAACTTCTTCTAACAACTCATCATCGATTTCTTTGCCACCGATCAGGATACTGACCATACCTTCAGCTAGATTTTTACGTGATTTACTCAGCCCTGTTTTCATCCGATTAAACCAGCTGCCTTTTTTCTGACTTTCTTGAGTCTCTGCTACTGGCTCTTTTGGCATGGCAACTTGCCCATCGCTATTAACAACGGGGGTCACACTCGGACTATCTCCCAACTGCTCCTGTAATGGCATGGTTGGAATCGTTGAAGCCGTATTGGTCTTGCTACTAGCTTCTGTTTCTTTGGCACGCGAAAAGCTTTCAGAGGAACTTTTAGGTACGTTATGCTCTTCTGTCATGACAATCGGCGTGGCTAAAGCGATACTTTCAGCAGCATGAGCGCTTGAGACGTCTTTGTTTGTCGTCGTCTCTTGATTTGTCGTATCGTCATTATTTTTCACATTATCGTTATTTGTCACATTATCATGATGCTTATCAGTCACCCTAGCATCGTCTAACGGTTTGGTAGGTACGCTATCCTCATCAACGATGGGCATAGATTGCACCGGTAGACTGGGTAAGGTAATATCATCGTCATCTAAGTCATCGAGACCACCGTCAAGGTTAATGACTACACGATTGCTATTATTTGGGTTATTCATAAGCTTGCCCTAAAAGTTATCATTATTAGTAAGATGTTTATTTTAAAATTGATCGGTATATTGTCAGTTTTCTACCATTCAAATGATAGATTATTTTTAGCCTAGTTTAGCATAATTCAAGTTGCGCTCAGCCTTTACCCTACCAGACCAACGCTAAATAGTCAGAAGTGATCGGACAGGCCAAACGGTTGAGAAAGTTTCGCTTAAGGTTTGGACACAAAAATCTGACCCTTAGCAGGCGCAACTTCGCCTACTCTTAGCGAACTTTATTCAATAACTTTCTACTAGGAACCACCTATGCTATCGTCACTAAATTGCTATAAAAAAATAACCTCTATCAGTGCAGCTCTGCTAATAGCCACCATCGCATTGTCAGCGACTGGCTGTAACACAACATCAGAGTTTAAACCGACGGCTAGCGTAATGGTTGGCGCACACAAATCGCTATAACGCTGGTGATTATTATAGTTAGCAGGCACACATTCAGTCATCTTTTTATATAAGCAGAACATACCATGTCCTCGACTTTACCACTACACGTTTTACGCGTTGCTGGCGCTTTGGCTATAGCAACTACTCTTGCGGCTTGTCAAACCAATACTGTTGGTACTCCTTCGTCAGCGGATGGAAACGCGCTTGTCAAAAATCCAGCCATGCAAGGTGCGGCGCAGAGCAAGGTAAATCAAAATCCAGACAGTAAGGACGATCAGCAGTCGTCAGCGTTGTCCATGGATATGTCAGGTCGGCATGAGTATCAGTTAGAAAACGGTCTAAAGATCGTGGTAAAAGAAGACCACCGCGCACCCGTCGCTATGACCCAGATTTGGTATCGAGTGGGGTCGACAGACGAGCCGCTTGATAAAGGCGGACTCTCGCATTTGCTAGAGCATATGATGTTCAAAGGCACCTCTAATGTATCGAGTGACGATTATGAACGTTTGATCGCCAAATTTGGGGGCGTTAACAATGCCTTTACCAGTTATGACTATACGGGTTACTACGAGCTATTCCCAGCCAACCGCATGCCGCTAGCGCTAGAGCTCGAAGCCGATCGAATGAAAAACTTAATCTTCGATGACAAAGAATTTACCAAAGAGCATCAAGTGGTCATGGAGGAGCGACGCCAACGTACAGATGACAACCCACTTGCCAAAGCTTATGAATCATTCCGATTGTTGGCGCTGCCTGATAGCCCAAAAGGCGAATCTGTCATTGGCCCTATGAGTGAGCTTGAATCCATTACGCTCCCAGAGCTAAAAGAATGGTACAAGACTTGGTACGCACCCAACAATGCGACCTTGGTGATAGTCGGCGATGTCGACCCAACAGAAGTATTGGCGCAAGTCAAACGCTACTTCGGTGATCTCAAACCAAGCAATCTGCCCAAACGCCCTGCTGTCAGTCAAAAAGGCTTTCGTGGTTATCAGCAAGTTGAGTCTGAACAAGCAGTACAAGTACCGGTTTTGCTGATGGGCTATAACGTGCCCAGTCTCGTCACTGCCGGCACAGCCAATGAAAAACAAGCTTACGCGTTATCGCTGGCACAAGACGTATTGGATGGTGGTCTGTCTGCTCGCTTAGAGAGCCGACTGATACGCGAACAAGGCCTGCTCACCACAGTTGGCACCTCTTATGACTTGCTTGATCGCGGCGATGGACTGTTTTTAATTCAAGCGACACCGCGTGAAGGTGTTAGCTTAGAACAAGCGCAGCAAGCCATACTCTCTGAAATAGAAAAGCTCAAAACCGATCCTATTGCTGCTGACGAAATCAGTCGTGCCAAAACCAATACGGTCACTGGATTGATCTATGCGCAAGACAGTATGGAGGGTCAGGCACGCATGATTGGCTCGCTACAGTCTATCGGTCTCGATGACAGGCTGCTTGCCGAATTACCAGCCAAGCTTGATGGCGTCAAAATCTCTGATATTCAAGCAGCCAGTAAAAAGTACTTGGTCAAAGATAATTTGACCGTCATGCATGTGATACCGCCTACTGAGCAAGCGTCTAAAGAAAAAGCATCTACAAAGCAAGCAAGTCAAAAAACGGTAAGCAAAAACAAATAATAACAACGTGCTGTCAATATTTTTCACTGATAAGCCAATGCTAAAGACCTTATTAATAAGAAGAAAGCCATGACTCAGATTACTTTTCTCATGAATACAAAAAAAAGCCCTTTATTGCCGTTAGTAAAGCGCAAATTTAAACTTCATTTCGAACCTCATTTCGAACTTAGATTTAAACAGCGTTCCTACTTGAGCCTAGGTATATTGTTAGGTTTGACGATATTGACGACCACCGCTCAGGCAGATACCACTGGTAGCGAAGACTTTCGTACGCCATCAGCTGCCGTTGATATAAATGCACCAATAGTCGCACTATCAAAGCTTACAAGTGTCGCTGATGCCAAGCCATTAAAAGTCACAGTGCCAACCATTCAACAGTTCGAAACCAAAGCTGGCATCCCTGTGCTTTTTGTACGCACCACTGCCCTGCCCATTGTTGATATTGATTTACGCTTTAATGCAGGTAGTGCCCGAGATGGCAGCATACGCAAAGCCGGTTTTGGCATCGCCAATATGACTGCTACTATGTTGGAACAAGGCTCTAAAAGCTTAAATGAAAATGAGTTCACCCGCGCTGTTGAAACCTTGGGAGTGAATTTGAGCAGTAGCGCCTATAAAGATATGTTTATCGTCTCGCTACGCAGCTTGTCCGATGACAAACATCTACTGCCTGCCGTCGACTTGATGACTCAAATGCTAAATGAACCGGCGTTTGATGCAGATATCCTAGCACGTAACAAAGCGCGACTCTTAGTCGGTTTGCAGCAGCAAAAACAAGACCCCAATAGTCTTGCGAGCATTGCTTTTAACGAAGCCTTATATGGCGACCATCCTTACGCGCACCCTTCCGTTGGTACGCTCGACAGTGTACCGAGTATTGAAAGAAAAGAATTGCTCGACTTCAAAAATCGCTATTTGGTGGCGGCAAATGCTTCTATCGCGATGACGGGTAATTTGACTTTAACCCAAGCCAAAAAACTTGCTGACGATATCACGGCTGATTTGCCAGTCGGTCAAGCAGCGACAACGCTACCTGAGCCCAAACCACTGACAAAAGCGCAGCATATTCACATTCCTTTTCCCAGCACCCAAACGACCGTACTTATGGGGCAACTGGGCGATAAGCGCGCCACCGATGCTATCGCACAACAGAAGCAAACCAACTTTGCCGTGGGTAACGAAGTGCTAGCAGGCGGTGATTTCAATGCGCGGCTGATGACCGAAATCAGACAAAACCTTGGCTATACCTATGGTATTTCAGGCTCAATGAGTCCGATGCTGGCGCGAGGTCCTTATCAGATTGGGTTTTCGACCCGTAATGATAAAGCGCGCGCTGCTATTGACGCCAGCTTAGACGTCATTAATGATACATTGGACAATGGTATTACTAGCACTGAGATGCGCTTGACGACTGACAATTTAAAGAACAGTTTTCCGATGGGTTTTGCCAGCAATGCCGGTATCAATAGCTTGTTGGGAATGATGAATTTTTATCAGTTGCCCAAGAATTATCTGACCAATTATGTGAGTCGTATTGACCAAGTACAATTACCAGAGGTTAATAAAACCATGCGCGATACGCTCAAACCGGATGACTTTTTGATTGTCACGGTTGGACAAGAGGATCCTTGGAAGACTAATAAATAATGCTTATCAATAATAATGAGAATCAAAAAAAGCACTTATAAAAGTGCTTCTAGGCAAACTATTAATATTAATTATTGAAAGCAGCTATATGAAATAGAAGAAGAATAAACAATAGAAAAATAAAGGACGACGTTACAAGTACTAACTACTATGTAAAGTAATTGGCTTCAGTCAAGTTAGCTAGTGATAGTGATGTTTACGTCATAGCTTAAGCGCTCGGGTTTATGAGTCACCCCGACATAATTTAAACGAATCACATGCTTATCATAAGATTCGACTTGATAGGAACCATTGGCAAAGTTATGCATGGTTGGCACAATTAGCAATGTCTCGATTTGATCGGTATTGATATCGATGTTTATGCTTTGACCCCTTTCTGGGTATAAGTAATAATCGCAATAATTCGATATCATGACCTCCGCAGTACGGACAATAGTGTCATCGTCGACGTTTTTTTGTAGTAGTTTTGGGCATACATCAGGACGTTTGGCAGCGAGACGTGCATAAGAGTTTTTAATGTTTTCTTCGATGTCTTTTGCATCCGAGGCATTTACGTTAGGCAAACTATTTTCAGAAGCAGTGTTCGGGCTACAGGCGCTAATAAACAGAAGAGACAAAATCACCGAGCAACATAGCCCTGCATACATCTGAGTTGAGCGCAAAGTGCTTTTTTTCGATTTTTCTGATTGATTTGATCTTTCTACTCTTAAGTACCACTTTTTCATAAATCCCGCTTACTATAAACTAGGCTATATTTTTTGACATAATACAGCATAGTTTACTGAGATAAAAAGTGATTTGTATAAGTATAATAGGATAACTATATAGTCGGTTCAATTTAAAAGTGGTACAAGGCAACCGAGTGTAGATGTATATTTAATACCTCAAGCGAGGTTAACGCTGTAACGCTTTTATAGTGGATTGACTATAGTCGTTTTGACTATGCGAATAAAACTATTAATAACGACATGATGAACTGCTGCTAGCATGATTAAAGCCCCACTTGCGATAACCCTCAGTATCCAAATGAATAGCACCCGTGGAGTACAGTCCTAGCCCAAAGTTATGAGACTGCCCCTGATATTGCCAAAACTGACATAGGCCATCTTGCATGGTACTCAGCAGCCATGAATTATCTTCGTACTCCGGCACCCAAATATCTATAGCACCCGCAGTCATATGTTTGCTGCTATCTGCCCCGCCAGCACAGTCATTGAGTCCAGGACTACGGTAAACTGAACGTATCTCACTACTGGCAGGTAAAATACCTTGATTCTTTAGCTCACTATACAGTCGTAGTGTGGGAACTATATTGGCCCATAATTCTTGCGGTGGCAGCTGATAAGGCTCATAGCCACATTTATCCCAACTACGTGCCGTCGTAAGCAGCTGAGACAAGGGTGGTACATTATGCGCACCCACTCGTGCGTTCAAATAGCGCTGATAATCAGCGACTTGGCTAGCACGGTAGCTATTGCTGTTGAGCCAGCCGTTAAAGTCGATACTGGTAAAATTGTTATAAGTATTATTACTGGTGCTGTAAGTGGAAGGATAAGTTGTATTATAGCTAGGCGTACGTCTGTTGACATTGACGCGTTTGTTTTCTTCGATGGATAAGCTGGCGTCAAAATCGAAATCACGTTGTTTTTGCTGAATTAGCCCTTGCATGCTATCGCCCGCTATCGCATTTGCTCCACTTAACCTTGTTGCTCCACTTAACCTTGTTGCCCCACTTAACATAGTAACGCCTGAGTTATAGCTTGTCGCGTTCGTGGAAGGCCTGATATAAGCATTACTGCTGCTATTGCCACTACTGCCTCCTTGACGGACTTCGATACGACGCTCACTATTGTCGCTCACGATAGCCGCATGAACGCTAATACTACTGGCACAAACCAATAGGGCGATAATAGGCTTATGAATCTGCCGATAGACATGGTTTTTTTTATTGATCATTGCAAGAAGCTACCGCTAAAAACGTTTTATCGATACTATCAAATTTTTGGCAAGCAGGCTAAACTATCGCTTCTAATTCGTAGCCACCTATTCGTAATTAACACTTATCCTCATAATTTTCATAGTTACGTGACTTTATTACTGATGTGTTACTTTATCTGCTGGCATCTATTGGAATGAACCTCTTGTAATCACTGATTGATCACACATTTATGTCAAATTCGACATCTCTTTTACGCCAATTGCCAGTCACACTTTGCCTATGTCTTCTAATCCGCAATATCGTTTTTCACGTCAGAGCCACCATTTCGGTCAAGGTCATGCGCCGACGCTATGGCAACGTATCCATATCGATCCATGGTTGACCCTGCTTCTATTAACAGTTTGCTGCATTGGTTTAACGATTCTATATAGCGCCTCGACCCAAGACAATAGCATGGTCATACGCCAAATGGTCAGCTATGGCGTGGCATTTGCCGTGATGTTTACCATGGCACAAATACCGCCAAGTATTTATCGTACCTTTACGCCTGTTTTTTATGTACTTGGACTCGTACTATTGGTATTGGTAGACATCATTGGTGAGGTGCGCATGGGGGCACAGCGCTGGATTAACCTGCCAGGATTTGGCAGCGTGCAGCCTTCAGAGTTTATGAAACTTGGTATGCCGATGATGTGTGCCTGGTTTTTGTCTAAGCGCGATCTACCTCCATCAGCATCAAGTATCGCCATCACTTTAGCCTTGATCATCGTTCCAGTGCTATTGATTGCCAAAGAACCTGATCTAGGTACTTCACTGTTAGTTGCGGCCAGTGGCATCTTCGTGCTTTTTTTAGCAGGTCTGTCATGGCGAGTGATTTCGGGCGCGGCCGTCTTAGCGATACCCCTCATCGCCGTCGCTTGGAATTTTTTGTTACACGACTATCAGCGTACCCGAGTATTGACATTACTCAATCCTGAAGCAGATGTACAAGGAGCTGGCTGGAACATCATTCAGTCCAAAACAGCCATTGGCGCAGGTGGACTGACGGGCAAAGGCTATTTAGAGGGCACGCAGTCGCATCTACACTTCTTACCGGAAGGCCATACCGACTTTATCATCGCGGCTTTCTCTGAGGAATTTGGTCTGTTGGGCGTGATGTTGTTGATGTTCGTTTATGCCTGTTTACTCACCCGTGCCTTATATATCGCTTTCACCCATCCCGATGTGTATAGCAGGTTATTAGCAGGCGCGGTCGCCATGTCATTTTTTGTTTATGTGTTCGTCAATGTCGGTATGGTCGGCGGCATTTTACCTGTCGTTGGAGTACCCCTGCCTTTCATTAGCTATGGTGGCACCGCAATCGTCACTTTAATGGCGGGATTTGGGCTGCTGATGTCCATTCATACTCATAAATCTAACTAACCGCCATCATCTAATAACTCTGACGGTAAAAATGAAAAAATAGAATGCGAGTCAGTTTTAATGACCAAAAACTGGCTTTATTTGTAATTAATACTACAGACATTCTTGATATTATCCATTTTCCTCTAAAGCAGTTATTCATCATAAGTTTTTGATATTATTGAATTATTAAAAATAAAATCACTGTCTTTCTTCGTCAAAAGCGTGCTTATTGTCAATCTACACTGATAGGTTTTAATCCTTGTTTTTTACAAATAATTGCGTTAACCTCGTTTTACTGTGTTTTGCTACATAACCCGTACAGAGCTACTAACAAACTTAGCATTTAATTATATTTTAGTTATAGCTCATCCGTATAGTTAGCAAATCCGAGATTTCAGGCTTTCAAATCGACTACTTAATTAACGCTTTAATAACAAAGTAATACGTAATACACTTCAAAACGTTTATTAATTTAGCAATACATGGAAGTTTGTTTATCGGATATGATAAATGTCGGTACTGACCATTTAAACTTTAGTTATCCAACTATTAGAGTCGGTACTTAATTAATATTGTTAACTATCATTTGAGCATATCGTAAACGTTTCGGTCATTTACTACTGCAACGCATTTATGATAACAAAATGAAAATTATCATATGTTAGACCCTATAAAAGCCATCTTTTGCATCAATCCTGATTAGAATGACCGATTGATACATAGGCTTTAGAGCTTGCGACACGATTAGATTGGTCTAAGTCTGTCACACTCGATCTAAGATTTTTAGAGTTAGGTTTTAATGTATAAGTTATAGAGGTATTTATGAATAAGCGTTTATCTGGTTTACTTACAATGTCAGTATTTCTATTTGCTGGCTCTGCAGTCGCATCTAATGCCAATGCAGTAGAAGCAAAAACCACCCTTGCAATGATTTCGCAAGATAACGCCTCCCATATCGACCGTGTACTCGGTGAGCTTAGCCGTCAACATGATGGTGCTTCAAGCTTGGTTAAGTCTGCCCGTCAGCCTACCTCATTAGCACTTAGCAGCTCACTATTAGCGAGCGATACCGCCCAAGTAAGCAATGACGAAGATGTGTTAGAGCGCTTAACAGCAGTCGCGTCTAACTCAGTAAGCAAATTTAAGCAAACCGGTTTGGCATCTTGGTACGGACGTAAGTTTCATGGTCGCAAAACGGCCAGCGGTGATACTTTTGATATGAATGCCCTAACAGCGGCTCATCGTTCACTACCACTAAATTGCTATGTGAAAGTCACCAATAAAACCAATGGCAAAAGCGTCGTGGTAAAAGTTAATGATCGCGGTCCATTCCATGGTAATCGTGTAATGGATTTGTCTTATGGTGCTGCCAAGCAATTAGGTATCACGAGCAAAGGGGTTGGTAACGTCTCGATTGAGCGTGTTTCAGGACCTTAGTTCTAAAACAACAGCCTTCTTAATTAGAGTAAAAAAACGCCTAACCATGATGAGTTAGGCGTTTTTTGTTTGAGTTTATCTTTTTTAGTCGAACACCGAAGAGTATCTGTTTATAACTCAAATGCGCTTTCGATAGCATCATCGAGACGTTCAACGGCAATTACATTGATGCCTTTAAACTGAGGAGCATCCTTTGCAGGCGCATTGCCCTTAGGAATAATGGCATGTTTAAAACCATGCTTCATCGCTTCTTTCAATCGCTCTTGACCATTAGGGACAGGGCGTATCTCCCCAGACAAGCCCACTTCACCGAACACGGCTAAGGATGAGGGCAAAGGTTTTTCTTTAATACTAGAAGCACAAGCCAATAATACGGCCAAATCAGAGCCTGTCTCTATTACCTTGACGCCGCCAACTACGTTGACATACACGTCTTGTCCGCTGGTATGAATGCCACCGTGTCGATGCATGACGGCCAGCAGCATGGATAAGCGTTGAAAATCGAGGCCTAATGCCATGCGTCTGGGCTGCCCTTGCGAATCATCAACCAAGGCCTGTACCTCGACCAATAGCGGTCTCGTACCTTCACGACTGACCATAACGACCGACCCAGCCACTGGCTTATCATAACGGCTCAAAAATATCGCTGACGGATTGGCGACTTCTTTCAGTCCCATATCAGTCATACCAAAGATACCCAGCTCATTAACCGCACCAAAACGGTTTTTAACCGCGCGAATCATCCGAAAGCGGGAGTCCGACTGTCCCTCAAAATACAATACCGTATCGACCATATGCTCAAGCACTCGTGGGCCTGCTAACGTACCTTCTTTGGTCACATGCCCCACTAAAAATAGCGCGGTGCCCGTTTGCTTAGCATAGCGTGTCAAAATAGCCGCAGATTCTCGAATTTGACTGACGCCGCCCGGCGCAGAATTGATGGCATCCGTATAAATAGTCTGGATAGAGTCGATAATAGCGATGGCTGGCTGCTCTTGAGTTAAAGCCGCACAAATAGTCTCGACATTGGTTTCGGCCAATACCCGCAGCCTGTCCGCTGGCAAATCTAAACGCTTGGCACGCATAGCAACCTGAGCCAGTGACTCCTCACCGGTCACGTAAAGCGCACTACCTGCCAGCGAATCAGCACGAGCCATATTGGTCGCTGTTTGTAGTAAGATAGTGGATTTACCAATACCGGGGTCGCCGCCTATCAGTACAACAGATCCGGCGACTAATCCACCGCCCAATACTCGATCAAACTCACTAATACCAGTAGGCAAGCGCGTATCTAGGCCGACGCTGACAGCATTAAGCGGCATAACCGCACTATGGGTACCAGAATAGTTCCCTGTAGGTGTGCCACTGCTGCCTGTGCTACGAGGCGCTGCACGACCAGCATTAGGCTTAGCAGTACTTTTATTATGATGCGGCATACTGACATTAGGCGCTTCGACCAAACTGTTCCATTCCCCGCAATCCGTACACTGTCCTGCCCATTTGCCAAAATGCGCACCGCAATGTTGACAGACATAGCTGCTTTTATTTTTTGCCATAACGTATGAGCCTTATTCAGACAATCAATAAATAATAAAATATCAGAATGCTTTTGTATAAGTGTTTATATAAGAATAATTTTATAAGGAAGAAGCCGCTTAGATGATATAGTCGATACTAAATAAAATGGATACAGGACATTATCATGCCTGACGGGTGCAAATTTTTCTTGCTTGCTGTACCTGTGCCTGTGCAGACAGAGGCTACAAAAAATTTATACCCGCCACGCTGTCTCTTTTTTATATTGACCTGACTATAGGCTGTGTAGCAGAAATGATAATGAATACGATATAAATGATGGTCGTTGGCATAAAAAATAGCATAAACTTTATGCCAACCTATAGAGAGTATAAACGAACGAAAACAGCGATTAACTGACCGGTTTATACCTGAAAATCTTTACCTAAATAAACAGATTTTACCAACTCATTATCTAAGACGTCAGATGCTGTGCCTTCAGCAATAATAGCGCCTTCTGAGACGATATAAGCTTTTTCACAAATAGCGAGCGTGTCGCGAACATTATGATCCGTGATTAACACGCCAATACCACGATTTTTTAGCGTTAATATCACGTCTTTAATATCACCAACAGAAATAGGATCAACGCCCGCAAAAGGCTCATCTAGCAAGATAAACTTCGGGTCAGCAGCCAAGGCACGGGCAATCTCGCAACGGCGACGCTCACCGCCTGATACACTCATCCCTAAAGATTTGCGCACATGTCCTAAATTGAACTCACCAATCAATTTTTCAAGCTCTTGGCGCTGCTCACTAGCAGTCAATTCTGTACGAGTTTGCAAAATAGCCAAGATATTGTCTTCGATAGATAATTTACGAAAGATTGAGGCTTCTTGCGGTAAATAGCCAATGCCAGCACGAGCGCGTTCATGCATGGCATATTTGGATAAATCCATGTTGCCTAAGCTGACGCTGCCTCTGTCCATGTTGACCAGACCTACTACCATATAAAAACTGGTGGTTTTACCCGCACCGTTTGGTCCTAACAAGCCAACCACTTGACCTTGATCAACAGAAAATGAGACATCTTTGACGACCCAACGTTTGCCATAACGCTTACCTAAGTTTTTCATACTCAAGCGCTCGACAGGCTTAGCATTGTTAGTGGGGGCTAAAGCGTCAAAACTTTGGTTATCACTCATAATTTACTCATAACTTACGCATAGTGTTGTCGAAATTTAGGTGCTGCTACGCAATTGCTGCTATCACTTAGCGTACGCCGCTCTGGCTATTATTGCTGCTAGGTGGAAAGACTAGCTCCACGCGCTGGTTGCCACCAGCAGTCGCTTCTACATCACCTGCCTTTAAGCTATAACGAATGACATTGCCCGCAAAACTGGCGCCATTTTGTACCAGCTTTGCATTACCGGTCAAAGTAATAATACCAGTAATCGCATTGTAGTCGATCTTATTGGCCTGACCTTTTGCCAGACCTTTCTCTTGCGTGACCACTTGCTGCATGGTGGCTGGTCGCCCAGTCGCTACTGCAGAGTTGATACTACGACCCTGTGATAAATTGACCGTGATATTATCAGCGGTCATCTTAAACGTACCTTGAGTAATAACCACACCACCAGAATAACTGGTGACACCGGTACGCTCACTATACGTGGCTTTGTCTGCCAACAGTTTAATCTGCTGATTGGCGTCTGATGGCAGCGCATGACCATATAGTGGTAACGCTAGCAACATGATGACTGGTAGCGTGCGCAGGCTAGAAGAGACTTGTATCGAGCGAGTCGATAATGAGCGCAGAGTAGGCAAAAACTTAGATTTCATAAACATTACTCATTTTATTATTAGTAGTAGGATTTGCAAACTTCATGCTAGCTATAGTCAATCCCATAGGGCGTCAGACTAACTTTCACTGACTATATGGTTTTGAATATCTCTTTGGGCAAAGATCATTTCAATTAGAATAATGCCTTGTCTTTACGATCAGCAGGAGAAAAATTAACCGCCACTTGACCAAACTCATATTCCCCAGTCTCCAGATTGGCTTTCATGCTCGATGCTTCAAATCGATTCATCCCTTGTTCAATCTTGACCATTTCATCACTATAAACTTGGCCTGACTTGGTGTTACCTTTGAGCGTGCTGCCCGTCACTTTAATGGGTTCAATATCTGATGCGCCATCGGCTTTGTCTTCACTAACTAAGGTAAAACCACCAGACAAGCTCAATTCACCAGTCTGCTGACTGATGGCAGCGCTACCCGCTTCGATACGATAGCGCTGCTCATCTGAGGGCTCCCAATTCATTGTGATGCCTGACATCTCATCTTCGTTAGTTGCCGGATTGTGCGTCAATGATTCAGCAGTAAGCTCATATTCAGTGTCGCCTTGCTCATTGGTTTGCACCGCCTTAATATCAGTCGCTTCATAATCAACATCGGTCGCTTCCATGCTAACTGGCGGTGATATGTCTCCTTGCTGCTGAAAAAACCAGCCAGCAATACCAGCAATAATCAACGCTAAAACGATTAAAACACGAGTATTCACGATAAGGTATCCTGAGTTGGTGCCTCATCAAGCGTATAATGCGCGATAAAGTCTTTATAATGGCCATGACCTTTTAAGATAAGATCACATATTTCACGTACGGCGCCAGTACCGCCTGCACGTGTGGTCACCATATCGCTGCGCTTAATTACTTCGGCATGGGCATTGGGCACTGTTGCCGCAAATCCCACAGTTTGCATTGCCTTGATATCTGGCAAATCATCGCCCATATAAGCACAATCAGCCGCTGTGATATTGAGCGCAGGATCAAGGGTAGATAGCAGCTCATTTAAGGCAATCAGCTTGTCATCACGACCTTGCACCACATAATCCACACCTATTTCAATGGCGCGCTTATCCACCATGGGGCTGATGCGACCCGTAATAATAGCAGTCAAAATGCCATAACGTGCTAACGACTTAATGCCAACACCATCGTGCACTGAAAACTCTTTGGTCTCAACACCATTGGCGTCATAGATGATTTGACCATTTGACAAAATACCATCAACATCTAATACCAATAGCTTAACTTGTCCGGCTTTTTTTATTAAGTCTTGCATGAGTTATCCTTTCTTAAAGACTTTTTGGCTCTATAATGCGTGACTGGTACAAATTTTTCTTGCTTGCTGTGCCTACGCAGACAGAGGCGACAAAAAATTTATATCAGGCACGCTGTGTCTTTTTTTATATTGACCTGACTATAGATAATGCTTACTTAACACCCGCTTGTAGTAAATCATGAACCGTAATAATCGCTTCTAATCGATCTTTCTCATCGATAATCAATAGCTGACTGATACCATTTTCATTCATGACACTCAGAGCGTCTGATGCTCGCATGGTTTTGCTGATTCGGCGTGGATCGTGCACCATCACATCGCGCATCGGGGTTTGTAGATCGATGCCTTTTTCTAAACCGCGGCGTAAGTCACCGTCTGTAAATACCCCAACAACCTTATCATTATCGTCAGTGACCACTGTCATCCCTAAGCGCCCAGCAGACATAGTAAAGAGCGCCTCTTGCAATGGTGCTTGTTGATTGATAAGTGGCAAATCTTCTGACTTAGTATGCATTAAATCTTCGACGCGAGTGAGCAGTTGACGACCCAACGCCCCTGCTGGATGCGATAGAGCAAAATCTTCTGAAGTGAAATTACGCGCATGTACTAAAGCCACTGCTAACGCATCACCTAGCGCCAATGTAGCCGTGGTGCTGGAGGTAGGTGCAAGGTTCAGCGGACACGCCTCTTGCGATTTGCCTAGGGTCAATACAATATCAGCTGCACGCGGTAACATGCCACGCTTATCACGACTGATACTAATCAACGGAATATTTAAGTGCTTAACCACTGGCAGCAGCATTTTAATCTCATCTGACTCACCAGAGTTAGAGATGGCAAGCAACACATCGCCTTTCACCAGCATGCCCAAGTCGCCATGCCCAGCCTCACCAGGATGCATAAAAAAAGCGGGCGTGCCAGTAGAAGCAAAGGTCGCGGCGATTTTGCGCCCTATCAGTCCTGACTTACCCATACCAGTGACCACTACCCGACCTTTACAAGCCAAAATAATATCGCAAGCCTGCGCAAATCTGTCGTCTATCTGCTCTGTCAGTAGTGCTAACGCCGATATCTCGGTGTTAATCGCTTCGATAGCGGTACTAATATATTGCTCATGGGTCAGATTGCTTTGGCTATTACTCATGCATCAGCTCTATGTTTATAATGAATCAATAAGATATTTTACTATACTCTGAGCAATATTAATAATGCCCTGCAAAACCCAGCATTAACGTCAAATAGATATCAATGCTAAGTAGGGTCTGTTGAACATCCAAATATTAGGACTGCTGATTGCTAAAATTACCACAAACTAGGCGTAAACCGACGATAATGTCGAGACCTTAGCTAGGTTTGCAACAACGTTTGAGGTGATTTTAGCATCAGCCTTTCAGGGCAGGACTATTTTTTGCCAATACATGGCAAAATTGTCTAACCTAGAATGACTAGGCGTCAAAAATTTCACTGCGTATTGTCTAAAAAATAGATACTGCCAGTTCCACATTTGAATGTTCAACAGACCCTAGTTATTATACGTCTATTTATACAAAAAAAACCCACTATAGCAGCAGGTTTTGATTAAATATATCAAGTCGAGATAACGCATCTATAGGCAAAATACTTCTTGTGTATCTATCTATGATTGGTTATTTATTATCAACTTAGTTGTTATCATCAGATTCGTCACTTGGCTTATTTTCAAAGTTCGCATTCTCTGCTGGTGGCTCAAATCCACGGTCTTGACCAAATCCACCACGTTCAAACCCGCGCTCTTGACCTTGTCCAAAGCTACCACGCTCAAAGCCACGATCTTGACCTTGGCTAAAACCACCACGGTTAAAGCCACTACGGTTCGAGGCAAAACCACGCTCTTCAAAACCACCGGTGCTAGCAGGGTTGCTACCACGTTCAAAACCTCCACCTTGATAAGCGGCTGGCGCTGCACTTTGAGGCTGGGCACTGGTCGTTGTCGTTGTGCTGCTACGCGGATTACGTGCTGGCACAACCGTCGAGATGGCATGTTTGTATACCATTTGACTCACTGTGTTTTTGAGCAATACGACATACTGATCGAATGACTCGATCTGACCTTGCAATTTGATACCATTGACTAAAAAAATAGAGACAGGAATGCGATCTTTGCGCAGCGAGTTCAAGAACGGATCTTGTAAAGTTTGTCCTTTTGACATGAAATCTCTCCTAAATATTATATAATTATGTTTTAAGCGCCAATTATTTTAAGTGTTGCTTGAATTATAATGGCAAAGAGTAGATACAATAATAATTTTTCTTTATAAAACGTATCTAAATAAACATCGGTTCTTCTTAAGTGATTCCACTTTATCGCGAATACATTATTATTGTAAAAAAATTAAGTAACCACTTGTTTCATAAACTGTTTTTACCAACAAACGTTAGACAATAATTATTGGCAAAGTTATGGTGATTCTACAAAATCCACCACTTTTCTGGTATTAAATTATAGCAGTTATTCACGTTATACTTTGAAACTAATTGTCATTACTTTCTCATGTACTTATGAAGCGTTACTACTGTGTTGTGTTTCTAAGAAGATAGTGTAAAAAACAAGCCAATAAATCTACTAGGCCATATCCTCAATTCAATCGATGGTCATCTATATAGGCTAAAATAAATAGTCTCTTGCCTGTGCCATCGTTGTAAATACCTTCATCTCTAATGCATGGTTTGTGGGGTCATTCGCATCGTTAAATGAGTCAGATTTTGTTGCCGTGTCTACTGCACTATCAGGCAATTGTATTACTTTACGCAGCCAAGTATATTGGCGCTTTGCCAACTGCCTTGTCGCATATAATGCCTTATTTTGCATTTGCTGACAAGCAAGCACCTCGGTTTGGCTATCGGACAAACTTGATGCAATCAGAGGCTGAGACATTTTGTCCTGCTTTGTTTTTTGATTTATCGACTCATCTAATCCACCAAAAGCCTCATAGAAAAGCGCTTTATCTAAATGCGGTTGCTCAAATATTGGATGATTGGTATGTACAAGGTACTCTAGTACTTGCCGATAACCAACGCAGCGCATAGAAGGTAAGTTCGGTGTCAATGGATACTCCTCAAGCAGTCCGATTACTTCAGCCACCAAACCCTCACTCCACATGATGTCTAGACGCTGGGCGATACGCTCATGCAACCACGGACGATCAGGCATCACTGCCAATACGTGCCAATTCTGATTGGGGTTATTTGCTAATGCTTGTTTGGGTTTGCGTTGCCACTCACTTATAGAAATATCCGTTTGTAGATATACCTCAATAGCGCGAGTAATACGCTGAGTATCAGTAGCATTAAGACGCTGGTGACTTATCGGATCAACCTTACCCAAATACTCATATAGCGCGCTAATACCCTCTTCCTGTCGCCATTGCTCTACCTGCGCGCGAATGCCGTCATCGCTATCAGGTACAGGGGATAGTCCATCCAGTAACGCCATGTAATACATCATGGTACCGCCTACTAGCAACGGTATCTTACCGTTCTGATGACAGCTATCAATCAAACGGGCGACATCGCTGACGAACTCAGCGACACTATAGCTCTGCATAGGGTCAATCATATCCACTAAGTGATGAGGATAACGCGCCAGCTCATCAGACGTAGGCTTTGCCGTACCGATATTCATATCACGATATATCAGCGCCGAGTCTACTGAGATAAGCTCATAACGACCTGTATCGTATAGCTCATAGGCCAGTGCTGTCTTACCACTCGCGGTTGGCGCCATCAAGCAAACCACGCTATTATCCGCTAAATTGGGACTCAATCTATAAGATAAGCTGTCAGATGAATGTCGCATAGGTTGCCTTTACTAATGAGATGGTGGGTAGCAAAAATATAATTTGGCGCTATTGTTTGTTCAAAAGTGAGAACATTGCCGCTACTAATTGATGACTGTCTATGATTTTGATTGCATTGTCAGTGATTAAGGAGTCAATATCTTCTATAAAAACGATCAAGTCTTGCGCAGACATTTGCGAGCTTACGGTAGCGAGTTGTTGATTGATATATGCTGGGCTCTTTAGTACCTCGTCTTTTTTAGAGACGTTATTACTCAGGACCTGCGATTCAAATAACACACTTAGCTTTGACTGCCAATCTACCGCACTAATCAGCAGACATTGTGCTTGGTGGTAAAATAGTAGCCAAGGCAGCGATTTACTATCCATGTCCTTAGCATTAGCAGATTCGGTTGCTATGTCATTTAAGTGGGTAATAATATCTAAGCAGACGGGCAAAGGCTTACTTGCTACTGATGAGCTACTCGAAATATCGGCACTATTGGTCTCAGCACTATTGGTAATTGACATTGTGCTGCGCGATTTGAGGCTCTGTGCTGACGATTCATCACGATAAGACTTTTCTGAATAGGACTGTTTTGAGCGTTGCAAAAAAGGATTGCTTAGAATAGGAGCACTTACCGACAGTTGGTATAACTGTTCAGGCGCTTGTACTTGCTGGCTTTGTCTTAAATGGGTCGTAGGCGATGCATTGCGCGGTGTCGTAGTAAAAGACTGGCTTTTAGTATTGTCATCGTCTAGCGCCTGTCTATTATAACTGGTGGATGTGACCGTATCCATCGTAGTAATGGTTTTCAGTTTTGCATGAATGGCATGGCTTAAATGTGCCATAACATTATTTAATGGACTGATCTTGATACGCTGTTTGGACGGATGGACATTGATATTAAGCCATTGAGTCGGCAAATCAAAATAAAGGGCATAACCGATGCCATCTAAATGAGCACTCTGCGCGAGTTGACGAAGCTGATTGCTGATGATCGGCTCTTTGACCAAGCGACCATTGATGTACAGTAGCTTTGGTAAGCTGTCCTGCTGTTTCGCCTGCTTATTAATAGGCCACAACCAACCATAGATACCTGCCTGACTACTAGAGCTTGTACTATCCGTGTATTCTGTAGACGGCTGCCACAAACTGGACAAATCAATCATTACTTCAAGTGCGTTCACTGTGAGCTCTGCACTCGTGGCTTGCTCTAGCCGTGACAATGGTAAAGGATTGACACTGTTGCCTGCATTAGCACTGATAGATCCGTCGCTTGCAGGCATCGCATTTGCCAATAGCACACGTGCATTTGAAGACAGTGACAGCCGTTTTTTATTGTCATGAAAGAGACTAAGCGCTACATCTGCTCGCGCCAAAGCCACTTCGCGCACGATCGTTTCGATATGACCAAACTCGGTCGCAATAGATTTCAAATTGCCGCGACGGGCTGGTACGTTAAAGTATAAATCCTTAACCGTAATGGTCGTGCCACGATGATGCACAACTGGTATCATTTTTGGTATGTCATCTAACACACCCGCGACCTGCAACTGGCGACCGATACCACTGTCATCATGGCTACTGGTTAGCGTCAGCCGAGAAACTGCTGCTGTTGCAGCCAATGCTTCCCCGCGAAAACCCAACGTCGTAATGCCATGCAAGTTAGCCACATCCGCGACTTTGCTGGTCGCATGACGGGTAATCGCCATGGCCATATCATCAGGATGAATTCCAACGCCATTGTCGATCACCTCAATCATACCCATGCCGCCTTGGGTAATATGTATCTCAACATTGGTGGCATCAGCGTCAATCGCGTTTTCAAGCAGCTCTTTGACCACCGCGGCTGGGCGTGTCACCACCTCACCAGCTGCCAATTGATTGATGAGCAGCGGCGATAGTTTTTTGATGCGGGTATTAAAATGATTGTCTGGCATTTGCGGCATTAAGAGGTATCTTTATTTTGCGTAGTGATAATTTGCGTAGTGATAAGTAATGCTGGCGAATATTGATGACTTATATTGAAGGTATAACTAAATCTTAAAGGATGATAGATCCAAACCTTGCGCTTGTCCTGCCTTCGATAGTCGCAGCTCAACGTGACGAGACTCTTGATTTTTATCACCGCTATTAGCCTGCGTCATATCAATAAACAAAATCGGCGGTGGTAAATAGCTGTCCGCACGACTTGCCCATTCAATAATGACCAGCGCATTTGGCTCATCGAGATACTCATCGAAGCCTATAAAGGACAATTCTTCTGGGTCTTGCAGACGATACAAATCCGCATGGTAGACGGGCTTGATTGAGCCGTCTTTTTTCTCGATGCTGTTTTGCTCGATACTGCTTTGGTCGATGCTATAAGGCTCGACCAAGGTATAAGTCGGGCTTTTGACAGCTCCTGTATGCCCTAGCGCCTGTAACCAGTAACGAGTCAGAGTAGTTTTACCTGCCCCTAAATCACCCGCCAGCCACACACTGCCCGTCAATGGCAACGCTGCTAATTGCGCAGCCAAACGCTGAGTATCGTCTTCAGAGTACAGTGTCAATGTTTTGACGTTTTTGTCTTCTGTTGTACTATTAGGCATCGGGTGTGCCTGCCTGTACTTGCGTCTGTACCTGCATAGTTACCGTTGGATTAGTAAAGCTTTCACCGCGAATCAATTTGGCATACAGATCGGTGTCATGCCATTCAGCACTGACTTGGTCGCTAAACTCAAACGCTTCTAAATTAAGCTGACCCATTTGTTCATTGGCCACATCATCAGCAAAACACTGGGCGTAACCCGTTGCGGTTTCGTGCGCAATCACCGAGTAGACGCTGACATCAGACTCACCGTTTTGCATTTGGGTTTGTTTGAGAATTTCTTGCGCCCAAAAGAAGATGACTCTAGAGAATTGCTCTGCCGATGGCGATACCGGCAAGCTTATCCAGCGCGCGCTGAATTTTTTGCAAGCAGCGATATATTCAGGGTCGTCTTTATTCCAAAAGCAAATCGCATGATCAAAACTGTCGATAATATCCTTGATAGACGACTTTAATAGTCCAAAATCATAGACCATTTGCCCATGATCCAAGCGCTTAGCCTCAAGAATCAGTTCAATCTGATAGCTATGACCATGGATAGAGTGTTTGCAACGCTCAGAGCTGCAATTACGCACAATATGTGCATTTTCAAATTTAAAAAGTTTACGGATACGCATAACAATCAACCAAAACAGTAAGCATCTTTGTGCTAAATAGGAATATTATAAAAGTTTGCCGCGACGACTCATCGGCTTGTGGCTCATTATAGCAAATCGTGATGACTCCGTAAGTAAGCACTTACGAATACTAATATTGATATTGGTATTGATTAAACGCATCGTTTGAACATATCTTAAGCCGACAATATGACTGAGATATTCAGAATTTCAATATAAAAGAGGCGTTGAATAATATTTATCCAAATAGAACGACCGCATTGAAGCGTAGGGAAATTGTGCTATCGCTATCTATTGCACAGGCTTAGAGCTATACTCAATCTAGTACGCAGCATCTGCGTCAATTGTAGCCATTCCGCCCGCTAGTCAGCCAATCTGGCTTATGGCTGTATAAGCTACCTAAAGAGGAAAAAATCATGAGTAAAGGTCAAGATAGTAAGAAAAATGTGAAAAAGAAACCGCTATTGACGGCAAAAGAAAAGAAAGCCGCCAAGCAATCTAAGAAAGATGACAGTGGCAGTATCTTAGGCAAACATTAATATTGGATGCATCACTGCGCTAATTGAATATTAGTTAAAGCTATGCCAATTGAACCTCACGGTTTGATTGGCATTTTTTGTGTTAGGCGCTGCATTGATATTAGGGCGTGTCCTCATTTTAAAAATGAGGATAAAAGTGAGGTAAATGGCAGTCAAACAAGGAAAATAGCGCAGATAATATCGATATATTATCTAGCTAATTGACGATGTTTGGCAAGATTTAACCACTTTTAGCCCATTTAGCTCGCTATCGGTTGAATTGAGGACACGCCCTAGCCACTGCGCGGTGCAAACATAATAATTGCCATGCCTAACAATGCAACCGCAGACCCTACGATATCCCATGTGGTAGGCCTGATACCGTTCACCGTCCACAACCATAAAATCGCCATCACAACATATACCCCACCGTAAGCTGCATAGACTCTGCCTACAGCGGTTGGATGTAATGTCAGCAACCAAACAAAGGCCGCCAGACTCAGCACACTGGGAACAAGCAGCCAGATAGACTTACCTTCTCGCAGCCATAAATAAGGTAGGTAACAACCTATAATCTCTGCTAATGCAGTCAGTGCAAAAAGCCCTAGTGTCTTTAATTCTGTCAAAACCTGCTACTCCTCGACCGTGATAAATCCTGTCAAATACTGCACGGCATTACCAGAAACAAGTACCCTATCTTTTGCAACAACACAGTCTAGCACCCCGCCTCTATTTGACGCCTGATAAGCGACCAATTCATTTTTACCCAAACGCTCAGCCCATAATGGCGCAAGTCCTGTGTGCACTGATCCAGTCACTGGGTCTTCATCACCACCATTGGCTGGCCAAAAATAACGTGATACAAAATCGTAGTCTTTGTATTCAGCAGACTTAGCTTGGCATGTCACCACCACATCTAAAGGTGCGAGCTGTTTTAGCTGCTCGTTATCACGCTCTACGTTTAATACATCGCTTTCAGAATTATAAATCACGAAATAGGCTTGGGTATTTTTATAGACTTCAGCTGGTGCAATAGACAATCCTGCCAGCAAACTATCAGGGACATTGTCGACTTTTTCAGGTTTAGTATTGGGAAAGTCCATTTGTATCTTGCCAGCGTCTGTTTGCACGATGGTCAATATCCCAACGGCGTCGGCTGAAAATTTAATAAAGGCTAAATTAGGATTTTTCTTAAATAGCACAAAAGCAGATGCTAGCGTTGCATGACCGCAAAAGGCAATCTCAGTAAGCGGTGAAAACCAGCGGATATGATAGATATCTTTACCATCACTCTCATCTAAAACCAAAAATGCCGTCTCAGACAAATTGTTTTCAAAAGCAATCGATTGCATTAGATCATCAGCGAGCCAGCTATCGGTGATAATAACGGCTGCTGAATTACCTTTAAAAACAGTATCAGTAAAAGCATCGATAACATTGATTTCTAGTTGCATATCTGTCTCTTATTTTTGATTGGGCCGTGTCCTCATTTTAAAATGGTGATAAAAATGAGGACATGCCCTAAGGTTTGTTGAACATTCAAATATTAAAAACCTTCCAATACTATTTTACCAATCGTTGTGCCCGACTCTAGCGCTTGATGAGCCGCTCGTAGATTGGTCGCATTGATGACACCCATGTTTTCGCCAACCGTGGTTTGGATATAACCCTGATCAATCAAGTCAGCGACACGGTTTAATAGCTGACCTTGTGCTGCCATGTCCGAGGCTTTGAACAGTGAGCGGGCAAACATAAACTCCCAATGAAATGAGAGGCTTTTAAACTTAATTTTGGTGATGTCTAACTGCTCAGGATCATCGATTATCGCTATTTTCCCAAAAGGCGTCAAGATATCTATATAAGTATCGAAGTAGCTTTCAGTACTCTGAAGGCCTGCGACATGGGTCACAGGGCCAATGCCCAACGCTTCGATTTGTGCCGCTAGTGGCTGGCTATGATCAATCACATAATCTGCCCCCAGTGTCTGCACCCACTGCTTTGAGCGCTCACGTGAGGCTGTCGCGATAATGGTAGCCCCCGTTAATGTTGCTGCCAGTTGTAGCAAAATAGAACCTACCCCACCTGCAGCACCAACGACTAAGATAACCTCATCAGATTTACTGTTATCAGTGACTGGCTGCTGCTGAATGGCTAAATGCTCAAACAATATCTCCCATGCCGTGATAGTGGTCAACGGCAATGCTGCCGCTTCGTTATTCGACAGACTTTTTGGTTTCATACCAACGATACGCTCATCCACCAATTGATACTCTGCATTACTGCCTTGGCGATCGAGCTCGCCTGCATAGTAAACCCTATCGCCAACTGCAAAGCGTGTCGCCTTCTCACCAATGGCGACCACTTCACCGACTGCGTCCCAACCAATGACTTTATGGCTACCGTCCTCGGATGGCATGTTTTGGCGGACTTTATAATCGACAGGATTGACCGCGATAGAGCTGATTTTGACCAATAAATCAAAGCCTTTTGCGATAGGCTGTGGCAACTCGATATCTTGCAATGAGTCCGTGTGAGTAATGGGTAAAGACTGTATAAATCCAATGGCTTTCATCATGCTGCTCCGGTTCGTTAAGTGGCTGCCATCATAACGCTGGCTTATGACAAGATAAACAGGGTAATATTTGATACATTATCAAATAAGAATTGAGAATATGCTGTTATCTGATCTCGAAGTTATTCTAAAAATCGCTGAACATCGCAATATCACGGCAGCGGCAGCGCATTTAGACATGCGTGTGGCAACTGCCAGTGCTGCGCTCAAACGGGTAGAAAAAACATTGGGCGCTGAAATATTCATTCGTACCACGCGTCAATTACGTCTATCGAGTGCCGGAGAGCGCTACATTCCAGAATGTGAAAAAGCACTCTTATTGCTTGAGCAAGCTAGGCAAAATATCAAAGAAGATCTCGATATCGTCGATGGTGAGCTGTGCATTGCACTGCCTTCTGATTTGGGGCGCAACATCGTTACACCATGGCTTGATGAGTTACTAGATCATCATCCCAATATGAGCTTGAGAACCGATCTAAGCGATAGTCATATAGACTTTTATCGTGACTCTGTAGACATGGCATTACGCTATGGTTCGCCAAAAGATGCCAGTCTTTACGGCTTTAAGATTTGTGATGTCCCAGGGTTGCTTTGTGCATCGCCCGCGTATATAACACGTCACGGCATACCCCAGCATCCGCATGAGCTACCGACGCACAATGGGTTGTTTTATCAGCTGTACGATATCACTCACGATGTGTGGGAATTCACTAGGGCGTGTCCTCAATTCAACCGATAGCGATCTAAATGGGCTAAAAGTGGTTAAATCTTGCCAAACGTCGTCAATTAGCTAGGTCATATCTCGATATTATCTGCGCTATTTTCCTTGTTTGACTGCAATTTATCTCACTTTTATCCTCATTTTTAAAATGAGGACATGCCCTAGTAAATCAATAATTTATAAGCCTGAATAAACTGCTAAAAAACGCCAGTAGCTTAAGTTACTGGCGTTTTTTTGTCATCGATAAATATGATTTTCAGATAAAGTTGCAATAACAAGAAGTGATGCCATTCACAAAAATTAGAGTAGCAAGGAAAACGAATATAAGTACTACGCATTGTAGACTAAGCGAGTTTGACACAGCTAATCGTACTTTTTGGGTTTGGTATGATCAGTATTTTTAAAATGAGGACATGCTTTAATGATGCGTATTATCTGGAATTACTATCATTTTTACGCCACCCCAAGTGACCAATACGATGCCAAGGGCAATTAAGGAAGCCCCTAAAAACAGACCCTCTGGTGGACTTTCTCCCTGCAAAAAGATGGCCACTGGCACACCAACGATTGCGCCTACTGAGCCTAATAAACTTAATAGTACGGGACCGCCTGTTTTTTGCAATAAAAACAGCAATAAAAATTGTCCAGCAAAGATAAAGGCTTGTAGCACAATCAACCCAATAGGCAGTAATGCGCCCGTTGGCACCGCAAGCGAGAAGTTTGGCAATGTGCCAACCACACCTAGAAAGATAGCCGCCGCGATTAACATGCCGGGTGCCAGCGAACTGGGCGACGCCGCATTTGGCCAACGCAAGGTACGATAGATATTCCCAATCGCTAGCAAAACAGGGCCACACAGCGCGAGTAAAATCCAGAAAATACTGGCATCGGGAGCCGAAAACTTGCGTATTGCTAACACACCCACACCGCTCAGCGCTGCCGCCACGCCCATAGCGCGAACGACATTGAATGTCTCCATACGCATAAATAGCGCGCCAAGATAGGTGAGCAATGGTGGCAAAGCGATAATTAAAGCGACAAAACCTGCACCAACTTGTGGAATTGCAGAAAATAAAATCAGGTTGGAGCCTGCAACACTGACAAGGGCAGCGACCGAATAGTATTCTAAGCTACGTACAGTTAGCGGTGGTAGATCATGCCGTAAAATCGCCACGGCTGATAGTAAGAGCGCTGCACCAGTAATCGACCAAAAAAGAAAGGCGAGTGGCGACAAGCCAATTTGCCCTGCCGCTTTCGCTAGATTGGTGGAAATGCCTATCAAGGCGCCACCAGCCAACAGGCAAGTTAACGGGACAAGCCAAGTGTGTCTTTTATAAAATGAGTTGTTATTGGTTGATTCACTCATGAACTACCCTAGTAATAAGTAATGAAGCCGATTATTAGGGCGTGTTCTCATTTAGCCGCTTTCGTTCAGGTTGAGGTACACGCCCTAGATAGGATATCATTATTAAAGACACGGTAGCCAAAACCAGTTGAGTGTTTATGAGTATATTGGCTGTTACATAATCATAACCACACATAAAAAATGCCAGTAACTTATGCTACTGGCATTCTTATTTTTGATGGGTATGACATAGAGTAAGTCATTTTATATCGGACTTACCATGCCTCATAATATTAACTAGCGGTCTGTGGTGTTTTTTTATTTAAGATAAACACCAGTACCGCGCCCAAGATGACCGCGCTTGCTAGAATAAACGGTAGGGTCAGCTGCTCCGATAAAAATACCACACCAAGTATGGCAGCCAATACTGGTACGCAGAGTTGTACTACTGCCGCCTGAGTGCTTTTTAATAAAGGCATTGCCATATACCAAACGCTGTAACCCATGCCAGAAGCAATTGCGCCCGACGCGCAAGCCAATAAGATGCCCTCGATACTGATAGTGGCTAATGGCATGTTTTTTAAATAAGCCATACCAATGATAAGTAGTAGCGGAATAGCGACGAGGCTTCTGATAAAGTTAAAGCCCGTGGCTCGTAGCGGTGATACGCAGATTTTGCCGCGTATACTGTAGATGCCCCATGCCACGCCACTGACGGCCATCAATGTCGCTGCCAATACGGATGGGACAGCTGCTGATGGCAGCATAAGATAGACAAAACCTGCTACTGCTACGATAAAAGCCATCCATTGTAAGGCACTTAACTGCTCTTTTTTGTAAATACCCCAGCCAATCATGGTGAGTTGAACCGCCGAAAATAAAATCAACGCGCCAGTTCCGGTATCAAGCTCAACATAAGCAATCGAAAAGCAAAGCGCATACACCACCAAACTTAGACTGCTGAGCCAGCTGCCTTTGTCTTTCAAAATAGCTTTATTTTGTGGATTGTTGAGGGTTAAATCTTTGCGTCGTAGGTTATAGCTATAAACGCCCATAATAATGCTCAGACAGATAGCACCACTAAGCAGACGGATGATGGTGAAACTCCACGCATCTATGTATCCCTCTGCCAAGGCCATTCTACAAAAAAGAGAGTTTGCGGCAAATGCTACTAAGGCAATAATCGTGTATAACGTGGCTTTCAAAAATAATTCCTACAATCATTAAATTGGTTTTAATTAACTAGGGCGTGTCCTCAATTCAATTAATCATATCTAAACGGGCTAAAAATGGCTAAATTTTGTCAAAAATCGTTAAATAGCTGGTTAATATCCCGATATTATCTGCGCTATTTTCCTCGTTTGACTGCAATTTATCTCATTTTTATCACCATTTTTGAAATGAGGACACGCCCTAGAGTTTGTTGAACATTTATATGGTGTAAGGCGCGCTCAGTTTACCATCTATGGTACTTTTACTCGCCTTCCTTGTATCCAAAATATCTTGGATTGATTTAAAATGTCTTGGATCGACTATAGCAAAAATTTATTGTTGAGCCTTATATTGGAATGGAAGTAGTATAGTGCAATACCAAAAACTAACTTATAAATTAAAATGATACATACCTTATAAATAGACTCGATTTGAAAATGACAAGGAAAGAAAGATATGGATTGGGCAAGTATTTTTATTTATGACACCACATGGGCATTTGCCGCTGAAATTGTGATACGCGTCATCGTGATGTTTGCTCTGATCATTTTGTTTTTACGCTTTACTGGCAAGCGCGGCGTGCGCCAACTGTCTATTTTTGAGCTGACCATTATTTTATCACTTGGTTCTATTGCAGGTGATCCCATGTTTACTGAGGATCTTCCGATTATTCAGGCTGTACTGATTATGAGTACGGTAATTCTGCTTTATCGTTTATGTACTTGGGCTATGATGAAATATCAGCCTTTCGAAGATCTACTAGAAGGGAAGTCGCTCTACATAGTAGAAGACGGCATGCTGGTACTCGATAAAATTAAAAAGGGCAAAATGTCCCATGATGAGTTTTTTGCTGAAATGCGCCAACAAGGGGTTGAGCATCTGGGTCAAGTGCGTACTGGCTTGCTAGAGACAGACGGTAATTTTAGTATTTTGTTATATGCACCTGATCACACCATCTATGGTATGCCACTTTTCCCTAAGCAGTATCAACCCGTCAAAGAGATAGAGTCAGGAACGCATTATGCATGTATGCATTGCGGCTACGTCAATCACCTATCTGACCCTAGTCAGTGCTGCGAACGCTGTGAAAACGACTGTAGAAACTGGGCAAAAGCCTTAAATAGCAAGATTATTAGATGACAACTATATTGAATTATCTATGAGTAGATTGAGCAGTCTTATGTTGGTAGGTTTAGCGAGTGATACCAACGTAAGACAGCCCTAGACTGAACGTTTTTTGCACGCGCTAACTGAGTTAGGCGATTTTATACCAGTCAATTTTACGGGTCATGACCATCACGCAAGCGAGTAGTACAAAACAGAAAACAGCACCAAGCAATAAATTCATATCTTCAGTGGTTAAGATGCCGAAAAATGAGGCATACAATCCTGCCAGTGTGGCAGTAAAAATCGTGGCTCGTTTGATGCCGCCCAGTACATAATAAGTATACCAACCAATGAGTCCAACACAGGCGCTGGCAGCAATGGCATAAGCTTTCCAAAAGACGATCTGCTCAGCAAGTGGTAATAATAAAACATAAAAAACAAACAGCGCACAACCGACCAACAGGTACTGAATAGGGTGGATGCGGCTGGATTTAATCACTTCAAATAAGAAAAAAGTGCCGAATGAGACCAAGATTAATAGTAAGGCGTATTTCATCGCTCGTTCGGTTTGTAAATATACGTCATTAGGCTCAGCAAAACTCACACCAAAGCTGTTCAGGCGCACATTTTGGTAGCTGTCAGTCATGGTAGTGCCTTCTTCTGTGACAATACCTTCTACTGCTGTAATCGCATCATCAGGAGTCATTGACTGGCTACTGGTATCGAGAGTGGCTTTACTGATGACGACACATCGGTTGTTAGCGATTCTAAGACACTGCGACAAATCTTGATTGTTGGCGATCGTTAGATATTGATTTTGCCAACTGGCTTCAAAACCGTTAGCAGTAAATTTCTTGGCGTTAGGGAGCGCCTTGCCAATGAAATTGGGCGCATGCCAATTACTGCGCATCGTTAAGTTAAAGTTTTGTCCAGTCGGAACCGTATTTAAATTGCTAATACCCGCTAATGGCAAGTCAATCATGATGTCAGTCGCTTGAGTGCCTTTAATATCGGGCGACTGACTGCCTATATCTGTACTGGCCAATACCTCGCTGCTGGTGCTTGTGGCAATGAGACTGCTCCTACTTTGCTGGCTAGCCATGTTTTTCGTGGCAGGCTGCAATATGTTTTGCGGAATAGCGACTTCTACATAGGTCAGATTTTTCAGTAACGGTGTCTGCGGGTAAGTCGCTTTTATCGGTTTTTTATCAATGGTTACCGTTGGTAGAGTCGCGACGCCGCGCAGATCGGATACTGGAATAATCAATTTTGCTTCATTCCAGTGAATGATGGTTTCTCTGGGTTTCGTTTTATTATTACTGGCAGGTGTATTGACGGAGCTTTGCTCTGCACTAGCCGTGCTCGTCGCTTCATATAAGCGGCTGATGGTTGTATCAAAAGTGTAACGTTGGTCAAATTTCAATGTCCCATCATAACTGGTCGCATGATAGATGCCGCGCTTATAGGTATCAGTGCTTACCTCAAGATCTTGTGTTGCTTGGGTTTGATTTGCAAAAATGGTTTCAATTTTTGAGTAGGACGGTGCACATTTACTGGTTGTGCTAGGCGCTGTAATCTGACATTCAGGCGTGACAGTAGTCGGAATGGCAATAAATGGCGTAATGACTTCTTGCGGATTGATATGCTGCTGGGCGATTTCTTTGATCACCGACGCAGCATAATTTTGTCGCTCGTAAATTACTGAGCCAATCATATTGAGACCGATGGCGAAAATAATGCATAGCCCAGCGATGATAGATAGTTTGGTAAATAGTGTTTTTTGCATGAAAGCTCCTCATATGACTCTTTATTCCAAAACTGTCCATATAACAGTCAATAGGTTCAAAGAAAATCATAAAGGAGTGATAAAGAAAAAATATGTAAGAACAATGGAGAGTGTGTGGAATAATAAAAATCAGTGCTTTTTGGTGTCGCCAACTACTTTGTCCATAATCGCAAATAGCAAGCCGGATAGAACGAATGTCATGTGAATAATGACCTTCCACATGAGTTTGTCTGCTTCACCCTCACTCAATTCATTAGGAATATCCATAAATGATTTTAAAAGATCAATGGCAGAAATCGCAACGATGGCACCGATGACTTTTAATTTAAGCCCAGAAAAATCTACTTTCCCCATCCAACTGGGTCGATCAATATGATCGCCTGTATCAATTTTTGAGACAAATATTTCATAGCCACTGAATATGATGATTAATAATAAACTGGCTACTAACGAGAGGTCGACTAGCACTAATATATTGACAATGACATCTGATACCGAAGCGCTAAATACAGTATTAAACATCATGACTGTTTTTTGAATGAATTTTATAAATAATAAGATAATCCCTAAGACCAGCCCTAGATAAAAAGGCGCTAGTATCCAGCGGCTGTTAAAGATGGTTTTTTCTAAGTAGCGTTCAATGTTTTTTAGCATAGACATCTCTTGATATTCTTAAAGGTTGTAGGTCATTTACTTATAACGTGGTATAGGATAAATTTAAGAAAGCCATTCGAGCACTTGTTGTACTCGCTCCTTTCTATCGCCACCAATGCGCTGGAATGGTCTTTGGTGTTTATTTAGTTGGCTGGCGAAATAGGCGCTTATCTCGTCACGTTGATGTGGACTGTCTCGCAAGTCATCAGCGACCCATGGTGTATCAACGTCAGTCAATAATATCAAATCATAATGATGTGCCAATGCCGCTTGCTCAAGGGCGATAGGACAGTCGCCATAATACCAGTGAGAATAAACCATTAGCTCAAACAGACTGGTATCACAAAACAAATAATGGCTAGCATTGGACGTCTGAGCGACTTGTTTGGCCAATTTATTTTCTAACGTAATCTGACCTTGTGCGATAGGTAGCAGGTCATCCCACGTGCAAGTCAGTTGCTCGTCATCCCATTTTGCTTGTAAGTAGGTGCGCATATATTCTGATACCCAAGGGCTATCAAAATGTGCTGCCAAACCCCGACATAAAGTCGTCTTGCCCGTACTTTCTGCGCCTAAAATAGCGACATTTATGACAGATTTAGGCGTATGCTGTATGAGATTGAATGCGATAGCGTCGTTGCCATTCATAATATGCCCAGATTGCGATGAGAGTGAAGACTACATATTGTAGCGCGGTAAACGTAAAACCTTTATAAAAGTATAGCGGTACCGATATCGCATCGGCAATAATCCATAGTATCCAATGCTCAATCTTGCGCCGTGCCATGAGCCACATCGCCATAAGGAACAAGGCGGTAGTGAACATATCAGTGTAGTCAACCCACGTAAATAAATGCAGTCCAAGTACTGCACCATCGAAGCTAAAACCGTTATTGATGACTGGACGGAAATAATAAATCAGTGCTACAAACACCATCGTTCCTGCTGCCAAAGCAGAGAGTATAGGTATGTCGCCTGCATGCAGATGCTCGATACGGACATTATTAGCATCGTTTGACTGCTTATGCTCAACAGATTGAATCTTCTTATTCTTTGACCAATTAATCCAGCCATATAGGCTCATCACGGTATAGTAAGCGTTGATAAACATATCGCCAAACAGCTGCCACTTCCACAGTAAATAGACAAATATAGCAGTGCTGACCAAGCCAATAGGAAAGACCAGAATATTGGTTTTGCTGGCAAGTAAGACACTTGCCACGCCAAAGACGACGGCAATCAGTTCAAGGACAATAAATATCGTAGAGTAGTCAGCGTATTGACCAAATAACCAATTGAGAAGTTCTGCCATTAGCTTTCCTAAATATGAGCGTGTATTGATATTTTTGCTAAATAATATAGTTCGATGAATAGTACAGAGTGAAACAGCGCCAATTATAACGTAGCTACCGTAAAATGAACTGAGTCTTTGCTTATTTATGGCGAGAAACAGATTATTTGTAACAAAGTATTAGAAAAATTATAATATTCAGGCATAATAAAGGCACTGATTTTAAGTTTACAGTTATTCACTGAAATTGAATGGCTATTATTTTTCCACTTTTATGCTTATTCCAAGCACCACAGTAGTAGACAAGGAAGCTTATCATGACGACTTGTATCACGGGCACGGGCCTATATATCCCACCTTACAGCATCAGCAACGAAGAGTTAGTAGAGTCATTTAACCAGTATGTTGAAAATTATAATGCAAAGCATGCTGATGAGATAGCAGCAGAGACTGTGACCGCACTTGAGCCTTCTTCAGCTGCTTTTATCGAAAAAGTATCGGGTATCAAATCACGTTATGTGATGGAAAAAGACGGCATTTTAGATCCTGAAATCATGGCTCCCGTGATTCCTTATCGCAATCTAGGCGAAGAGCTGTCTATCATGGCAGAAATGGGTGCCGCAGCGCTTAGAGATGCTTTGGCTGATGCTGGACTTGAGGCCAATGACTTGGATGGTATTATCCTTGCTTGCTCAAACTTCCAGCGCACTTATCCTGCGGTTGCCATCGAGATTCAAAATGAAATCGGTATGATTGGCGGCTTTGCTTATGATATGAACGTCGCTTGTAGTGCCGCGACTTTTGGTCTATCACAAGCGCACGGCTCTATCGTCTCTGGTTTGGCCAAGCGCATCGCTGTGGTCAACGTAGAGATTACCTCGGCGCATCTAAACTGGCGTAACCGTGATAGCCACTTCATCTTTGGTGACGTAGCGACAGCGTCTATCGTTGAAGATCTCGATACGCCAAAAGGTTATGAGATTCTTAACTCTAAGCTATTTACTCAGTTTTCGACTAACATAAAAAACGAATACGGCTTTATGGATCGCTCAGAGTTTTTAGCGGCACAGACTGAGATGTATCCGGATATCAAAGAACCAGTCACGGATAAACTGTTTCTACAGAATGGTCGTAAAGTATTCCGTGAAGTCTGTCCAAAAGTGTCAGAGATCATCACAGAGCATTTGACTGAGAACGAATTACAAGCCAGTGATGTGAAAATGATGTGGTTACACCAAGCCAATGCCAATATGTTAGATTTAATTCTACGTACAGTCATCGGTAAAGAAGCAGATAAAGCGATTGTCCCAAGCGTCATTGCTGAATTTGCCAATACCAGCTCAGCCAGCCCGATGATTGTGTTCCATCGCTATAAAGATGAGTTAGCATCAGGTGATTTGGGCGTGATTTGTTCATTCGGCGCAGGTTATTCGATTGGCTCAGTATTGGTTCGTAAAGTGTAGCGTTTCATTCTAGATCTTTTTTAACGATAAAAATAGCCAAGATCTTTCTTGGCTATTTTTTTATGTCTACGTTTTTAGCATCGCATTTTATAACCACTGACTGATGAGAAAACAGGATAGTATTTCAGCAGCGATAGGAATGTCTGCCAATAGAATGGCAAAATTACTTAGAATAGCAGCAAGATTACTCAGAGGTTTTAATTTACGGTGAAAAATTTGCTATAATCACGCTCTTACTCTTATCATCCAATTAAAAGTCCTTTTATGAAAGAATCCTTACGCCTGCGTTTAGACCAGATGGTAGACCGTTATGAAGAGGTCACCGCCTTGTTATCAGATCCTAGTGTCATTAGTGATAATAATAAATTCCGTGAATTGTCTGTCGAGCACAGCGATTTGATGGATATCACTACTTTATGGCAAAACTACGTGGGTGCAGAAACGGATCAGGCCGATGCAGAAGCTATGCTGGCTGATGCGACAGATCCTGACATGAAAGAGATGATGCAAGACGAGATTGATAATGCTCGTGATACCATCATAAAGATGGAAGAAGCGCTTAATCTTATGATGCTACCAAAAGATCCTAACGATAAAGTGCCAGCATTTTTGGAGATTCGTGCAGGGACCGGCGGCGATGAGGCAGCGATTTTCTCTGGTGACTTGTTCCGAATGTACCAAAAATACGCACAGAGCCAAGGCTGGACATTGGACGTGCTGTCTGCAAGCGAAGGTGAGCATGGCGGGTATAAAGAAATCATCACTCGCGTATCAGGCAACAGCGTCTATGGTCGCCTAAAGTTTGAGTCTGGCGTGCACCGTGTCCAGCGTGTTCCTGAAACCGAAAGCCAAGGCCGTGTGCACACCTCAGCTTGTACCGTTGCAGTCATGCCTGAAGTTGAGATTGATGATACCGTCGAGCTCAACCCAGCTGATATCCGTTTTGATACGTTCCGTTCAAGCGGGGCTGGTGGTCAGCACGTTAACACCACCGACTCAGCTGTACGTTTGACACACATTCCAACGGGCACAGTCGCAGAGTGTCAACAAGAGCGTAGCCAACACAAAAACCGCGCACAAGCGATGAAAATGCTCATTTCACGTATTCAGCAGGTTAAGGTACAAGCACAAGTCGATGTTGCTGATTCGATGCGCCGTGACTTAATCGGTAGTGGCGATCGCAGTGAGCGTATTCGCACCTATAATTTCCCGCAAGGGCGTATGACCGATCATCGTATCAACCTGACCTTATACAAGCTCGACTCTATTATGGAAGGCGACTTGGATGAGATTCTTGACTCACTACTACGTGAGCATCAGGCTGATTTGATGGCGAGTATCGGCGGTGGCGACTAGCAGCCAATCCTACAACACATTGGCAGTTTTATGATTTTTCATCATGATGTCATTTTTTTATAATAATAGGGTCTGTTGAACATTCAAATGTGGAACTGGCAGTGGCTGTTTTTTAGACAATACGCAGTGAAATTTTTGACGCCTAGCATTCTAGGTTAGACAATTTCGCCATGTATTGGCAAAAAATAGTCCCGCCCCGAAGGGCTGATGCTAAAATCACCCCAAACGTTGTTATAAACCTAACTAAGGTCTAGACATTATCGTCGGTTTACGCCTAGTTTGATGCTGATTTTAGCGATCAGCAGTCCTAATATTTGAATGTTCAACAGACCCTAAGCATTGATTTAATTTTTCTGTTTTCGTTTATCCATTTAATTACCTAATAATATTGAGAGTGTTATGTCAAAGCACAACAATCAGAATCAAGAGCAAGCCCCAGAAGACGCTAACGAGCTAATTGCTCAGCTGCAAGCTAAGCTAGACGATATCACTGCTTCAGGCAAGCAGCCTTATCCAAATACGTTCAAACGCACCGATTATGCACAAGACTTACAAACAGCCTTTGACGGCGTCTCAAAGCAAGAAATTGAAGAAAAAGCGGCGAATGGCGAAAAAACACAGGTCAACGTAGCAGGTCGAGTCATGCTCAACCGTGGCTCGTTTATTGTCATCCAAGATATGAGCGGCCGTATTCAGCTATATGTCGCGCGTAAAGAGCTCGATGATGAGACGCGTGCGAGCATCAAGTCGCTAGATTTGGGTGACATCGTAGGTGTATCAGGTTATATCGGTCGCTCAGGTAAAGGCGATCTATACGTGCATATCGAAGAGATCAATCTGCTAACCAAATCATTACGTCCCATGCCAAATAAATTCCATGGTTTGGCAGATGTGGAAGCCCGTTATCGCAATCGTCATCTTGATCTGATGACCAATGAGACAACTCGCGATACGTTTATGATTCGCAGTCAGGTCGTCAGCGGTATTCGTAAATTCATGCTGAATGAGCGCTTCATGGAAGTTGAAACGCCAATGATGCATCCGATTCCAGGTGGTGCTGTTGCACGTCCGTTTGTGACGCATCATAACGCTTTAGACATGCCGCTTTATTTACGTATCGCGCCTGAGCTTTATTTGAAGCGTTTGGTGGTTGGCGGTTTTGAGAAAGTATTTGAGATTAACCGTAGCTTCCGTAACGAAGGCGTCTCAACCCGTCACAATCCTGAATTTACGATGATTGAGTTTTATCAAGCGTATGCGGATTATCATGACTTGATGGATTTGACCGAGCGCTTATTTAATGAGTTGGCGATGGATATCTTGGATACGACTGAGATTACTTATCAAGAAGAAGCCATCAGCCTAAAAGCGCCGTTTGCTCGTTTATCGATGTCTGATGCGATTGCCAAATATGCCGAAAACTTCGACATGGCGCATATCAATGACCGTGAGTATCTAGCAGAGTACGCATCTACTACGCTCAAGCAGCAAGTAAAAGATGGCTTTGGTGTGGGTAAACTGCAAACGATTATCTTTGAAGAAACCGCTGAGCATCAATTACGCCAGCCAACCTTTATCACTGAATATCCTGCAGAAACGTCACCACTCGCGCGCCGTAGTGACGACAATCCTGAGATTACCGATCGCTTTGAATTGTTCGTTGGTGGTCGCGAATTGGCCAATGGCTTTAGTGAGCTAAATGACCCAGCAGATCAGGCGGAACGCTTCCGTGGTCAAGTCGCTGAAAAAGACGCAGGCGATGATGAAGCCATGCATTTTGACGAAGAATATATCGAAGCATTGTCTTATGGTTTGCCACCGACAGCAGGTGAGGGTATAGGTATTGATCGCTTAGTCATGCTACTCACTGATTCAGCGAGCATTCGTGATGTGATTTTGTTCCCACACATGCGTCGTAAGCTTGACAACTAGACTAGCGTCTACTTATTATGAAATATAGTCAATCCTATCTAATTTAGGTACGATGTCAGGCTCGCTTGGTTTACTACTTGTAGTGTTTTCACTCGCCTTCCTTTGTGCCTAAATTATATTTAACCGACTATGACGCTGTTACTGAACTGAGTATAGAGCGAGTTTTGCAACGTTGATGGCAGACGCTCAGTGGTTTATGAGCACTCATTTATAGGGATATTATGGACACTCAGCACCTACCGCTCTCAGTTTGGCAGCAGATGATTCAGCAAAGCTTCTTATCTTTGTACGATGTATCAGAAGAAGACAGTAACCATTCCCAGCATCTATTGCAGGGTTATGACTTTGTTTTTGAGTTCTCTGGTGCGACGGTTTACCTTATCGTCAATGATGTGGTGATGCAGGCCAATCAGCAAGAAATTGACAGTACGCAGGTTCGTGAGTGGCGAAAAGAAGTGGTTAATCAATTAATCAAGCGTCATGCGCAGCTTTATCTAAAAAATGATAAGGCACTGGCTGACGCAAACGCGTCGGCATCGAACAAGGCGATTTATTTTATTGGTCTGACGTCACTTGCTATTAAGCATAAAAATGATAACTCAGAGTCACAACCCCATACCGTCAATTACGAGTATGGCAGTCAGTTCTTTGCCGAAGACTGTGTGCTGGACTTGGACGATGAGGAGAGTGTCTTACAAGTATTTAGTCATCAAAACTTTGTCGACATTCTCAATCAATTGGTGACCCCGAGTGATCTTAGTGCTTATTTGGACTTTCATCGCCGCAAGCTTGCTGGCTTTGAGACGTTTCAAGACGAATCAATGTTGCTCACCCAATTTTTACAGTCGCCTGATTTTCACCAGAGAGCCATTGAGGTGCAAGAGCAGTTGGTCGCTCATCAGTTAGTAGACCAAGTGGAACCGCGCTTGCTCACAGCAGCAGAACCCGACCAAGTAACTTTTGCTAATGCGCTGATGTTCGATATTCAAAAGAATACTCGCATGTGGTACAAGCTATTTAATAGCTTGATTCAGCAGTATTATGAGGCGGGAACACCACTGCCAAAAGAGCAGGTCGATGTGTTGGTCGATGAGTCAATGTATACCTATGCGTGTTTAATAGAAAAGATATTGGCGCATAGAACGATTGATAAAGATTCAAACTGGAATGGTTATGTTTGTCATGAGCATTCTTATCATGTATTTGGTCGCCATTATTTGATGGTGTTTTATGCACAAGATGAAAATAGCACATTAAGTGCAGACAAGGTGCGCGCCTCGCATCAGGATTTATTGTTCGAGCTTAATTCACAAATGCAGCAGCCGGTGATGGACCATTTGTTCTTAGTTGGCGTAGAGGTTAGACCTTGTGAAGACAGCGTCAATACTGAGGTGCATGTTGACGTGTTTCATCAAAATGGCTCGGCTATCGACGCAAACACTCAGCGCTTATACGAGCAATTGGCTGAGCTAAGATCGCAGTCATAGACTCATTATATTGTAGATCGCTGATCTGATGCTTCACCTACATTTGTACTTTTCACATTGGCAGTTACTATATTGGCAGTTACTATGACGCAGCAATATCAAGTTTTAGCTCGCAAATACCGTCCCAAGAACTTTCATGAATTGATTGGGCAAACGCACGTCTCGCAAGCACTGATTAATGCCATTGATTATAATCGTCTGCATCATGCTTATCTCTTTACAGGTACGCGCGGTGTGGGCAAGACGACGATTGCGCGTATTTTATCCAAGTGTCTGAATTGTGATACTGGGGTGACTAGTACGCCTTGCGGTGTGTGTGATAACTGCGTCGCCATCGATCAAGGTCGTTTTATTGATCTGATTGAAATTGATGCGGCCTCTCGTACCAAAGTGGAAGACACCCGCGAGCTGTTAGATAACGTGCCTTATGCGCCAAGCCAAGGACGTTATAAAGTGTACCTAATTGATGAAGTGCATATGCTGTCTATGCACAGTTTTAATGCACTACTCAAGACTTTAGAAGAACCGCCTGAACATGTGAAGTTTTTGCTAGCGACGACCGATCCACAAAAATTGCCGATTACTATTATCTCGCGCTGTTTACAGTTTGTGCTGCGTCCGTTGCCGCAAACCTTGCTGAGTGAGCATCTGGCAAATATCCTTACCCAAGAGCAGGTAGGTTATACTCAGCCAGCACTTTGGCAATTGGCCAGTGCGGCAAAAGGCTCGGTACGTGACGCTTTATCCTTGACCGATCAAGCCATTGCTTTCGGTCAAGGTGCGCTGGATGATGTCACTGTCAATGCCATGCTTGGTCTCATTGATGCGGCTGATTTGGTCAGTTTAATTACCGATATCTATAATCACGATAAATCTGCCGTCGCTGCACATATTGAGCAAATGCGCGCGCAAATGGTTGATGCGACGAGTATGTTTGATGGGCTGGCTGAGCTATTACATCAATTGGCGTTGACCCAACTGCTTCCTGAAGTGGCTCTCAACGTAAATGAAGCACAAGCCCAAGACATTAATACGCTTGCGCAGCATATGAGCCCAGACGTCCTGCAACTGTATTATGAAATTGTCGTGCAAGCGCGTGAAGGTGTTAAGCTTGCCAGTACCCCGATGCAAGCGCTGGAGATGTGCATTTTACGTTTGTTAGCCTTTCGTCCGTTGCCAGTCGATGAAGTACTAAGCCCTATTTATGATGGTTCTGTGTCATCTAAAGTACCAGCTATAGAAAATACAACTTCTACACAGGCAGCCATTACCCATTCAGCTTCGATACCGCCGTTACAGCCTTATAATATCGACTATCAAGAGCAAGCCAGTATTGAGCAGCCAAACGCTAGTTTGGATGAGAATGCGTTAAGTATTAATCCAGCTCATGAGCCTGAACCCGTTGTTGAGCCTGAACCCGTTGTTGAGCCTGAACCCGTTGTTGAGCCTGAACCCGTTGTTGAGCCTGAACCCGTTGTTGAGCCTGAACCCGTTGTTGAGCCTGAACCCGTTGTTGAGCCTGAACCCGTTGTTGAGCCTGAACCCGTTGTTGAGCCTGAACCCGTTGTTGAGCCTGAACCCGTTGTTGAGCCTGAACCCGTTGTTGAGCCTGACGCAAATGATTCTCAATTACTGTCTGAATCTGATGATCCACGCATGTTGTTGCGCTGCGCACCGCAAGAATTGATAGGCGAGTGGACACCAGAGAAATGGGATTATTGGCTACAAACTGCTCGTGAAGCCGAGATTTTGGCACAAGATGAGTTGGCACTTGCTCGTCAAGGTATGATGACGGGTCTATGTAATGGCAAATCGACCTTTGTTACCAGCGTTGACAGTAAGCACTTGCAGGTAACCTTTCAGCAACTGGCAGAAAAACTGCAACAGCAGTTCATACAGGCAGATATTGGTCTGCAAATCGATGGTAGCGTCATGCAAGCGGATGACAAAACACCTGAGCGTCGTCAACAAAAGCGTTTGGTACAAGCAAAGACGGTAGCAGAATCAAAATTGATGAATACACCGGTGATGAAATATCTGACCGAGCGCGGCGAAGGAAAAATGGGCAAAGTTCAGTTGTATTAAACAGTCAGAAAAATGATTATTAAGATTATTTAATAGTATGTGTAGTTAATAGATACAATGTATTATAAAAAATATCAAGTCGATGTTATACTATCGCCTTGATATTTTTGCTTTTATTACTGATGAAATAAACTTAATTCAAACAACAGCAGTATATTTAATCGCTGTAAGGTAAACTAAAATCCTTTATAATGGTTAAGTTATACTAAAAATTAAAACGCAGCTTAGGTGAGAATATGTTGGATAATTTACGCGGTATGGCTGTGTTCGCCAGTGTGGTTGGACATGGCTCGTTTAGTGGCTCAGCTCGTGAGCTTGGTATTACCACCAGTGCAGTCAGTCAGCAAATTCGCTCGTTAGAAAACGACTTGGGTGTCGTACTATTGCATCGCTCTACCCGTAAGCTCAGTTTAACGGAAGCGGGTGAGAGTTTTTACGAAGCGGCAAAAGACGTGGTCAGTGCGGCTGAGCAAGGTAGAATTAAAGTCAATCAGTTACGTGATGAGCTCGCAGGTAGCTTGCGTGTGGCTACAACACCTGAGCTTGGAGTCAATCATATTTTACCGGCCTTATCGACTTGGATGGCGGCACATGATGACCTAAGTGTTACTTATTTAGCAGACAATCATTATATCGATATGATTGATGAGCGTATCGATATCGCGATTCGTATGAGCCCAACGATCAATGATTCTAGTTTGAGTAGCCATCCTTTAACGGATGTGCGCCAGATGCTTGTCGCCTCACCACAGTATCTACGCCAACATGTAAAACTTAAAACCCCTAAAGATTTGGCCGAACATCAGCTGATTTGTATTGAAATCATGAAAGATGCCAATCAGATTGATATGATTCAGACCGAAACTGGCAAAAAATCGCGCATAAAACTGAACTCACGCATTTATACCAATAATGTGTTTATGGCCACAACTTTAGCAAAAGAAGGCCACGGTTTGGTTAGAATGATGGAAATGGACATTAGAAAAGAGCTAGAAAGTGGTGAATTGGTCGAAGTATTGACTGGTTATCAGCTGCCGAGCTTTGTGCTATATGCGGTTACTCTAAATCGCGATCAGCAGCCGGCTAAAATTACGCGTTGTCTAGAAGTGCTGAAAAAATATTTCCATGCGAATTAACTTTTAATCTATTTATATATAGTCGATTCAATTTAAAAGTAGTACAAGGCAACCGAGTGTAGACGTATATTAAATACTTCAAGCGAGGTTAACGCAGTAATACTTTTATAGTGGAATGACTATACCCATAAAACTTGATCAGTAGTAAGCAAAAGAAGCCTATAGATAGCGATTATCTATAGGCTTCTTTTTAACTGTAAATAGGTTTTTTTTCTTTAAACCTTTGGGCTAAAACGACGGCTTTAATAAATTAATCAAACGATCAGCCACTTGTGTGCTCTCGTCACGGCTGATGTTAAGCGGTGGCAGTAAGCGTACCACATGGCCACCGGTTACATTGATAATTAGATTTTGCTCGTCACGGGCACGATCCACCAGCTTGCTACAATCCAAATCTTCAGGTAGCGCGATACCAATCATCATACCAGCGCCGCGACTGCTAACGCCATATTGTCCCAATGTATCGACTATACTTTCTCTGATGAATAAGCCTTCAGTCACTGCGTTTTCCATGATATTGCTGTTCGCTAATACCTCGTAGACGCTATGAACCACGCGGCTGGCTAATGGCGTGCCACCATAAGTAGAGCCATGGCTACCAGCACCGAACAAGCCGTTAGCGCGACCGCGTACCATACAAGCGCCGACTGGAAAGCCATTACCTAGACCTTTGGCTGTCGTCAATACATCAGGACGAGCATTGCTATGTTGATAAGCAAAATATTTACCAGTACGGCCATTACCGGTTTGCACTTCATCCAGCATAAATAGCCAGTTATGAGCATCACATTCTGCTTGCAGCTCTTCTAAATAAGTAAAGCCATTGGGGGCAGTATTGAGTCCACCCTCGCCTTGGATAGGCTCTACAAAGATGGCGCAAATGTCATCATGAGCTTGCGCGGCTTGCTTAACCGCTGCAATATCGCCAAAGGGCACACGGATAAAGTCATCGTCCAAGGTATAAAAACCTTCGCGTGCTTTTGGATTGGCGGTTGCTGATAAGGACAGTAAGGTACGGCCATGGAACGACTGCTCCATTACAATGACCTTTGGACGTTTAAAACCTTGCTTGTATGCATATAAACGCGCCATTTTTAACGCCGCTTCGTTTGCTTCAGCGCCACTATTAGCAAAAAACACACTGTCCATCTGAGCTGCTGTACATAGCACTTCGCCAGCGCGCTCTTGCCAATCGATACCGAATAGGTTGCTCGTATGAACTAAGGTACCTGCTTGCTGCTGGATAGCATCAGTCACTTGTGGATGGCAATGTCCTAAGCCGCACACCGCGATACCAGTTAAGGCATCTAAGTATGGCGTATCGTCTTTGGTATAAAGCCAACTGCCTGAACCGCGTGTAAAGCTGATTGGTTGACGATTATAAGTGGGCATCAGGTAAGTAGCAGACATGTAAAACATCCTTGGTATAATAATTGAATAAAAGTGTAGGTTATAGTTCGTCAGAGAAAGGTGTGGTTTCCGCAGGCAACGTGTAGTCTTCGTTTGCCCAAGCACCTAAGTCGATAATTTTGCAGCGACTGCTACAGAATGGTTTATATTTATTGTCTTGCCATGCCGTCTGGGTACCGCAGCGTGGACAAGGATAGGTCTTGGGGGAGGTGTTTGAAGTAGAGTCAGTCATAATAAGTGAGGCCATCCTCATGGTTATTAGGAAAAGTATAATCAGTGAACGAGAATCGGTATAATAGCATGGGGCTAAAGAATGACAAAAGGCAAATACCCGTCTATCTCTGTCAAACCAAATCAATCTAAGCAGAGCCAATAGTTTAACAATCAAATTGATACCTTGCTAAAGGTTATCATTCACAGGGCTATATCTTATCATGATGCAACAACCAACGCTTTCTCATCAGAAAACCCGAGCTTTTCAACCACATAAACTGTCAGCACCGCGTGACTTTATTATTCCAAATATCATTAATGACAATAAAGATGAAAAACCGTTAATGCTAGAGATTGGGGCAGGGAAGGGTAAGCACGCGCTTAGTTTTGCTACACAGAATCCTGGCAAGCAGCTGATAGCCATTGAACGTACTCGTAATAAGTTTGAAGCATTTGCTAAACTTGCCACACAGCAAAATGTAGCTAACTTAAATGCTATTCATGCTGATGCCATCGCGTGGATCGTACATGCGATCGCACCCCGTAGTATTGCTAAAATTTTTATACTATACCCCAACCCTGAACAGCACAATCCTAATCAGCAATGGTTGAATATGCCATTTTTTGAGTTCTTATTATCGCGTCTAAAAGTAGGCGGAGAAGTGGTACTAGCGACTAATATAGAAGCGTATATGGATAATGCAGCGCAACAAGCCTCTGCGGCATGGTGTTTGCCAAATACTCGCTACCACGTGCCAATAGACAGTGAGCGTACGCACTTTGAGGTTAAGTACCTAGCACGCGGAGAGACATGTTGGGAGCTGACGATGCGTAAGCCAGAGGGCTATAAAACGAGGTTTGATGATTGGCATGTTAGTAATTTGAAAGACAAAAAATAGCCTAATCAAATAACGCAACCATTGAGAATCATTCATAATAACAAATTATATCGTATATTAAATAGCCTAAGCAAATAAAATGATTACATGAAAAAGACTGCCACTAAAGGACAGTCCAAAAATTACACTCATTTCATATTACAAGTAAGGCTTCACTAATTTATTAGAATCCGTATAGGCGTCTAAAACTGTTAAAAGAGTATAAGCACCAATAAACTTACGACTAATAAACATAAATTCTTTTGGTGGAAGATTAAATTCAAAAGACTGCATCGCCCGTGTCGCAGCAGATGAGAGGCGTGAATGCAGTTTGCTATTTGCCCAGATATAGCGATTTTGTTCATCCAAACACTCAGTAGGAATGTCGCTATTCATCGCGGGATCACTAAAAGGCTCAGTTGCCAATAAAAATAACGAGGCAATATCGGAACGGACTTTGTCACTCATCGTGTCAAAAAAGTCATAGCCAGTCATGGCTTGGATCATCGCCTGATGATCATGACGATAACCAGCTTTTAGTAAACCATGAGCAATCGTCAATAGAGTATTATCAAACTGGCGAATAGCACCAAAATCTAGTAATACTAACTTATCAATATCATTTTCATTATCGCTGACACGGACGAGGTAGTTACCAAAGTTTGGGTCTGTTTGCATCTCGCCCCAAACAAAAATCTCTTGCATCATAATTTCTATGGCTGCTTGACCAATGGCATTGCGGCGCTCGTGGGGCAAAAGCTGTAGCGCTTCAGAAACAACACTAATGCCAGGCTCATAAGACATACATAACAGACGTTTGCTCGAATAAGTACGATTTATTTTGGGCACAGCATAACGTGGATCATCTATTAAGCGCTCATAAAAACGCTCAGTGGTTGCAGCCTCTGCCTCATAATCAACTTCGTGATGGAGTAGGTCGCGTATCTCTTCAAACCATGCATCGAGCGAGCGCGTTTGCGGGACAATGTTGCTGACTTTTAGCAAACGCTTAAATAAGGCAAGATCAGAGTTGATGGCGTCTGCGACCCCTGGATATTGAATTTTTAACACCACTTGCTCACCAGTCGCTAACACCGTGGCTCGATGGACTTGGGCAAGAGAAGCTGTACCAATCGGGATAGTATCTACATCAAGCTCACTGAGTTTGTCACCCAATAGTTGACGCAAGGTATGCTCGATGGTTGGCCATGATAGGGTAGCCGTATCATCATTAAGCGTTTGTAAGGCACGCGTTATCTCAGGCGGCAATACATGCTCACCATAAATGGCCAACATTTGACCGATTTTTACTACTGAGCCTTTCAGTTTGCCCAGTTCTTCTGCCACATAATTTGCCTGCGCTTCCATAAAAGCTTGGTTACGTGCCGTGCGCGCTTCTTTATTCAAAAACATACCAGACACGCTATTGCCTGCCCAACGACGACCAATATTTAGAGAGGTTTTGGCAATCGACATACGACGCTCAAACCCTGAGGTTTTTAAGTTGTCAATTGACTGCTTATTATTAGAAGGTTTAGACGTATCATTTGCCATAAATATAATCATTCATCCAGTTGGTATTGATTTGCGGGTTCAAAACCTACAATACAAGAGAGATGCGACGCGCAGGTACAAACGGGTACAAAATTGTATCATATAAAGAGAAGGCGGTTTATAAGCCTTAGTTGACTACTGGCAGTTACTTTGTAAGCTAAAGTAAGATTCGAACGTTTACACACGTTAGCCACTGTTGTTGCTACAAAAGACTTCATAAAGTAAAAAGTTTGCATCGATTTAAAGATACAGCAAAAAACACGACCTAGCATAGTACTAGGGCGTGTCATTAATTAGCACATTGATATATTTTAGTAGTCTTAGAATGGCTAAATTTTGCCAAACATCGTCAGAAAGCTTGTTAATAATGAACTATGCCTTTGCTTCTTCGCGGGTAATCGCATGATGACCGATATCGCGGCGATACTGCGCCCCATCAAAGCTGATTGCACCTGTTACTGCCAATGCGGCTTGTTGAGCTTCTGAGATAGTATCTGCTAATGCCGTCACGCATAATACTCGTCCGCCATTAGTAATAACTTCTTTATTATTACCCGTATTTGCCGTATCAGCATTGCTATTATGCGAAAAGGCCGTGCCTGCGTGAAAGACTTTAACCGCATTATCACTATTGGCATCCAACTCTGGCAAGCCAGCAATCACATCACCTTTTGAAGAAGTTTCAGGATAGCCTTTTGAGGCAACCACGATACCAAGGGCAGGGCGCGCATCCCATTGAGCATCACTTGGTAATTGACCAGCCAGCCCTTGAGCGACTAAATCTACCATTGAAGACTGCAAACGCATTAAAATAGGCTGTGTCTCTGGATCACCAAAACGGCAGTTAAATTCGATGACATACGGATCGCCTGCCTTGTCAATCATGAGGCCTGCATATAAAAATCCAGTATAAGGATGACCGGCGGCATTCATAGCGTCAACCACGGGCTGAATAACTTGTGCCATTACCTTGTCATGAACCTCTTGAGTAACGACTGGTGCAGGAGAATAGGCACCCATACCGCCAGTGTTAGGCCCAGTGTCGCCTTCAAAAGCGCGCTTATGATCTTGGCTAGTTGCCATCGGCAGGATATTCTTGCCATCAACCATACAAATAAAGCTGGCTTCTTCACCTTGTAAAAACTGCTCGATAACCACACGGCTACCGGCATCGCCAAACTTATTGTCAGCCAGCATATCGTCGATTGCATCATGTGCTTGTTCGACAGTCTCCGCAACGATGACGCCTTTACCAGCAGCTAGACCATCCGCTTTGATAACAATAGGCGCACCTTGCTCATCAATATAGGCTTTGGCAGCATCAGCGTCTGTAAATCCTTGATAAGCCGCCGTTGGAATATTGTTCTGTGCCATGAATTCTTTGGCAAAGGTTTTTGAGCCTTCTAATTGCGCACAATATGCGGTCGGTCCCCAAGCCTTAATACCAGCAGCACGGCAGGCGTCGACGATACCTGTAACTAGTGGAGCTTCTGGGCCTACGATGACCATATCGATAGCGTTATTTTGGCAAAACTCGATGACAGCACTGTGTTCGTCCGCCTCACTGCGTGCAGGCTCTAAAACAACGTTTTGGCATTTAGGTTCAAGGGCAGTACCAGCATTGCCTGGCACGACGTAAACGTGTTGGACATTGTCGTCTTTTGCACATTGCCATGCTAGCGCGTGTTCGCGACCACCTGAGCCAATCACCAAAATATTCATCATACGTTTTGCCCTTAGCATTAAAGTTAATAATGAGTTAGTCATACACTCTGAGAGATACGGTCATATTCTAACAAAAAAAGTGTCTTGATTACCATGAGTATCCACTTGCCAGCAAGTATTCGCCAACAATTAAGGCCTCATTGTCTCATGAGCAAAGGTTATCGGCATGTTGCTGATTCATGAAATGATGTTGTACGCTTTAGCTATGAGCGTAGGTGCGTTACACTTCAACATATTAACGGTATCAAATCTAGCAAGCCGTTTGCTCTTATAAAAGTTAGGCAATAAAAACCAGGAGAGGATGCCAATAATAACAAGGTAGCTCACGAATAGAGTACTACCATCTGACATCGGTAAGATTCATTATATTCAAACGTTGCTAGTCATTGATATTGATTAATGAGTGAAAATAGATAGAGAAAATTGAAGTACTAAACTTATAACAAGGACAGCAAACATGCCAAACTCTCTAAGTATCGCAAAAGAGCACATAAGCCAAATAAGCGATATTGCCACCAACTATGTACAAAATGACAAATCGCTATTTGATCATTTTATTCATAGTTATTACCAGCCGCTGCATCAGGAAACAGCAGAGGCGATAAGTAATACTGATTTAGCTGGCATGGCACTCCATCATTTTACGCTACTGAAATCTTATGATGGCAAAAAACCACAACTCGCCATTTTAAATCCAAAGGCAGAAGAGCAGCATTTCCACAGCTCACACACAGTCATACAGATAGTGGCTTACGACAGGCCGTTCTTGGTAGACACAATCTTGATGAGCCTTGAGGCTCAAGGTATCGACGTCCATCGCACGTATAACATCATTATTAGTGTTGCGCGTGATGATGACGGCAATATCGTTCATATTGAAGGCGCGCATGAAAGCGCCACGTCTCACTTATCTTTGATTCACTGCGAAATTGCCTATCAAGACGACGAAGAATTGGCGGCATTACAAGAACTATTATTAGCAAAAGTGGACACGCTTGATACGGTCGTTGGCGATTGGAAGCAAATGAGAGAAAAACTGACTTCTATTCAATCTGAACTGTCAAAAAAACCACTGCCAGAAGTATTCTATTCTCAGAAAGAGATTCAAGCATTTTTGGATTGGATATTAGACGATCATTTTATCTTTTTAGGCTATCGTGAGTACCGCTTAGAAGGCGGTAGTATGATGGATGTCAATAGCGACGCTACTAACGCCAAAAATGCAGACTTGGATTTATTTGCTATTGGTAATAGTGGGCTTGGTCTGCTACGTGGCGCTGAAGAAGACAAACTGTCAGAAAGCTTTAGCCAATTGCCAACAGTACTCAAGCAGCTATTGACTGAGCCGCGCGTATTGATGCTCTCTAAATCAAGCCGTGTCTCACCTGTGCATCGTCCAGTATATATGGACTTTTTGGGTATTCATAAGTTTGATGACAACGGTAAACTGGTCGGTGAATATCGATTTATTGGTTTGCTAACGTCGCAAGCCTATCAGCTGACCGTTCAGCAAATACCATTACTACGCGAAAAAGCCAATAAAATCATGGCAATGGCGTATCTGCCACGAGATGGTCATGCACACCATAAGATGATGCACGTCATCAATACCTTGCCACGTGATGATCTGTTTCAAGCCAGCGTCGAAGAGTTATATCCAATTGTCTCTGGCATCAGCCAATTACAAGACAAAAAGAGCCTACGTCTATTCAGCCGCATCGACCATTATCAGCGTTTTGTTTCCTGCTTGGTCTATATTCCCCGTGATAAATTCAACACTGAATTGCGCATTAAAGTACAAAATGTCTTGAAAGATGCTTACGGTGGCACGTCATCTGGCTTTACCACTGAGTTTAATGAATCTGCCCACGCTCGTGTGCATGTCCATGTACGCACCGTGCCCGGTCAAGTTAATGAAGTGAATACGGCAGCTCTAGAAGAAAAGCTATCGGCACTCATGCAGTCATGGGGTGATCATTATCAAAAAATGCTACTCGATAATGTGGGTGAACAACAAGCCAATGCACTCAATCGTCGTTTTTTAAACTATATACCTGCCGCTTACCAAGAGCGCTTTGATGCTCGTACTGCCGTCGAAGATGTCAAGCGTCTGGCTGGGTTAACCGACGTTCAGCCAATGATTTGGCACTTGTATCAGTCAACAGGTGACGCGAGTAATCAGTTGCACCTGAAGCTCTATGGTCGTGAGCAACCAGTCATCTTGTCAAAAGTATTGCCCATTCTTGAAAACTTTGGTGTCTCGGTGATTTCAGCGCAAACCTATGAGTTTGACTTGCCTGAGAAGCCTATTTGGATGCAAGAGTATGAGCTCACCTTGGAACATGTCGATACGGTCAATATGCAAGTGGTGCGCAATCAATTTGAAGAGAGCCTCAAGCAGATTTGGGCAGGACGTGTTGAGAGTGACTCTTTTAACGAGCTGGTATTAATTACCAAGTTAGATACTCATGATGTGGTTGTGCTCCGTGCCTTGCAGCGCTACATGATGCAAGCCCGTGCACCATTCTCTAGTGCTTATATTCAGCAGACTGTGGTCAAAAACAGCGACATTAGCGTGGCATTAAGCAGCTTGTTCGATGCACGCATGAATCCTAAATATAGTGAAGATGAGCGCCAAGAAAAAACCACGCAGATTCAAGAGCAAATTACAGCAGCATTGATAGACGTCGATAGCTTGGATGAAGATCGTATCTTGCGTTGGTATTTAGATTTAATCAATGCGATGGTGCGTACCAACTTTTATCAGAGAGACAGTGAAGGTGTACGTAAAGACCGCCTATCGTTTAAGTTTTTGGCAGCAGATATTCCAAACTTGCCCAAGCCTAAGCCAATGTTTGAGATATTTGTCTACTCGCCACGCGTTGAAGCCGTACATCTACGCGGTGGTAAAGTCGCCCGTGGTGGTCTACGTTGGTCAGATCGTATGGAAGATTTCCGTACCGAAGTACTTGGTCTGGTCAAAGCGCAAATGGTCAAAAACGCGGTTATTGTTCCTGTCGGTTCAAAAGGCGGCTTTATCGTCAAGACCAAATCTATGGCAGATGGACGCGAAGCATTCCAAGCCGAAGGTATCGCCTGTTATCAGACGTTCTTACGCGGTATGCTCGATGTCACGGATAATATTGTGGATGGAAAAATTGTCCCGCCAGCCGATACGGTACGTCATGATGAAGACGATCCATACTTAGTTGTTGCAGCCGATAAAGGCACGGCAAGTTTCTCTGATATTGCCAACGCCTTGTCTGCCGAATACAACTTCTGGCTCGATGATGCCTTTGCCTCAGGCGGCTCGGTCGGTTATGATCACAAAGCCATGGGTATCACCGCTCGCGGTGGTTGGGAGTCGGTTAAACGTCACTTCCGTATGCGCGGCATGGACATTCAAAACCGTGACGACTTCACTGTGGTCGGCATCGGTGACATGAGTGGTGATGTATTTGGTAATGGTATGCTGCTCTCAACCCATACCAAGCTGGTCGCTGCTTTTAACCATCTGCATGTCTTTATTGACCCTAATCCAGACACTGCTGCCTCATATGCCGAGCGCGCACGTTTGTTTGAATTGCCACGCTCATCGTGGGCTGATTATGAAAAATCATTAATCAGTCAAGGTGGTGGTATATTCTCACGTCAAGATAAAAGTATCGCTATCAGTGCTGAAATGAAAGAGCTCTTCGATATTAGCGAAGACAACTTAGCCCCTAACGATCTCATTAGCGCCTTGATGAAGTCACCGGTCGACCTCATTTGGAACGGTGGTATCGGTACTTATGTAAAAAGTGAAAGCGAAAGCCATGCCGATGTTGGTGACCGTGCTAATGATGTGCTGCGTATCAATGGTAATGAGCTGCGCTGTGCGGTGATTGGAGAAGGGGGTAATCTGGGCTTCACCCAGCAAGGGCGTATCGAATACGCACAAACGGGTGGGCGCATTTATACCGATGCCATCGATAACTCAGGCGGCGTGAACTGCTCAGATCATGAAGTCAATATCAAAATCCTACTCGGCAAAGTAGTCGAACAAGGCGATATGACTTTAAAACAGCGTAATGAGCTGTTAGAAAGTATGACTGATAATGTGGCAGAATTGGTGCTACGCCAGAACTATCTACAACCGCAAGCGATTGAGCTAAGCCATATTCGTGCCGCTGCCAACTTAAGCGATCATCAGCGCTTTATCCAGATGCTAGAAGGTGAAGGGCGTCTTGACCGTGCTATTGAGTACTTGCCATCAGACGAAGAGATTGCCAAGCGTCAAAAATCAGATGCGGGTTTGACCCCTCCTGAGCTTGCCGTGGTCATGGCATATGGCAAAATGTGGGTTTACGACAACTTGTTGCTATCTGACTTGCCAGATGACCCGTATTTCATCAATGAGCTGCGCAAGTACTTCCCAGATGAGCTGGCTACGCGGTTCTTTGATGAGATGACTGAGCATCGTTTGCATCGTGAGATTATTAGTACTTATATGACCAATAGTGTGGTCAACCGTTTGGGTATCGAAGCATTGTTCCGTCTCTATGAAGAAACAGACCAATCTCTAGCGACCATCATCCGTGGATACGCGATTAGCCGTGATGTCTTTAATGTATCAAAAGCTTGGAACACGCTTGAGTCGTTAGACAATAAAGTCGATGCGACATTATTGCTTAACCTTGAGCTACGTCTACGTGATGCGCTCGAGCGCGGTGTGGTTTGGTTTATCAATACCTTTGGGCAAAACTTGCAAGTCGCTGATATGATCAGCCGCTTTAGGGATAGTGTTGAGAAATTAACCAAATCAGGCGGGTTCATTGAGCAGCAATTTGCAGAGTACTTAGAAGAAGACACTCATAGCCTAATGCAAAAAGACCTGTCCGATAGTGATGCCACCTTGTTTGCTATGCTGCCTTACCATGTCGATGCGCTAGATGCGGCGTTACTTGCCGAGCAGTATGAACGTCCTGTCGATGAGATTGCGACTCTATACTTTGAAGCCTATCAAGTCTTGCAGCTCGATTGGATGACGGATAACATCGCGACTTTACCGCAACAAGGCTATTGGGATCGCCGTGCACGTCATGCCTTAGCGAACGAATTATCACGCAGCTTGCGTCTATTGATGGATGCTGTTCTCTCAAAACCAGATGCAAAACAAGCATTTAGTGAATGGAAGTCTCGTCATCAAAACCAGCTCGAATTGATAACGACAGAGATGCATAAGCTCGATAGTAATGATGAGATTCAAATCAGTCTGTCAACGCTATCTGTGCTCATGAGTGAGCTGAGCGGCTTAGTGACAAAGTAGCTAGAATAGCAACTAGCAAAACAGTTGCTATTAAAATAATTGATCGTAAAAAACCACCGTTATTCATTAACGGTGGTTTTTTATTATTTGGCTATGAATTAAAACTCACCTTTGGCACCTTGAAAATGTGTTTTATTCAAGTGCAGCATTGAGATGCAGTAAATTATGAATAAAAAGAAGAATACGCTAGCAATTGAAGTATTAGTATTGATGTTCAAGGAGCTTACAACCCCTGTGACTACAGCTCCAAAAGCAATCATCAGACAACCCTGAAGGCTAGCTGCTGCCCCTGCACGGTCTTTGAATAACGACATTGAAACACTCAAAGCGTTAGAAAATATAAGACCTTGGGAGAACGCAATGATAATAATCCCACCTAGAAGGTGAATTAAAGATACTTCTTTAGGACTCATTGCAATGACTACAATACCAAGAAGAAACACTCCACCTCCAAAAATCATTAATTTATTAGATTGAAAATGACTTATTAGAAATCTATTTGAAAGTGTTCCTGTTAAGTATGCCAACCCCACAAATAAGGCTGTTGTTCCGAAATATTGAGCGGACTGGTTTAAAGTATTTTGTATAATATACGGTCCTACAACGTTCCAAAGTAAGAATGCTGAGAAACTTGATCCAAGTACCAAAACTGCTGTCATAAAGCAAGAATCGAATAAGATGGGTTTAAAACCTGAAATTATGTCAGTTACTTTCCGTCTTTCACTTGTAGGTAACGACTCTTTGAGTTTCCACAAAACCAGGCATAATATGACAATGCCATAAGCTGCATATAAAACAAAATTATATCGCCATCCAAAGTTATCTTCGATCAAACCCCCTATATAAGGTGATATTACAGGCCCTAAACCGAAAGCCAAACTCAAGTACGTAATTGCAATTACAAATCTAGTTCCTTTTATATTATCAACCAATAACGCTCTTGCAACAACTTGACAAGCACCGATAGAGAATCCTTGAAGAGCACGAGCGCACAGCAACATGCCAATTGATGACGAAGTAGTAGCTAAAACACTGCCTCCTATGAAGATAGAAAGACCCAAAACAACCGCAGATTTTCGACCTATAGCATCTGCCATTACTCCAAAGAAAATCTGCCCTATGGCATAGAAAACCAATGTAATAGTGATTGTATACTGCATCATTGATGGTGAAGCTGAAAATTCAGCACCTATAGAAGGTAAGCTTGGAGCATAGAGATCAATTGCAATCCCTCCCAAGCTATTAATAAATGGTGCTAAGAAAATTATAAAGTTTTCATAACGTATATCTTTTTTCATTAACCAACCCCTTAAATATTTAAAATAGCTCTTTATTTTTAGATGTTCATTATTTTTTTTGATGAGTATTCACTTGATAAATGCAACTATCTAAATGCTAATATTGGATTGAGAAGCCTTTTGGGGAGAATTTCATACATATACCCAATAAAAGTAAAACTCCAACAATCATCCCTATCCATGCATTGGTTAAGTTACTGGATGCATCAATTAAAGCGCCAGCCATAAAGGGAAATGTTGAAGCGATTAGATATCCACCACCTTGAACAAAAGCTAAAAGAGAGACTGCTTGTTTAGAGTCTGAGGAATAGTCTAGCGCTACTATTAAAGACAATGGGAATAAAGCACCAATACCTAGACCTAAAGTTATGACAGTTAGTAATGGATGTTTTGATGGGACATAAATCAGTAGCAATAAACCTATTAATATTAGTAGCAGAGTTGTAAATAAAGGCTTACGGCGATCGGGGAATTTTTTGATAAAAATGGAAACTAATATACCCGCCACTACCTCTGCGACTGTCAAAATACTTAATAAAGCCCCGGACGTATTTCTACTCCACCCTAATTGTGTGTAATTTAATGGCAACCAAGCTAATACTAAAGTGTAGGCCCCTGTTCCTATACCGAAGAAAAGCATAAGCAACCATGCGTTCTTAGAACCTAAAGGTAGTGGTAAATATCCTTTACTGTTACTTTTGAAACGCTGCATACCAAAAAAGCAAAATATAATTGCAAACAAAGCAGGAATAGCCATAACAGATAACGCAAAGTTCCATCCAAACACCTCTTCTAAAGGCGAGGATGAAGCAGCTGAGATAGCCGCTCCTCCCATAATTCCTGTTGTAAACAACCCCATGTAGATACTTGCATTATTTGTGGTAACTCTCTTTAAATACGCAGGCATCAAAGTTTGAATTATCGCTATGCCCACCCCTCCAACAATAGAAGTGACAAGAATTGGAAGTGTAGAATGAATAAATAATCGAGAGCCGCAGGAAACCGCTATGGCCAACAACCCAAACAACACACCTTCATATTCATCTACTCTAGCCTGAAATCTGGAGCCTAGAAGCGCAAAACAACCCATCATTGCCACGGGTAATGTTGTTAACAATCCAGCAGTTTGGTTATTAATTCCTATAGCATTTTGTAAAACAGGAACAATTGGAGAGATAGATGCCATGATTGGTCTAAGATTAAGGCCAATAATTATAGTAATAATAGCTAATAGCCATCTGTTGTATATAGACTTACTCATAACCTACCTTTTGTAGGGCTGATAAGTGATCTGGAGTGGCTTTGTTTCAGCATAAATACTCTCAAAACCATAACATGGGATAGGTTGTCGATAATAAGGCTTCTGTATAGGAGAAGACGTATTCATATCAAAGATTCCTTACGAATATATTAAGTAAAATTAGTTTTTTGAGTTACCTAATTAAGGTATCAAACATATAGATCAACATTTTTTGAATTTTAAAATACTTGATTTAATTTTTAAATTATTAGAATGAAGAAGTGACTCTAGCGAGGAAGATTGGGGTTGCAATTGCACGATAAAATTGGACAAAACTCAAAAGTTATATTCACATTAAAAGAAGTGTCAAACTCGAAACCATCAAAATATTGATAGCACAAAACTATATGATATGAGAGGCAGTAGGATTTTTTGATATTGGTCAACCAATGAATAACTTGAAATACACAGCTATCGCAATGCTTGAAAAGGAAGGGATGTTTTAACGTTCTTATAGGTTTTTATGACAGTCGTATTGTTGGCTTTAGCTTGTTATATTATTCTCAATAATGAGCTAATAATTTCAGCATTCAATATTATATATCGCACACGACTAAAGCCTAGTGATAGACAATCTCATTCTGAATAAAGAAATCACCACACCAACTATGCTTTCGCGGAATATATGAAAAAATATGATGGCTAGTATAAGTCAATGTTGCGAGCCTTTCCCACAACGCTCATACCGAAAGATGCTTGAAAATACCGAGAATTAAATGGTGAGGAACGCTAGAAAATAGCTTAGGAGGCTGTTCTGGAGGCACAAGATATAGTAAGAGAGAAGTAGAGAACAATTAAAAGAACGTTCAGTAAGATTGATAATATGTATATGTTTACACCTGAAATTATTAACAATATATAAAACCGCATACTTTTAACAAGCATTTAACTTCAGCAGAGTGAGATGTTCTTCAAGTCAAAAAATATTATTTTTTTATGAATTTAGTTGTTCATCACAATAGAATAAATAGTACACAAGCTTGTCTTTAAACCTTATAATTTAAGGAGTATCTTGACAACTATAGTATTTATTGCGAACAATACTGTGAAATTTATTTGAATACCCGCTGATATTTACTTACTTATTGCCAATTATTAATTTTTTTAGTTCTTTTATATCGGGACTTTCAGACCTTCCTCTAGACCAAACCATATCCAAAGTAAAACTAGGGAAACCTAGAGGTGGGCGGAGAATATTAACATTCTCAGGTATATTAAGTAGTGGCACAAGCTTTCTTGGTAAGCATAATGTAGCTGGGATTTGGTCAATAATATTGATACATGACTGATAACTATTAGTCCTAGCCAGAACCATCCTTTTTTTTCCTATTTTATCTAACCACCCATCTACCATGTTTTTTTCTGATATCCACGGTGTAGGGAATACATGTGGTGAATCACAGAAAAAATCTATATCCATATAACCATTTATGTCAGGATCAGCTCCTTGGTAAGTTGTAAGGCAACAAAAATCATCGCTAACGAGAGACTTCCAGTTTAAGTTTGGATGTAGTTGATGATATCCAGGACCAAAACCTATTGCTATATCTATATCACCAACTACTAACTTATCTAAGGGTAAATCTTGCCCTAAGCGTTGTACCTCTAAAGAAATATTGGAATATTTTTGATTGATAGAACTTAAAATATTTGGTATCAAACACAATTCGAAATATTCTGGGGCGCATATACGCCATACTTTTTGTTCGAAAGGTATGCTTTCAACTGAATCTACACATTGGTTTATTGATTCAACTGTCATTCGCATGTACGGAGTTATTCTTTCAGCCTTTTTACTAGGGCTCATACTGCCATCAGTTGGTATAAACAATATATCGTCGAAGCATTCTCTTAGTTTTTTTAGACAGTAGCTGATAGTAGGTTGACTAACGTTCATTAATTCAGCTGTTTTCTTTGCACTTCTGAGTTCCATTAAATTAAGAAAAACCACGATATCTTGAAAATCTAATTGTTTTAAATGATTATTACACAGCATAATAAGCCCAAACCTTTTGTAATCAATTACAACATAATATTATCTAATAAGTATGTATCTCTTTTATTTTGAATTAACTATAGTACAAGGTTGGTCAAGCAATAAACTATAGTACGACATTAATTGGGTAAAGTGCCACCGCCTTAACTCACAAGGCTTTTCCGTTAGTAACATTGACCACCTTCTGACAACCTTGACCCGATATCTGACTGAATCCTCCTGAAATTTTCTCAACTTTAATTTGAGTGAGAATACGATCTTTTAATGCCTGTACATGCGAGATAATACCAATTAATTTACCTTCTTGTTGTAGGCTGGTTAAGGTATCGAGTGCAATATCAAGTGACTCTTCATCAAGTGTCCCAAAACCCTCATCCAAAAACAGCGAGTCGACGCGAATATTGTGACTGGCCATTTGTGATAGTCCTAGTGCGAGTGCCAAGCTAATAATAAAACCTTCACCGCCGGATAGATTTTTAGTACTGCGAATATCACCACCTTGGTAGTTATCGATGACATTTAGCTCAAGCGGGTTGTTATCGTCATGAATCAGCAAATAGCGATCACTCATCTTTTGTAATTGGCTATTGGCATGGCTAATCATGACCTCAAACGTTAAGCCTTGGGCAAAGGTACGGTATTTTTTGCCATCAGCCGAACCAATTAAAATGTGGAGCTGTTGCCAAACTTGCAGCTTTTGTTTTTGTGCATTGATAGCAACAAGCTGAGCCACTTGTTGTCCTTTTTGGTTGTGATTGTCTGTGAGCTTTTGATCAATAGCCCCGATTTTTTGACTTAACTGATCAATCTCCGTCTGAATATGGTGATGCTGCTCAGCAAGTGTGTCTCGGCTTTGTTCTGTCATAGGGGTGGCAAGCTTTTGCTCTAACGCTTGCTGAGTGACATCCAACTGTAACTTAGCTTGATATAACGCATTATCAATCGCCAATTTGCGTACCTGTAGGGCTTCTCGCTCTTCTTTAGGCAGGCGTGCATTGATAAATTCTGACTCATCCGCGAACTGCGACTCTGCGAGTGAATCAGTAAAGGTTTGTTGCTTACTACCCATCATGACAGTTGCAGACTGTAGCTCCATTTCTAGCTGTTGCTTTCTAGTCGTTAATTGTTCTAATGCTTGCTGAACCGAATCTAACCGCCTTTGTGCTACTACTTGCTTGGCTTTAGCCTCATCAACAGTACTGCGTAATTGCGTCTCTTCGTGGTTTGGGTTTTTACCTGAAAAAATTTCTATTCTAGAGTGGTTTAGTTGTTCAATATCATTGGTTTTATTGGCAATGAAGTTTGTTAGTTTTGCGAAAGCTACTTCGTCGTTGGTAAGCTGATCTTGCTTAGTCTCAATCTGCGCAGCCAAGCTGCTTAACGTATTGGTGAGCTGCTGTTGGCTATTTTTATTCTCATTAAATCTTTGTTTTAACTGATTAAGCGCACTACGCTGTTGACGCAATACATCAATATGACGGTCATAGTCTGCGTTATCGAGCACAGTGTGCTGATCGATACTGTTATCCAGTTGCCCAAGTACGTCTTGAATGATTGTTGGCTCAAAATCGATATTGAAATCATTCTTATATTTATCTACAGGGTATTTGCGCACTAAAGATGAAATTGTTGTCACAGCGGGCGCTAGCTCAGAGAAGTTAGCCAAAATTCTACCGCCGATACCTTCAATTTTCTGCGAGTGCAGCGTGATGTCAGTTGTTAAGTTATTGATATTGCTAATCAGTGCCTGCTGCTGTTTTTCATCATGTTCGATAGCAGTACGGAGCTTGGATGCATTCTCAGTCAGCTCGTCATAATGAAGCAATGTCATCTTAATGGACTGCTTTTGTTCAATAAGCTGCTGTTTAACGGTATCTAATAAAAATACGCACTGCTCAACATCCGAAATATCGGTATTAATGCCGTCACTCATTTGCGCCAATGGCTTGATAATGGCTGCAATCGACTCAGAATAACGATGGTCGGTATTCAACAGCGACGATATGTAACCCTGAATATCACTGCCTAAGGTTTTGGATTGTTGTTGTAGTGGTGCTAGTTGCTGCTGCTGGTTGTTAAGCGTTTCTTGCTTTGTGGCATATTCGATATGGTAGCCCGATAAAGCCTGCTCAAGACTCTCGATACGGGTTTCTAATTCAGCCAGTTGCTGCTGGGTTTGGTTTATTTGAGACGGTTGATTTTGGTTGCTAGTGTCGTTAGTATAATTATTGTCTAATAATGGATGCTGTTTGCCGTAAGGGTGCTCATGTGCACCGCAAAGCGGGCAGGGCAACCCATCCTCTAGTTCTGTTATATAGTCTTCAAGCTTAGCGACTTTTTGTAGTAGGGTTAAATGTGTCAGCTTTTCTTGTCGTTTGATTTTGGCATCTTGAATGTCTGATTGATGGCTAGCCAGCAAACCTTCTAATGTTGTTAACTCATTATTTAGCGTCGGTAGCGAGAGAGTGGTCTTCGTGATTTGGCCAACAATCTCGGACAACTGCTTTATCTTAAAGCTGGCTTGCGAAATTTGATTGCTAATGTGATCAATTTGCTCTTGTTCGCTACGCATACTAGCGATTGATTGATTTTGGAGCAGTGCCGATTGTTGCTGTTGCAAGTGGGTCAATTGCTCACGTTGTTTTACTACCTTCAGTTTATCCGCGGATTGTCGCTCAGATAACTGATCACATTCAGCCTTGAGTTGTTTGGATTGATGATTAAGCGCAAGACTGTTTTCTGTTAAGTGGACATTGTCTTGTAGCAGCCCCTTCAATCGACTACAGCTATTATCAAAGGTTGCTATATCCGTATCGAGGTCGTTTAATTCTTGGTTGTCATTAAAACACTTTTCTATAGTGCTAAGCTGAGTTTTGGTCACTTGCTCTGTTTGTTTGTGGTTAGCGATTTCTTGACGTAATTTGTGAGCATTACTTGCTAGTACATCTTTACGCTGATTATCGTCTACTAGAGACTGTGATAACTGTTTTATATCGGCATCCAAGTCACGCGTCTTGGCAATGACTGGTAAAGTCGTTTGAAGGCGTTCTGTGGCTTGCTTTTCAACAGTGTTGGCATCGTCTAACTGAGTCGCAGTCTGGGTCAGTGCTTCTTGCTGTACTGGAAGCTTATCAAGCAGTTCCTGTTGTTCAATACCTAGCCGTTTAACCGTGTCACGGCTATGACTCAGCTCTCGAAATTGGCTATCAATCTCCAATGCTTTGCTGGCAATGTCTAAGCGCAGCGCTTCAGGAGCGAAGTCTTGCTGTGCCTGCTGCGCTGTTGCAAATTCAGTTTGATAAACAGACAGACTCTGCTGTAACTGCTGAACGTTGTCTAGCCACTGTAGTTGCTCGCTTAGTGTTTTAAAGGTTTTTCGTTGTGTGCTTTGCTGTTGATTAAGATCTTTTAACGCTGCAATCAGCAGTTGTTCATCTTCGATACTTAGTAAAGACAAGCTGTTGACGCCTGCTTGGAGATTGCTTAGCACCTCTTCTTCAGAGCGTTTCTTTTCATGCACATTTAATGATATTTTGGCATAGATGGCAGTGCCCGTTATTTTCTCTAAAATGGCGGCTCTATCACCAATATCAGACTTTAAAAACGCCGCAAAACTGCCCTGTGCCAGCATAATAGATCGGGTAAATTGACTAAAGTCCATGCCGATAAGGTCTTGGATATAGACCGATGTTTTAGATTTTTTTTCTTCTAAAATCTTGCCAGTTTCGACCGCGCTGATTTCATGCTTGATCGGCAATAAGTTGCCTTTGGCTTTTTTGTGAGCACGATGTTGATACCACGAGCATTGATAGCGTGTTGAGTCAATCTCGATGATGACTTCAGCCGAGCATTCACCTGTACCCTGAGTCATGATCTCGTTTGTCGAACCTGTAATATCACCCAATCTTGGCGTTTGGCTATATAGTGCTAAGCAAATCGCATCCAAGATGGTCGTCTTGCCAGCGCCCGTTTGCCCAGTAATGGCAAAGATACCTTCATTAAGAAAAGCGGGGTCACTAAAGTCAATGTGCCATTCGCCTTTTAGGGAGTTCAGGTTTTTGAGTCGCAGTTCAATCAGTCGCATGGGCAGGTCTTATTTTTATATAGAGTAGTGAGAAAATGGCAGTGATGAGAAACAGTAGTGAGAAATTAAGAAGCTATTAATTGCCTCTATAATAAGCTGCTATTATTCGGCCTGAGTGTCTTCATGACGAAGGTTATAAACGATTTGCTCATAAGCATCACGCAAGATTGATTTTTGCTCATCAGGGACACTATGTGCGACTAAGCAACGCTCAAATACCTCTTGCTCATTTAAATCTTGGAGCGTCTCAGAGATCTGCTGTTGATTGAGGACTTTATTATAAGTATGAGTATTTTTTATTTTTAACACCTCACAGGACGAGCCATCTACCATCGATTGAATATGATCGCGCAGCTCACTGACCACTTCATTACCTGTATAAATAACTTCCAGCCAAACGGACTCTGTTGCATCGAGAGACTGAATGGTTTTATCGATAGTCTGCTGAATAGCGTCCAGATCACCTGAGACTTGTGATAACTTTTGAAATTTTGGGATGGGTAGAGAGATGACCTGCATCTGACGTGATTCGTCATAATGTAGTAGGTTAGAGACTAATATGGAGTTATTTGTGGAATTATTTGTAGAGTGGTTACTCTGTATAGCGTTTACTTGACTAGAAATTGAGTCGTCAAAGGCGTTTGGTATAATCGCTTCGCTGTCTGCCGAGTCACCAAAGCCAAACAAGTCGTCCATAAATTCAGTTGCTTGAGCGGCGACTTTTTTAGAAAGTTTCTCTACGGATTTCTCGATAGGCACTACCGTTTCTATCGCCTGAAAACTTATAACTTCATCAATTGCCTTTGACGGTGACATCTCATCAGTAACTTGCTTTGAAGCTTCGCCAAATTTTACCAACAACACCTGTTTTTGCTGGCGAGCTTCTCCAAATCCCATCGCGATAGGCGAGCCTGAATAGCGAATACTCTCACGACCACCGACACGCTGCGGCACATGCAAGTGACCAAGTGCGACATAATCAAAGCATTCATCGAACATATCGGCGGATATTTTGCCCAAGCTTCCCACATACAGCTCACGTACGCCATCATCATCAGTAGTAGTGCCACCAGCCGCGAATAAATGCCCTGTCGCGATGATAGGAATGTGACGTTGGTTTGCTTCGGCTAATTTAGCCTGCTGAGCTTTGGCAATGCTAGCGACTTCATCATAATGGGCGCGAATGCCTTTGATAACGTTTGCGTCTTTGCTATCTGCTGACTCGCCAGCACTACTGCTACGCACATCGCGGTCGCGCAAATAAGGGACAGCGGCGATAATACAATGAGATGTACCATCTATGTCATTCAAAACTAATACTTCGTCGGTTAAGTCGTCACAGGCCGTACCAATCACATGGACGTTTAAAAACTTAAGCACCTGACTGGGTGCATCTAAAAAAGTAGGGGAGTCGTGATTGCCCGCGACTATCACTACGTGCTGACAGCAGGATTTTGACACTCTACCCAAAAACTCAAAATACAATGCTTGGGCTCTATTACTTGGCGTCATGGTATCAAAGATATCACCAGCAACGATTAATACATCGACTTTTTGCGCGCTAATCGTCTCTTCAAGCCAGCTTAAAAATGCCTCAAATTCCTCATAACGCATGCGACCATAAAGCCGTCGTCCCAAATGCCAATCAGAGGTATGGAGTATAGTGAGAGGTTTAATAGGCATAGATTTGGTATCGGCAAGTGTGGACATAGTTGAGCTTAAAGATTTTTAGTAGAAAGCCTTCATTCTAGCAAGAATTATTGCTGTTTGCTCTGCTGCCAAAATAAAACCCTACCAAATATTACTGATAGGGTTTCTTTATGGTTATAGCCCCTTTAGGTGGCTATCGATTAAGTTGAGGAGAGTCACTAATCAATAACCAGTTTCTCGAGTCCATCTTCTTGCTGCGTTGCTAGATTGGCCACCATTGATAGGGCATGTGCTTGCTGCTGCAAGCTTGTTTCTTTAGGTGTCGCAGCTGTACCGCCACGCAACCAATTATTTGCGGTGTCACTGACGTTTTGATTGTGCTGCTGATTCTGTAAGTTATACCAAGCCAAATTATGATGTAGTGCGACCACATCACCCATGATTAGTAAGGCTGGCGTTGGCAGTTGCGCTTTTTCTTGTTGGGCGACAATAGTTGTTAGCGTCCCTGTCAATACCTGCTGGTTTGGCATACTGGCATTAGAGATAATAGCGATTGGTGTATCGGCATTACGTCCTGCTTCGATTAAGCCTTCAGTCAGACGCGGCAGCGAATGCAGACCCATATAAAACACCACGGTTTCATCCGTATTCAAAAAGCTCCTAAAGTTGCTATTGGGCGCGCCAGCCTTTAAGAAGCCAGTGACAAAACGTACTGACTGCGAGTGATCACGGTGGGTAAGCGGAATACCAGCGTAACTTGCGGCAGCATTGGCAGCGGTAATACCGGGGACGACTTGATACGGGACGCCATGGGCGCGCAGGCTTTCAATTTCTTCACCACCACGTCCAAAGATAAAGGGATCACCGCCTTTTAGCCGTACCACACGGCGACCTTCTTTCGCACTATTGACCAACAGCTCATTGATACCAAGCTGAGCGACGGCGTGGTTGCTACGTTTTTTACCGACAAATACTTTATCGGCATCACGGCGACATAGATCCAATACTTGCGGTGATACCAGCGCATCATAATAGACAATATCGGCTTGCTGCATTAAACGTAGCGCTTTAAACGTAAGCAGCTCTGGATCACCCGGGCCTGCACCGACGATATAGACTTCACCGATAGGCGTTTGCTCAGACGATGCAGCTGAATGTTCAGGGTGTTGTTGTGGCTGATCTTTTGAATCAGTCACTGATATCGCTGTTTGTGGAATTTGAGTGTCTGCATTGCTGGTTCTATCAATTTTGGCAGCCGTCTCGTCCAAGTCGGCTTGTAATTGGGCGGCCGCTTGGGTTTCATTACCCGCAAACATCAGCTCACTGACTTGACCTTCAAAAGCACGCTCCCAAAACTGCCGACGACCTGTTAAGGTTGGGATTTTGCTTTTTACCTCAGCACGGAAATCACCTGCCAGCTTGGCAAGTTTACCGTAGCCTTGAGGTATTAAGGTCTCAAGACGTGCACGCAACAGACGTGCCAGTACGGGCGCTTTACCATTCGAAGAAATACCTATCACAATGGGATTGCGATCGACGATGGCAGGAAAAATAAAATCACACAAAGGCGGGGTATCGACCACGTTTACGGGAATATTAATCTCGGTAGCATCGGCATGAATTTGATGATTGAGCGTTTCGTCATCTGTCGCCGCGATGATGACACGCGCGCCTGTCATATAGGTTTTATGATAGTTTTCATAGATGAGTTGGTGCTTGCTATCAGATAGCAATGCTTGTATCTCAGCCATAATGGTTGGTGCCAGTACCGTGATACAAGCCCCAGCACGGCTGAGCAAGTCAGCCTTACGTAGCGCCACATCGCCGCCACCGACGATCAGCACTTTGCGGTCTTCTAATTTAAAAAATAGTGGAAAGGTGTTCATAGCATCACCAGCAATTTATTCAATGTAAAATATACCCCATTATGAGGTATCGCGTGCGACGTCTCACTTAGTGTATTGGCATTAGTATATTCGTTTTTGACATGTTAAAGGTGGTTTTTAATTGAAAAAGGAATAGCCATACAGAATGTAAAAAGCCCTCTCGTTTATGAGAGGGCTTTTGCTTAACTAAAATCAGTCGATATTACAGCTGCGTATGCAAGCCACACTCACGGCTCTCTTCTACTTTCGTTGGATCAAAGTAGTCATGCTCGTTAGGTAGTTTGTGCTCGTCTAAATAAACATCCAAGTCTGCATCTGTTTTTTCAAACAACGGTGCTACTTTCAGCACGCCATCTTTTGATAGACTTAACACATCAAGGCCTTGGCGGAATTCGGTTTGATCTTTACGAATGGCATTGAACCAAACGTCAGGCTTTAGCTCATCTAGTGCACGGCGGAACGGCTCAAGCTTCACTTGTTCAGTGAATTCGTCATGCTGTGGATTATCAATCCCCGGAATGCCATTCATAGTGGCGTCACGATGGGCAGCCGTTTGTTTAGGGATATACGTAATGACATTTAGACCTAAATCTTTGATGACTTTATTAGCAAAACGATAAGTGGCATCGGTGTTATAACCAGAATCTACCCATAATACGGTAATATCAGGACGTTGCTTGGCGACTAAATGCAAAATAGCAGATTCATAAGGACGGAAGTTCGTCGTGATAATTGGGTTTTTAGCTTGCTGCAATGCCCATGCTACGATTTCTTCTGGTGATTTACCTTGTAGCGCTTGGTTGGCTTGGTCAAGGTCTAGATTTGGGTGTAATTGACTCATAATACGTTCCTTAATTGTTGTTAATATAAAAAATGGTTAAATAAACAAAATATTTAAAAGTAAATAACGGCTACTGAATAGTAATATTAAGCGCCTGAAAACATCGGCAAGTCGGCAGCGTTGCGACCATCATAACTGCTAGCAAGCGCATTGAACGCTTGACTGATGTCAGAGATAGACTGCATATCGTGCTCGCTAAGTACAAAAGTGTCGGCACCCGCGCGCAGTAGATACGCAATTTGGTCACGGCCAAACTTGCCTGCCATACGAATCTCGCCTTGAAAACCGAGCTGACGCAATGTTTGCGCGAAACTAAAACCACGCCCATCAGTAAAGGCTGGTACATGAATCACAATCAAATCTTGCTTTAACAAAAAGTCTGTCAATCCTGCCAGCGCATCAGTATCGGTGTCTGAGGTAATCCAAACACCAAGACGGCTAGTATGCTCGCCCAACAGCTCATATACTTGCTGCAATAGTCCGCCAGCGAGCGTGCCTTTAGCATCCAGTAAGTCTGCAAGTGGTAGGACGACATCGAGCTTCTCTTGCTTTTGTAAGGTCTCGAGCAGCGATATCTCTGTGAGAGCGATACCATCTGGTATCTCATTGGTGGTAAGCGCATGCCAAGTATCAGTCTGACTGATATCGACACCATCACTATTTAGTACATGATGATTACCCATAGACCTTCTCCTTAAATGGAGCGATACCGACGCGATCGACCAAATCAGTAAAGAGTTCTACGTCATTGTCATTACTAGCACGCAGCTCTAAATAAACGTCCAAAATCTTTTGTAGGGTAGTAGCGACATCATCAGCTGGCACTGCTTTGCCCAATATCTTGCCGATTTTGGCATCACTGCTTGAGTTACCACCCAAACTAATCTGATACCAGTGTTCGCCTTTTTTATCGACACCAAGGATACCGATATCACCCGTGTGATGGTGCGCACAAGCGTTCATACAGCCGGACATGTTTAGACGAATCTCACCCAAGTCATAAAGGTAGTCGAGATCATCAAACTGTTTCTCGATTTGCTCAGCGATATTGTAAGTCGTGGCATTGGCAAGCGAGCAATAATCCCAACCTGGGCAGACAATCATGTCTGTTAAGGTGTTTATATTGGCACGCGCTAAATTAAGCTCAGTCAACTGTTGCCATAGCTCATACAAATGATTGGTTTGCACGTCAGCAAACACTAAATTCTGCTGATAAGTACCGCGTAACTCCCCAAAGCTATATTTATCTGATAAGTCAGCGAGGGCATCCATTTGCTGCTCGTTGACATCGCCCGAAGGCACATAGCTTCCGTCGACCAACCCTGCTTTTAACGAAATAACAACGGCACGGTAGCCCGACACTTTATGCGCGACCGTATTTTGATTGTACCAATTGGCAAAGTCTTTATCGGCATTGAGTTGCTGCTGCAAATCAGACTGTGCTTGCAGAGCGTCGAAGGCAACATAATCAGGCTCGCTAAAGAAACTGCTGGCAGTGGCAAAATTTTCGTCTGTTAAGGTCAGCGCACCATCTTTGGTATGCGCTTCCCACTCTGCATCGACTAATTTGGCAAAGGCAGGTCCGCCCATGCTCTCCACCAATATTTTAATACGGGCTTTAAATTTATTATCGCGGCGACCATGCAGGTTATAAACACGCAAGATAGCATCTAGATAACTGAGCAGATGCTGACGCGGTAAGAATTCGTTAATCACTTTACCAATCACTGGTGTACGACCAAGACCACCGCCAACCAATACTTCAAAACCAATCTCGCCTGCTTCATTGGTTTTTAGGTGTAGTCCCACATCATGCACTTGCGTCGCCGCGCGGTCATTGGCTGTACCAATAACAGCAATCTTAAATTTACGCGGCAAAAAGGCAAACTCAGGATGAAAGGTTGACCACTGACGAATAATTTCACAATAGGGACGTGGATCTGCAATCTCTTCTTGATGAATACCAGCGTAAGGATCAGTGGTGGTATTACGAATACAGTTGCCCGACGTTTGAATGGCGTGCATCTGTACCGATGCCAGTTCTGCCAATATATCTGGAACTTCCTCTAACTTTGGCCAATTCAACTGGATATTGGTACGGGTCGTGAAGTGCCCATAGCCTCTGTCATATTTGCGAGTAATCTCTGCCAATTTACGCAATTGGTAACTGGCTAGCAGGCCGTAAGGAATAGCAATACGCAACATCGGCGCATAACGTTGGATATAAAGGCCATTCTGCAAACGCAGGGGCAAAAACTGATCTTCTGGCAGCTCACCGGCCAAAAACCGTTCAGTTTGGTCGCGAAATTGGGCGACCCGTTCCTCTACCAAGGTTTGGTCAGCGTAGTTATATTGATACATGACGTAATCTCAATTTTGTTTTTAGACTTAAAAGCAGCGACGAAAATGATTTGCGTGTGTAATAGATTTTGTTGCCGATCGCAATGTGAATAATTCAGCTTTACATCATATAAGCTTGTGCCAAAAAACATAAATTCCTTTAAGACATATCCATATCCAAACACAGCATAAATTTTCATAACGAAAGTTAGGTAGCCTATGCGTATTCTATTTATAAGCCAATTTGCTAAGCCAATTTACCAAGTATAATCATTTATTATTAAGGTTTTAAATCAATATGACATCTTCAGTCCTCAATCAAGCAGCTTCAAAACTAGTCCCTCCTCATGGTAGCAGTGAGCTTAAGCCATTATTATTAACTGGCGACGCCCGTGATCAAGCCTTGGCACTTGCCAGCACATTACCGACGATTACCTTAAGCTCTCGTGAGCGTGGCGATTTGATTATGTTTGGTATTGGTGGCTTTACCCCGCTAAACGGCTTTATGAATCAAGCCGACTGGCAGGGTGTGGTTGATAACATGCGTCTGCAAAGTGGTGAGAATGCTGGCTTGTTTTGGCCGATTCCAATCACCTTATCTGCACCAACAGCCACAGCTGATAGCCTAAATCAAGGTGATAAAGTCGCGTTGATCGCTGAAGACGGTGAAGTGATGGGCATCTTGACGGTTGAAGAAACCTATAATATTGATAAAGAACACGAATGCCAGCAAGTATTTACCACGACAGACTCTGAGCATCCGGGCGTGCAGCAAGTGCTAAACCAAGGCGATGTCAACATCGCAGGTAGCGTAGAAGTGCTGAGCGAAGGCGAATTCCCAGCCTTATACCCAGAGATCTATAAAACGCCTGCGGAGACGCGCGAAATATTGGATGCCAAAGGCTGGAAAACAGTCGCAGCATTCCAGACGCGTAACCCAATGCATCGCTCACATGAATATCTTGCCAAGATTGCTATCGAGATTTGTGATGGGGTGTTGATACATTCATTGTTAGGTGCGCTCAAGCCAGGTGATATTCCTGCTGACGTGCGTCAAGAAGCCATCAAAACGTTGATTGACAACTACTTTAGACAAGATACGGTGATTCAAGCGGGTTATCCACTAGACATGCGTTATGCTGGACCTCGTGAAGCGTTACTACATGCGGTATTCCGTCAAAACTATGGCTGTAGTCATCTGATTGTTGGTCGTGACCATGCTGGTGTTGGCGATTATTATGGTGCCTTTGATGCTCAGACTATCTTTGAGCACGTTGGCAAAGACGATCTGATCACTCAGCCGTTAAAAATTGGCTGGACGTTCTGGTGTAATGCTTGTAATGCGATGGCATCAGACAAGACTTGCCCGCATGACGCTTCTGAACATGTCAAAGTGTCAGGTACTAAGCTACGTAAAGCACTATCAGAAGACGAAGAGGTGCCAGAGAACTTTAGCCGTCCCGAAGTACTAGAAATTTTGCGCAATTATTATGCCGGTATCGCTCGTGAGGAACGTGCTGAGGTTAAGCTCACTGGTGCATCAGCCGTATAATTAATTTGTATCGTTGATAAATAAAATCAGTCATAAAAAAAGGTGTCAGACTTATCGTCTAGCACCTTTTTTATTGTCTACAGTAAAGCTTAACGTCATTGAATGTTAATTCAGCTCTAAAGCACCCGAAAGCTTCTCATAGTTTCCGGCTAGCGTACCGCCACCTGAGCAAAAATAGTTCAATGCATATTTATCTGGGCTATCAATGGTCAGCGTATCGTCTTTAAATTGAAAGAATACATTGTTGTCATTGCTGTTATTTATCTTGGTCTGAAAAATAATGCCGTGTGCATCATCCTGGCCCAGCAAGGTCGCCTTACCATCAAAATGACAGGTTGGTTTTTTCACATCACTGCGGGCGCGCACTTTTATAGTAATGTCTGTCGCTCCGTCAGGTCTCACTATAATACCCACCCAATCATAACCTTGCTTGCGAGCCGCATAACTCTCTGAGGCGTAGTCACCAACGACTTTTTGCACAGCAGGTGTCGGCATAACAGCAGTACTTTTCACGTTGCTATCACCGTAGTTATCATTGCTATAACTACAACCGCTGACGCTAATAAGGATAGGGCTGGCAAATAATAATGCAATAGAAAGTACTGAGCGGAGTTGGTATTGAATCATATGGTCGCACCTTGTGGTTAAGTGAATGATAGGTATTGCTCCTGCCTGCTTATGCCAAGTGCTTCACTCGATAAGCTAATTTGTCACTAAGCGTTCATGAAACAAGCTGCTAGCATGGCTCTCATTATACTCAATATTAAATTCAAAAAGCCAAATTCACTGAGCAATAGCCATTGAGACCGTAATAAGTATTTTAATAAAAAATGGTCGCATCGAAACTAAAAGATATGAAACTCGAAACTATAGAGAACATTTATGCAAATTAATATCAACAAAATCTCATCTCGCATTGGCAGTATTGCTGGTGCCCCATCATTATCTCAAAGCGTACAACCACGCATCCTAATGATTGGCAGCGCATTGACAGCGATGATGCTAATTGCAGGTTGTAGCCCAACGCAAGCCACGCAAAACGAATCTGCCAGTGGGCAAAAAGACATCAGCTTACTGAACGTCTCTTACGATGTGTCGCGCGATTTTTACAAAGACTATAACGCGTTATTCAGTGCGAATTATCAGAAAGAAAATCCAGACAGTAAGATCGATATCAACCAGTCACATGGTGGTTCAAGTAAGCAAGCCTTGTCGGTTGCCAATGGTTTGCAAGCCGATGTGGTGACCTTCAACCAAGAAAGCGACATGAACTTGTTGGTTGAAAAAGGCTTGGTCGCAGCCGATTGGCAACAAGCCCTACCGAATAATGCCGTTCCTTATACCAGCACTATGGTGCTATTGGTACGGAACGGCAATCCAAAAAACATTCAAGATTGGTCGGACTTGGCGCGTAATGGTATCGATGTGGTCATCCCGAATCCAAAAACCAGTGGTACCGCGCGTTATGCTTTTTTGGGCGCTTATGGTTATGGTCTGCATCAATTCAAAGAAAGTGTGGAAAATCCTACCAAAACGGATGACTTTATCAAGAAACTATTGGCAAACGTCGTTACTTACGACAATGGTGCACGAGCAGCGACGACCAGCTTTACCCAACGCGGGCTAGGTGATGTACTTATCACTACCGAAAACGAAGCGCATCTGGCGGTGAAGCAGTTCGCAAAAGGAAAAGTTGACATCGTTTATCCGAGCTACTCGATTGTTATTAAAAACCCCGTTGCCGTAGTGACCGCTGTCACCGAAAAAGGCGGTAAAACTGAGGCCGCAACCGCTTATCTCAAAGGCTTATGGGATACCCCCGCACAAGAACTCATGGCACAGATGTATATGCGTCCTAGTAATGAGCAGGTATTAGCAGCGCACAAAGACACCTTACCTGATATTGACACTTTTGAGCCAGTCGAAGTTTTCGGGTCTTGGGCACAGATCATGGACACATTCTTTGTCGATGGCGGGCGTTTCGATCAGCTGGCACGGGTAGAGTAGAGGGCAACCCTTAAGTAATTGATAACTTTATCTATATCATACAGTTATTCCATTTTGGCAATAACATACACATATTCATCATTAAACATAATAAGATGGCGCTGTTAGCATACCTGCATTACATAAAAAACAGACATCTCAGAGGTATTTATGACATACGCAGCTCGTTATCAACAAAAAAACAAAGCGCTGAGCGCTCTAAGTGTCGCTGGCGTGGCGTTGACACTTGGACTTGCTGGCTGTAGCAACAGTGAGCAGGCAGATACGACTGCCAATGCTGATGGCACAGCCACGAGTGCAGAAGGTCAAAATATCGAGCTGTTGAACGTCTCTTATGATGTGGCACGTGATTTTTATAAAGACTACAACCCACTGTTCGTTGAGCACTATAAAGCTGAGAACCCAAACGATACTATCCTAATTAAGCAGTCACATGGTGGCTCAAGTAAACAAGCACTGTCAGTGGCCAATGGTTTGCAAGCGGATGTTGCGACGATGAACCAAGGCTCGGACATTGAATTGCTTGAGAAAAAAGGGTTGGTTGAATCAGATTGGGAAAGCAAGTTCCCAGATAATGCCGTGCCATTTACCAGCACCATCGTATTTTTGGTGCGTAAAGACAATCCAAAAGGCATCAACGATTGGGAAGATTTGACTAAAGATGGCCTTGAGATTGTGATGGCTAATCCGAAAGTTACTGGTAATGGTCGCTATGCATTCTTAGGGGCTTATGGTTATGGCTTACACGCCTTTAATAACGAAGAAGCACCAGCGAAAAAATATGTAAAAGATATGCTTAAAAACGTGAAAGTTTATGAGAATGGCGGACGTGCAGCGACAACGACTTTCGTTCAGCGCGGTATTGGTGATGTCTTGGTAACTTTTGAAAACGAAGCCAACCTTGCCGCCACTGATTTCGGTGCGGGTAAAGTTGACATCGTTTATCCTAAATACTCTATCAAATCAGAAAGCCCTGTTGCGATTGTTAAGTCGGTGACGGACAAGAAAGGTACGACTAATGCAGCAAAAGCCTATCTTGATTATTTATGGAGCGAGCCTGCTCAGCAATTGGCTGCTGACCTTTACTTACGTCCTAGCGTAAAAAGCGTTCTTGATAAAAATGGTGACAAATTACCACCGGTTGAAACTTTCCGTCCAAACGATGCGTTTGGGTCATGGGATGAGATCATGGGCACTTACTTTAGTGATGGCGGCGTATTCGATCAGTTAGCAATTAATGCCCCTCAGTAGCCAGTCTGCTATGTTTTAAACGTACTGTCGTTACCAGCTCAGCAATTCTAAAGTAACGTCCAATCATATAAAGGACATGGCACCCGCGCTATGTCCTTTATACCATAAGCGTACTAATAATAAATTTGATAAAACGTGGTCTTTACGATAAGTACCATCAGATAGGCAATAGGACATTACTATGAGTGCACCACTATCTTCTGCCAACAAACCCCTGCGAAACAAAGGGTGGCTGAACCGTTTGCGTCAGCGCAATGTGCTGCCAGGGTTTGGTCTGAGCATGGGTATCACCGTCTTTAGCTTATCGTTACTGGTGGTACTGCCGTTTGCTATGATGGCTTATACCACAACGCAAATGGGCTGGACCGGCTTTTGGGAAACCATTACCCAGCCGCAAGTGACCGCTGCTATAAAATTAAGCTTGTGGATGTCGTTCTTAGCGATGCTCACTAATATGGTGTTTGGTACGTTGGTCGCTTGGGTACTGGTGCGTTATGAGTTTTGGGGCAAATCTTTAATCAATGCTTTGGTTGATTTGCCTTTTGCACTGCCAACCGCTGTCACCGGTATCTCTCTTGCCACTCTTTACGCACCTAATGGTCTGATTGGTCAATGGTTCGATAAATTCGATATTCAGGTGGCTTTTACGCCTATTGGTATTTGGCTCGCCTTAGTAGTGGTCAGCTTTCCGTTTATTGTTCGTGCGGTACAGCCCGTACTGGCCGAGCTATCGGTTGAGTTTGAAGAGGCATCTGCGGTATTAGGCGCAAATCGCTTTACCACTTTTCGTAAGGTTATTTTACCAGAGCTGTTACCCGCTTTACTTATGGGTGCAGGCATGATGTTTGCTCGTGCGACTGGCGAGTATGGCTCGGTGATTTTTATCGCTGGTAACATTCCGATGCAGTCTGAGATTTTACCGCTCATTATTATCAGTAAACTTGAGCAGTTTGATGTTCAGGGTGCCTCCGCCGTGGCGTTATTTATGCTGCTGATCTCATTTGTGATTTTATTGACCATCAACATCGTACAGTGGAAACTGTCGCGCCGTGTAGGAGCTCGCTAAGATGCAGATATCCAATAGCTACGATTATCAAAGTAATCCAGCGACTAAAGACAGCCCATGGATTAGACGTACCTTTATCGCGATTGCTGTTTTATTCATGGTTATCATGTTGGTGGTGCCATTGTTTGCGGTGTTCTACGAAGCCTTTAAAGGTGGTTGGCAGCTGTACATTGCCTCGCTGGTCGATCCAGAAGCCTTGCAAGCCATTAAGCTGACGTTAATTACCGCTGCTATCGTGTTACCTATTAATATGGTGATGGGTATCGCGATTGCATGGTTGGTGACGCGTTATCAGTTTAAAGGTAAGCAGCTGGTCACGACCTTGCTTGATTTGCCGTTTTCGGTGTCACCAGTGGTCGCCGGTTTGATGTTTGTGTTGTTATTCGGCCTTAACTCTACCGTTGGTGGCTGGCTTGAGAGCATGGGCTTTCAAGTGATTTATGCGGTGCCAGGGATTGTGTTGGCAACGCTATTTGTGACCTTTCCCTTTGTGGCACGTGAGCTGATACCGCTGATGCAGACACAAGGCGATAGTGAAGAGCAGGCCGCACTTACTTTAGGTGCTACTGGTTGGCAGACTTTCTGGCATGTGACCTTGCCCAATATCAAATGGGCATTGCTCTATGGTTTGATTTTGACCAATGCGCGGGCGATGGGTGAGTTTGGTGCTGTTAGTGTGGTCTCGGGTCACATTCGCGGTGAGACCAATACCATGCCGCTCTTGGTCGAGATTGCTTACAATGATTATAATTTTACCGCGGCTTTTGCCTTATCAAGTTTACTTGCTGCGCTCGCTCTAGTGACGCTACTGATACAACAAGTCATGACCAAAGTACAAGAGCGTAAATTTGCCAAATCTGAACGGCTGGCAAGTGCCCCTGAGTTGCCAGTGAGTGCCAATGCGACCGTAGCAAAGAACGAAGATAACAGCCTATAAATGGTTCAAGTAGCTGTTAATAGTTCGCTACTTATATTTAAATAAAACAGTAATCGAAGACAATCTGCTACGATCAGACAAAAGATATAATAAGAGACACTATTATGAGCATCGAAATTAGGAACGTTAATAAAAGTTTTGGCAATTTTACTGCCTTAGACAATATTAATATCACTGTGCCTACTGGTAAATTGACGACATTATTAGGCCCCTCTGGTTGCGGTAAGACAACACTGTTACGTATCATTGCTGGGCTTGAATATGCGGATTCGGGACAGATATTGTTTGATGATTTAGACGTTACCAATACGCCGGTTCAAAAACGCCATATCGGCTTTATGTTTCAGCACTATGCCTTGTTTCGCCACAAAAATATCGCCGATAATATCGCCTTTGGCTTAACGCTGTTGCCAAAGAACGAACGACCAAGCAAAGCCGATATCAATAAACGGGTGGCAGAGTTGCTAGAATTAGTACAGCTGCCGCAAATTGCCAATGCTTACCCGCATCAGTTATCTGGTGGTCAGCGCCAACGTATTGCACTAGCACGAGCACTGGCGGTAAAACCAAAGTTATTACTACTGGATGAGCCGTTTGGCGCACTTGATGCCAAGGTACGTAAAGAGTTGCGTACTTGGCTAAAAGACATTCATCATGATCTTGGCATTACCAGTATCATGGTGACCCATGATCAAGAAGAGGCGCGCGCAATATCTGATGAGATTGTGGTGATGAATCATGGTCATGTTGAGCAGGTAGGTACTTCAGAGGAGCTGATACACCATCCAGCTAACGCTTTTGTCAGCGACTTTTTAGATTTAGTATAATCAGAATTCTTTAAACCATATAGTCAGTGCAAAGTAATATCGATACATCAGCAGTATCGCAGCATTTTTGGGATGTTTTGACTATATCTCATTGCATTTTAGCTATGTTTAAGACAACCAGTCTGTGCAGTTGCTGTCATTTGCAAATAAAAAAAGACCTAAGTTATTAGGTCTTTTTTGTGGACTAAACTATTTATAAGTGTCAACTTAAAGGGCGGAGCAATGACCAACCAACAACCTAGCAGATAGTAACGCTTAATTAATAGCTTATAATTACCTGCTATCCTAATCGCTTACCATCTAATCACTTAGTCGTAGTAACTACTTAATAGTAACTACGCGAATTAATAGTAACTACGCAAGTTTTTTCGTATCAACGTCTAAGTCTCTGAGTGAGGTTTGCTCATGAGTGATGTCTAAGATATCTTGGCACCATTCAGGCAGGTCATCTGCCACTTCATACCACATCCACGTACCGTCGCGAACACAGCTTAAAATGCCCAATTTTTTCAAATGGTTTAAATGGCGAGAGATGGTTGGCTGCGGTTGATCCAATATTTCTACCAATGAGCCTACACAGCGTGCCTCTTTTTTGAATAAGATTTGGAAGATTTTTAAGCGTGTCGGATCAGATAAAACTTTAAACAATTCGATAGGTTGTATCGTAAAATTATTATCAGACATAGGGTAGTCCCAAGAGAGCTTTTATTAATAGGATGTCAATATAACAGCAGTTATCAATAAAATCGATTAAAAAGTAAGCAAAATTACACTTCGTCGCCAATTTAATACCGTTAAAAATGTTCGGTTACATGATCGTATGTATGCAGTTACATGAATTGAGTTTTTACTAAGACTCAGTAGCGATAGATTTATGCCAAACAGATAGGTCAATGCTATTGCAAATGGTAATAATTATCGTTATTATAATGACTAACAAGATAAAGTGTTGAATATCAAGTAACCTATACCGTCCAAAACACATCTCTTCATTTTTAAGTACTTCAGCAACACATATAGTAACCATCGTAGGAGCAAGCACATGTACGTATGTATCTGTAACGACGTAAAAGAAAAGCAAATCAAAGCTGCCATTGCTGCTGGCATCGATACCCTTGACGGTCTAAAAGATACCCTTGATGTTGCGACGTGCTGTGGCTGCTGCGAACCTATGGTCAACGATTATCTTGATGAACACCATGCTAGATTAGATGTCCTAGCTTATGCCGTTTAACGATTATTAGATAAACACCGCTTGCGCATGACAAGTAGTCCTACCTTCGAACAACCGCCTCTTCTATTATCGCTGTTTACTCTTTATAGCTAAATTAGCTGTTATAAAGGGTAGGGCAATTATCATGCTTATATCCCGCACCGAACTTTCTCTATATTGCTCAAATACCTGTTGAGCGTCTTAAAAAAAAGCTGGCTAATTATGATTCTCAATTAGCATCTTATTCTTAGTTAATAACGTTACAAGTCATACAGCGTCTATATGCTACTATATCTGTCTTGCTTTAGAAGACTTTTTGTTGTTTTCAATTTTACCGTGCAGGTTACTGATAATGCTATCAACACAGGTATTATCACTATTACTGTAATCTGAAAGACGAATAAATATAGGAGTGCGTGTGATGATAGGTAGCCCAAAAGTTATTGAGTATTTAAATTTTCTGTTAGGTGGTGAGCTTGCAGCTCGTGACCAGTATTTCATTCACTCAGAGATGTATGCGGAATGGCATTACGGCAAGTTATACGACCGTATCAATCATGAGATGCAAGATGAAACCTTACACGCACAGGCTATCATTCGCCGTATTCTAATGCTCGGCGGCACGCCAAAGATGAAAGTCAACGATATCAACGTTGGCAGCACCGTTCCTGAAATGCTGCAGCTTGACCTTGATCTAGAGTATGAAGTGCAACAGCATCTAAAAGACGGTATTGCGCTGTGTGAAGAACAACATGATTACGTCACTCGCGAGATGTTGGTTGTGCAGCTAAAAGACACTGAAGAAGATCATGCGCATTGGCTTGAGCAGCAGTTGCGTCTCATCGATATGATTGGTCTACCAAATTACCTACAAAGTCAAATGGCTGAGGTATCTCCTCATCTTGTTTAATAGCTATCGATAGCGTTACACGACATTTAATTTACTAGGTAATGATAAAGGGAGAGATATTATGAAAGGGGATAAAGACGTTATTCGTGCACTCAATAAAGTGCTTGGTCAATCACTAATCGCTATTAACCAGTATTTTTTGCACGCACGGATTGCTCGGCATTGGGGTCTTGAAGCTCTGAATGACTCGTTATACCATCAGTCAATTGCTGAGATGAAATGGTCAGACGATTTAATCGAGCGTATCTTGTTACTTGATGGTTTACCGAACTTGCAAGAACTGGGTAAAGTTCTGGTGGGTGAAGATGTGCCAGAGATTATTGATTGCAATTTGCGTTTAGAAAAACAGAAATTCGACATTCTTACCGATGCGATTACTTTGTGTGAGACACATCGTGATTATGTATCTCGTCAGCTATTGATTAAGCTCAAAGATGGCAATGAAGAGTATCAAGACTGGCTAGAGACGCAAGAAGACTTGATCGAAAGTATTGGGGTAGAACGCTACATCCAATCACAGATGGATGATGACAAAGCGCCTTAGTCCGTCATCGCTTAAGTCCGTCATCGATTAAAAAGCCAGTAGAGGTTTAGGGTCTGTTGAACATTCAAATGTGGCACTGGCAGTGGCTATTTTTTAGACAATACGCAGTGAAATTTTTGACGCCTAGTCGTTCTAGGTTAGACAATTTCGCCATGTATTGGCAAAAAATAGCCCTGCCCTGAAAGGCTAATACTAAAATCGCCCCAAACGTTGTTGTAAACCTAGCTAAGGTCTCGACATTATCGTCGGTTTACGCCTAGTTTGGGGCAATTTTAGCGATCAGCAGTCCTAATATTTGAATGTTCAACAGACCCTAGTTATAAGAAATACGTAATCATCATATAAGGTAATCACTACTATGACAGCCGACAACGATAACACCATACAGTCGCAAGGGCTGTATGTCTGGCAAGCAGATAACTTGCTAGCAGCCACCACCGCTATTGATGGTCACTGGCAGTTAGATGAAGGACAGTTAAAAGAAGGGCAAGCAGGGATAAGTAACGGCATTACTAGCAACCGTATTGCCACTGACACGCGCACGATAAAAACCGGTGATATATTTTTAGCCTTAACCGGTGACAATTTTGATGGTCACGATTATATCAATATGGCTGCCTCACAGGGCGCAGTTGCCGCTATCGTCTCACGGCCTATCTCTACCAATATTCCGCAGTTAGTTGTCAAGGATACTCGTTTAGCGCTAGGGCAATTAGCCGCCTATCGTCGTCAGCAGCATCAAGATTTGACCGTGATTGCCATTACAGGCTCCAGCGGTAAGACCACTTGTAAAGAGATGCTCGGAAGTATCTTCGGCAGATTAGCACCGACGCTCATTACCCGTGGCAATCTAAATAACGACTTAGGCGTGCCGATGATGCTGCTCGAATTATCCGATCACCATCGCTATGCCATCTTAGAGTTGGGTGCCAATCATATTGGTGAAATTGCCTATACTACTGAAATTGTTCGTCCGGACGTGGCTTGTATTCTGAACATCGGCACCGCTCATTTGGGTGAATTTGGTAGCCGCGAAGGCATTTGCCAAACCAAAGCAGAGATTTATCATACTTTGAATGACGCGCAATTTGCGATCGTTCCCGATAAAGATGATTTTACCAATCAATTACGCCGTATTGCTGAAAAGCATACCTCACATGTCATCGGCTTTGGTAATACCGATGTCAGCGCCAGTCACTTAGATGTCGAGCCTGAACGCAGTGAATTTAAGCTGCATATTGGCAACCAAGTCCATGATATTAGCTTGCCACTAGCAGGTGAGCATAATGTTAATAATGCGTTGGCGGCGGCGGCTTGTGCTCATGCCTTGAATATCGACGTGAATGACATTGTGATCGGGCTTGAGAACGCACGTCCCGCTAAAGGGCGCTTGAACAGTCAGCTACTCGGTATGCATCGCCTGATTGATGATACTTACAATGCCAACCCACATTCGGTGCGCGCGGCTGCCAAAGTATTGGCGGCGCAAACTGGTACACAGGTGATGGTGTTAGGAGATATTGGTGAGCTTGGCGATGCTGCGGTGAGCGAACACCAAAGCTTGGGTCGTACCATCGCAACCACGGGTATCAATGTACTGCTGTGTGTTGGCGAGTACGCGCCTTACACCGTGGCTGGGGCACAAGAGATTTCTGAGATTAGCGCGCATGCGTTCGCTGATAAAGATAGTTTACTGCAGTATTTACAGTCTTACTTGCAAGCGCAACAAGCTAAGCCTTGTACGGTGTTGTTTAAAGGCTCTCGTTCCATGCAGATGGAAACACTTATTCATGCGCTAGTAGAGGAGTAGGCGGTGTTAGTTTGGTTGTTTGGCTGGCTTGGCCAGTATTACTCACCGTTTTCTGCGGTTTCTTCGTTGACGCTACGAGCGCTACTTGCGGTGGTTACGGCACTCGCATTTAGTATGTTCTTTGGCGGACCGGTTATTCGGCATTTGCGATCACTAAAGTACGGTCAGGCCATTCGTAATGATGGCCCGCAGTCGCATTTGGCTAAGACTGGTACGCCGACCATGGGCGGGGTGTTGATTTTGAGCGCCATCGGGGTATCGACTTTACTCTGGGCACGCCTCAACAATCCTTATGTGTGGATTTTGCTGATCGTGATGATTATCTTTGGCGCGGTCGGTTGGGCGGATGATTGGCTCAAAATTAAATATAAAAATCCCAAAGGTTTGATTGCTCGCAAAAAATACTTTTGGCTGTCTATGGGTGCATTATTCGTCGGTATCTCGTTGTATTATATCGCCACGTTACAACCGGATATGGCCACCACCCGCGAGATGCAAGATTTATTAATACCCATTTTTAAAGACTGGATGATTCCGTTCTCAGCCGTGCCTTTCGGCATTGGTTTTATTATCTTTACTTACTTTGTGATTAACGGTTCTTCCAATGCTGTCAACTTGACCGATGGCTTAGATGGTTTGGCAATTTTGCCCGTCGTTTTAGTCGCGGCTGGTTTGGGCGCGATGGCCTACGTCTCGGGTGACGTACGCTTTGCCGATTATTTGCATGTGCCTTATATTGCTTATAACTCTGAAGTAATTATTGTCTGTGGCTCGATGATCGGTGCCGGCCTTGGCTTCTTGTGGTTTAACGCGCATCCCGCGCAAGTCTTTATGGGCGATGTGGGCGCGCTTGCCCTCGGTGCGATGCTCGGTACGATTGCCGTTATGACCCGTCAAGAGATCGCTTTTGCTATTATGGGTGGTTTATTCGTCGCCGAGGCGCTATCGGTTATGCTGCAAGTCGGCTCCTATAAACTGCGCAAAAAACGCGTCTTTCGTATGGCACCGCTACATCATCACTTTGAAGAAATTGGCTGGAAAGAAACGCAAGTGGTTGCCAGATTTTGGATTATTGCCATTTTACTGGTCATACTTGGTTTGATGACTTTGAAACTGCGCTAAGCGTAAGGCAACGTCAAAAAATACTATCTTAAATATTTGCGTGATTAAAAAGCCATCTCAGCAATAACTGAGGTGGCTTTTTGTTTTCTTAAATTCTGTACGGCTTCTTTTATTCATCAACCCACGCAATTTTTGTTAAAATGCTAGCCATATTGCTATGACCTAGAGATGCTTGTGTCCTTATTTGTTTGTCCCCTTTGCCAGTCACCTCTGCAACCAGCCGCCGATACGTGGCGCTGCGATGGCAGTTTAAACCCTAAGCAAACTGCGCATCCGTTTGATGTGGCGCGTCAAGGCTATATCAATCTGCTGCCCGTACAGCAAAAAAAATCCAAGACACCAGGCGACAGCCAGCAATCTATAGAAGCGCGAAAGCGGTTTTTGGCCGCTGGGCATTATGCGCCGCTACAAAGATTGGTTTGTCAGAAAATGGGGCAGTTATTAGGGCAAAATGCAAGCATCTCTGCGCCAACAGCTAAGCCTGATAAAAGCCCAGTCAACTGGTTAGATATTGGTTGCGGGGAAGGCTATTACACGCAGGCGATGGCACAGATGGGCTCAGATATTGTCACTACCTTGATAGCGGCTGATATCAGCAAGCCCGCGTTGGTTGAGTTGGCTAAAGTGAGCAAAGCCGCCAGTCAGCTGTGGTATCAACAACATAAAGACAAGGCTGAAAAGACGACGGTGATTTACCCATTGGTCACCAGTGCGGCAAATTTGCCTCTGCGTGCTCATAGCGTCACGGGTATTAGCAGTATTTTTAGCCCTATTTTGCCTGAGGCTTTTGCCAAGGTATTGACTGATAAGGGCTACCTAATTATTGCCAAGCCTGATGTCGGACATTTAGCAACGATGCGTGATGCATTATTTGATAGCGTGCGCGAGCATGATTCTGATAAGTTTTTGCAGGAGTTGGCACCATACTTTACGTTGATAGAGACGCATCGAGTCAGTACCGAGATGACATTGTCAGCGACTGACTTAGCCGACTTGCTGACCATGACCCCGTATGCTTACCGCGCCCGTAGCGAAAAAAGACAGACATTACTGGCAGGCGTTGAGCAACAAGCATTTAGCACGGAAGCAAAATTTGTGGTGTATATTTTGCAAAAAAGCGCTGATAAATAATGAGGACACGCCCTAGCACCCAGCCGTTATTTATAAAATAGGCCCCATCGTCGCGACAATATTGTTCCAAATTCTGTATGGCAATGACCAGTCTGCAACTTGTTGACGGCTGACTTCTTCTGAATCAGCGATATACTGATACTGGCGTTCAATAATATCGGCGGTTAATGCGGTATCGCTAAAGACGATATTATTTTCGTAATTCAAATCAAAGCTACGCAAATCTAAATTGGTCGACCCAATTAAGCTGATCTGACCGTCAACGGTCAAGGTCTTAGCATGTAGCAATCCTGGTTTGTACTCATAGATTTTTACCCCTGCTTCTAGCAATTGCCAGTAATAACTGCGGCTGGTCGCGGCGACCACCAATGAGTCGTTGTGTTTGGGGAAGATCATCGTGACCTCTACGCCGCGATAGGCGGTGGCACATAACACATTGATGAGGGAATAATCTGGGACAAAGTAAGGGGTTGAGATGGTCAGGGTTTTCTGTGCTTGGCTAATGAGGACTCCTAAGAATTGCGGTGTTGCGCCTGAGCGTTGGGTGGGGCCATCAGCAAAGACTTGTGCGGCAAAGCCTGTAGAAGTTGGCGAGCCTAGCTGCTCGGTAGGGTAATAAAAGCTCTCAATCGCTGCGTCAGGGTTTTCTATCAGCCAATCACTGGCAAAGAGCATTTGGTTCTGTGCTACGACAGGTCCTTCGACGCGCAGCATAATATCGACCCATGGTGCAAAATTGGGCTTCACGCGAAACTCAGGGTCCGCGCAGTTTTGACTACCAGAGTAACCAATGCTGCCATCGATCACGGTAATCTTGCGGTGGTTACGCAGATCAATACGGCTAAATAACATCACCTTTATAATATTATTAATCGGTAGTGCCACGCTGACTTGCACGCCAGCATTTTTCATTTGTTGCCATATCTTTGAGCTCACCATCTTCCGTGAGCCCATGCCATCTACCATTGCTCGACAAGTGACACCGCGACGTGCTGCACGCATCAAGGCTTGGGCAATATCGATACCCGTGCCATCAATCAGCCAAATATAATACAGCACATGAATATGATTGGTTGCTGCATCAAAATCCGCAATCATTCGTTTGTGCGTTTCAGCCGCATCGGCCATGAGTTCCGCATGATTGCCCACCGTGGTATGAAAGCCTGTGACGTTCGCAGAGTAAGCAAACGCCGCTTGATACTCGGTTTTTATGGCGTGTGTTAAAGCTTCATCGCTACCGAGCACGTCAGGGTTCTGCGTATGGAGCTTATCTATAATTTGCTCATGCTTGCGGCTGAAGTCACTGCCTAAATGTACCTCACCAAACATCCAGTAAACCACAACGCCGATATAAGGCAAGATAAACAGGACGACCATCCATGCCAGTCTAGCCGATGAAGTCAAATCATGGCGGGAGAGTATGCGTAAGGATATCAGCACGAGTAATATGAAATGAATGGTCAACAAAATATCCAGTACCATAGCGCCGTCCTTAGTGATTGTCTTTATACAGGGTGCTGCAATCGTTATTTATTACTCCGTACTTTACCATGGCAACTCGTTTAGACCGTAGCCAACTTGTCATCAGATTGTCATCAATAGCGTTGATGACAACAGCCTTTATTGGGATGAGTTAAGGAGCTGTCTGGTGTAAAAACAACGCTATTCTTTGTTCATCATAGCTTTGAACAATCAACTCATAACTGGTTACAGATTTTTTAAAATCAGTCTTAGTGAATAGTCAAAAAAAGGAGTATAAGTATCGTGGTTATTCCTTTCATGGACTAAGGCTATGCACGCTGCCATTCGCTATCGATTACTTAATAATTTTACTGTTTTTATTAGCATCATTGGAGTAGCCGTGGCTCTCCTCGATAGTGGTTTTACGCTACCGAATTGGCTACAGCATGTTTTTCATATTTTGTATTTGGTCATTATCTTCTTAGGGTTTGTCGTTACGACAGGGCGCTACATTTATAGCAAAAAACCGCTAACGATTAATAAAGTGGCCGTTTTTGACTTGTTGACCAGTATCGCTATCGTTATCTTACTCGTGGCGCATTTCACGGATTTAATACGCTCAGGCTTGGCTGTTTCCGTTGACGGTTTTGTGGCGATTAAGATTGCGGTTCTGGTTACGTTCATTCGTGAAATCTCTGATCACGATTTCAATCTTGATCGTACTTTTTTAAACCCAGCCCAATTCTTTATTCTAAGCTTTTTGTCGGTGGTGCTGGTTGGCGCTTTGCTATTAATGATGCCCAACGCGACCACCCAGCCTTTGTCTTTTATCGATGCGTTATTTACCGCCACCAGTGCGGTATGTGTCACTGGGCTTATTGTGGTGGACACCGCGACCTATTACACAACCTTTGGTCAAGTCATTATCATGGGCTTGATTCAAATCGGCGGTCTCGGAATTTTGACCTTTGTGACGTATTTTAGCTATTTCTTCAAGGGTGGTGTCAGCTATGAGACTCAGTTAAGTATCAGTGAGATGTCCTATATGCGCGGGACGGGTGATGTGGTGGCGACCCTCAAATCTATCTTATATGTGACCTTTGCCGTTGAGTCATTGGCGGCGGCATTTATTTACGCCAGTATTTATGATTTACCTGGCATGGACTTATCTGAGCGCTTGTTTTTTTCTGTATTCCATGCGATTTCGGCTTTTTGTAATGCTGGATTTTCTACCTTTAGTGCAGGCTTATATGATGACGCGCTGCGCTTCAATTATCCTTTGCAGCTGATTATTGGTATTACCTTTATTTTTGGTGGTATGGGCTTTGTGATTGTGGTCAATGTACTGCGGTATTTGCGTTACCGTGCTCAGCGCCTGATATATCGTCGTAATCAGCGCTATGCTTATCTACCATGGTTACTCAATATTAACAGCCGTATTACCCTCATTACGACAGGTGCTTTGCTGCTAGTGGGGCTTATTGGGGTTATGCTGTTTGAGTATAATGGTGTACTGGCTGACCACGGCAGTTTTTATGGCAAATTAGTGACGGGAATCTTCACTGCTGCCACTCCGCGAACGGCTGGGTTTAATAGTATTGATATGGGTGACCTAGCATTTCCGACGATTATGTTGACGATTTTTTTGATGTGGATTGGGGCGTCACCGAACTCAACGGGCGGTGGTATCAAAACCAGTACCTTTGCCATCGCGCTATTAAATACCTTGAGTTTGGCGCGTGGACAGACCAGAGTGGAAGTGTTCAAACGTGAAATCGCTGAGATATCGGTTCGTCGCGCGTTCTCTATCATGTGGCTGTCGTTATTGGTCATTGGCATGGGCGTGACACTTATCAGCTACGATCAGCCCGAGCTGGACTTGATTAAAGTAATTTTTGAGTGCTTTTCTGCTTATAGCACTGTGGGCTTGAGCTTGAATTTGACGACCGAGCTGTCAGATTTTAGCAAAATGGTGATTTCGGTGATTATGTTCGTTGGTCGAGTGGGTATGCTGACGCTCTTTATTGCTTTATTCAAAAACATGCGCGAGCGTAACTACCGCTATCCCACGGAAGAGATTACTATTAACTAAGTTCCTGTTAACTAAGTTCCTGTTAATTAAGTCCCTGTTAATTAAATTTCTACTAACTAAGTTTTTGTTAATTCAAGCGTGGCACTATTATTAAGGCATCAAAAGGATAATATGAAATATATCATCGTAGGGTTAGGCAACTTTGGCTCGTCGCTGGGTATGGCGCTGACCAGTCAAGGTCATGAAGTGATTGCTATTGACAGCAATATGCAAAAAGTTGAGGCCTATAAAGAGGTCATCTCGCATACCGTCTGTATGGATGCCACCGATGAGTATACCGTCACTGGTTTACCCATTATCGATACCGATATCGTCGTGGTCGCAATCGGCGAAGACCAAGGCGCGAACGTCATGGCAACGGCGCTATTTAAGACCTTAAAAGCGCGGCGCTTGATTAGCCGCAGTATCAACCCATTGCATCAAAAAGTGCTGCAAGCCATCGGCGTGGATGATCTTATTTTGCCTGAAAAAGAAGCCGCCGATCGCTGGGCCAAACGGCTGTCACTGCGCTACTTTATAGATTCGTTTGAGCTTACCGATCATTTTAGTATCGTTGAGCTTAGTATTCCAAATACATTGATTGGAAAGACCGTTGACGACTTACAGCTCAAGCAAAAATTTAATATTCGATTGCTTAGTACCATGCGCTATGAGTATTATGAAGACAGCTTTGGACGGACGCAACGTAAGCCGAGTATCGAAGGTTTAGCCGAGCCTGAGCAAGTGCTACAGGACAAAGATGTTCTGATAATCTATGGCGCGAACAAGCATATTAATCAGTTTTTACGTAGCGTTGGGGTAAAAATCCAGTAGCGGGCTAAATCTGAATAAAGGATACATTGTCTGAACATCAACGACGACATACCTATTATTTAAATAGCAACGCTATGACATTATAAAAGGGAAAGTTATGAATAAGTATCACACATCCGTCCTGCTGATTGCTGTGACGGCACTGCTATCAGGCTGTGATCAATCGTCTCAAGACCCGAACGTTATGCTGTCAGAAGGGCAGAAAGACCCCATCAAACAGCTGGAAATTACCTCAAAAATTGATCGTAGCAAATTTGGCTATCAGCAAACCTTTTATGTGCCGATTTACTCTGACATTTATACCGATAGAGACAATCGTAAAGTCTTACTGTCCGCGACTTTGAGCGTTCGTAATACCACCCTAAAGAAATCATTGTATATCAATAAAATCGATTACTACGACACGCATGGGACTTTTTTAAAATCGTATCTGAATAAACCTATTGAGCTACCGGCCATGGGCACGCTCAATTATATTGTCGAAAAAGAAGAGGACAAAGGTGGCTCTGGCGCTAACTTCATCATTGAGGTCGAAGGCATTGACGATACCGTCACCCCAGTTATTGAGGCGGTGATGATAGGCAACTTTAGCAATAAAGCCTTTGCTTTTACGACGCAAGGTACGCCAGTAATACATTAGGGTCTGTTGAGCATTCAAATGTGGTACTGGCTGTGGCTATATTTTAGGTTTTATTCATTCATTTCTAAACCAATGACGTGAGTGAGATGTCCAGTTTTCAGATACACCGTAGCACCCTCTGGCCCAGCTTTGGCTTGCGGCTGTTCACCTATAGGGAAGCGTATCCACCCACCTCGTTGATAGACTTGGTCATCATCTATCAGCTCACCTGCTAATACCAGAAGCTCGGCACCACCATCAATTGAAGCATCGAACAGTAACTCGTCTGCATTTATACGCTGCAAGCTCACTTGCTCGTTACTATCTAAAAACAGAGGACAAACGTCACGGTTGTCTTGGCGCTGCCAATTGGCACTATCTTGAGTATCGATAGCCACAGGATTGGACTCATCAGATGACATTTGACGTAGTTTAACAAAAATAACCGCACCCTCCTCACTATAAGGTCTATGACCTGAAGCCGGTGGATTGCGCAAGTACCAGCCTACTGGATAGTGTGTGTCATCAGCAGAAAACGTCCCTGACAATACCAAAATCTCTTCGCCACCCGAATGCAAGTGATGCGGAAAATAAGAGCTCGGTGCATAACGAACCAAACTGGTCGCGCGTGCCTTCTCTTCTCCTACGCGGTCAAGCATCACACGCTCCACACCATTTTGTGGCGATTTTACCCATTGATGGTGTTCAGGGGCTAGCGCGGCACGACGTGAAAAATCTGCATTGATAAGCATAAGGCACTCCAAAAAAGTACTAAAGGTATAGACTGAAAGTCTTACTGTTAAAGGTTTTAAAATTCAGAGCGCTACTTGCCATCTGTCCATGGTAGCAAATAGTTATATAGTCAGGTCAATGTAAAAAAGAGACAGCGTGACTGGTATAAATTTTTCGTAGCCTCTGTCTGCGTAGGCACAGCAAGCAAGAAAAGTTTGAGCCAGTCACGCATCATAATGTCATGTACCTATTTATTCATTTAGTATCGACTATATGAATAAACTACTTACTGATAAACGTCACCGCCTCAGTACTGCCATTTTTACTAGGCTGGCTAATAGTGACTTTGCTTGCTAAGACATCGCCTTGAGCATTGATTTTATAGCATTCTGATGAAGTGCCATTAGGATCAAAATTGAGGAGTAGGTTCTCTGAGGTTTCTATACATAGCCAAGCGCGGTTATTGCTCTCCCTCGTTAGCGACCAGCTTTGTTTATAAGTGCCAGTTTGTTTGCGCATACTGCTGTCGCTGTAGACGTTTTCGGTGATCAAGGCATTGGAGTCGCCAACTGAAGCCATTTTGGGGATGATGGTTGTTTGGTTCGATAGTGAATATCTACCGCTATTATCCGTGAAGCCATGGAACATCAAGGGATTGGTCGTAAAATAGTTGGTCGCGATAGATTGATTGGTGATTTGATCGTAGCGTTTAGTGACAGTATTTATCTCAGCAGCTTTAACTGATTTATTGTTGAAAGCCACTGTACCTTTGGGTGTCACCTTAATATCGGCGACGATATTTTGCTTGTCCACTACGGCATATAGTTTTTCGCTGCGCTCTTTGGTATAAACATTGAGTAGGGCGGTCTCAACAGGGTATTGAGTGATGGTATTTCCATTACTGCTACCATTCTCAGTGCTGCCCATCGGTGCATTGATCGTTACACAAGCGCTTAAGCTGAGTCCTGCTACTACTACTGCTAAATTTTTCATAAGGCCATCCTTCTCATTATTTTAATTTTCTAAGTTGCTCATACCTACTATAATAGAATTCTACGCCACTCGCGTCTGACATTCGTTAATAGCTATTTTTAGCCCGTTTAGATATGATCAATTGAATTGAGGACACGCCCTAGATAAAGAGGCTAAAAAAGATAAAAGACAGGATAGGAATCAAGAATAAAATAACTTGCAGGCATGAAGCGACGATTAGACGGTTGTAAGCTGTCTAATCGTTGCACTGGCATTATTGCATACTGTGAAATCAGGCGGATTATTTTAGATTTATTTCTAAAAAGGCTTTGAACTAAGGTGTACCTGCATGACCTACTTTGACTTGTGTGGACAGCATACGACCTTTGTTTTCAGCTTTACGTGATGCTTCATCCCAATCAGGTGCCGCACACATAAATAGTGTTTTACCATCTTGTCCGCCAAGGGCAACCGCGAAAATACCATCAGGTGCCGTATCGATAGTTTCTAAAATTTCACCACCTTCTGCTATATGGACGGCACGCTGATTCAACGTATCCGCAATCCAAACAGCACCTTCAGCATCTAGCGCGAGACCATCAGGTAATATACTGGCATTTTCTATACGCAAACCAAGGTTTGGCTCATCACCCAACTCTCCAAAATTAGCAAAGTCGCGCTTTTCACCAAGGCTACCATCTTCGTTAATAGCAAACTGCGTGATTTTATTGCCAAACAGCTCGTTAACGATCAATGTCTTTTGATCTGCAGAGATAACCATACCATTTGGAAATGCCAATCCTTCAGCGACAATCTGTGAGCTTCCATCAGGCTTAACCAAAACAAGCCCCGTATTTTCATGGTCAGCACCACCCATCAAGTCAAAGCCAAAGTTACCGACGTAAGCATTACCATTGTCTGAAACCACCATGTCATTGGCATGACCACCACAGTGCTCCCAAATATCGGCATGAACGACTAAGCTACCGTCATTTTCTAGTCGTAATACTTTGCGGTCTTTCATCGATACAACCAGCATACGCCCATCGGGCAACCATCCTAAACCAGAGGGTTGCTGCTCAACATTAGCAATTTCTTCTGCCACTCCCTCATCGTTGACACGATAAATGCCTTGAGTATAAAAATCAACAAACCATAAAGCATTGTTATACCAGCGAGGGCCTTCTAAGTAATGAAAGCCATCAACGACAACGTCTAATTTATATTCTGACATAATTGTTTCCCTTGAATAGTGGTTATCTTCCTTGATAAATAAAACTGTTTTGAATAGCAACAATGGTTTCTGTTTTAGAGTATCTCCTTATATATCGTTGTCACTTCATCTAAAGTCATGTCTTTGGGGTTGGTTGCAATCAGTCGGGCATAGGTATTTATTACTATGTCTGCCAACGCGGGGATGTCTTGATCTGTTATATCCAATTCGCTTAAGCGGTACTTGAGACCACTATTTTCTAAAAACATCTTTAGTTGATCAATAAATAAAGTCGCTGCGTCTAAGTCTGCCATGCCAGATGTCTGAGTAGGCATGACAGCATGAGCCAGCTCAGCATAAAGCGGGGCGGCTTCTGATAAGTTAAATGTGAAAACACCACACATAACGAGTGCATTGGCATGTCCATGAGGGATATGAAAATTGATACTCAGTGGATACGAGAGTCCATGTACTGCTGCTACTGATGAGTTCACAAAGGCAATACCAGCCAAAGTAGAGCCTAATAACATTTCGGCACGAGCGTCGATATCATCGCCTTGAGCCAATACTTTCTCAAAGTTATTCCAGAGCATCTGCAACCCTTTAACAGCCAAAGCATCTGAAATAGGATTTTTCTTGGTACGACTCGTATACGCTTCAACGCAGTGAACCATGGCATCCAAAGCGGTTGCAGCCGTGATGTAACGAGGTAGCTTCAGTGTGAGTGTGGCATCTAAAATGGCGACATCAGGTAAGATTTTAGGCGTATAAATGGCTTTTTTGCTGCCATCTTTTGCCGTGATGACAGAGACAAAGGTAGACTCTGCACCCGTACCAGCAGTCGTTGGTATCGCAAATAAAGGCAGCTTATTAAAGCCACTGACATCTTTGTCTAAAATGTCATTTACTGACTTAAAGTCATTTGGAAGCAAGGCGACGATTTTGGCAGTATCAATAGAGCTGCCACCGCCTAGACCAATAACCAGATCACAGTTATGGTCTCTGGCAATGTTCATAGCGTCATTGACGACGTCAACGGGTGGGTCAGCGATGACAGCATCGAAGACCACCACTTGAATGCCAGCTTCTTGTAATGATTGCTGTGCGATATCGACATAGCCCAGCTGAGTGATTCCAGCATCGGTAACAATAATAGCCGACGTCGCACGGTATTGTTGAGCTAACGCGCCTAGCTTTTTGCGCATACTGTCAGCTTCGCTGATGATATGACCATTGCTATAAAACTCAATCCCTGTCATTTTTTCTTCCTTGTGTAGAGATACATCTAGATATGAATCAGCACTAATCGTAAGATATATATTCAATCCACTATAAAAGCGTTACAGCGTTAACCTCGCTTGAGGTATTAAATATACATCTACACTCGGTTGCCTTGTACCACTTTTAAATTGAACCGACTATAGTTAATCCTCTATAAATTGGATACGGTGTCAAGCTTGCTTAATCTACTACTTGTACTACTTTCACTCGCCTTCCTTGTATCCAAATTATACTGAACCGACTATAGCTTACGTAATTCAGTATACGCAATTTCCTTAGTTATAGGATGTCTAGTATGCGTGCATATCAAGAGTTTATCGTGCTTGCATAACTGATTCAATAGACCCTAACTATCTACCTAGCGATATACAGTATCTATAATTCAAAAAAATATCAGGACGTATTGGGTTTGATCATTATCGTCAAGTTGCGTAACTAAAATCTTTCAAGTTAATATTTACAGGATTAATAGCATAGGTTGACCAACGAATAGACCAACACAAGCGACGGGATAGTTGGGTCACATTGGGTTGAATTAGGAAAATAGCAGACATAAAAAAAACGCTAGAAGCGTTATTTATGAAGGGCTTAAGAAGTGTTTGGGATAGGGTAGGACAAGATAGGAAAACTAGGAGGCTTTCTTAAAATTGATAAGATTGGCGGTGAAGGAGGGATTCGAACCCTCGATACGCTATTAACGCATACACACTTTCCAGGCGTGCGGTTTCAGCCACTCACCCACTTCACCGTTTTTGATATAGCAGACAGTTTTGATTGATTATGATTAAAATAAAAAATAATCAGCTGTCCGTATATTTGAGACCGCTTAGTATAGCGGATAGCATTTAAAATGTCACGGCTTACGCCTTATCTTTCTTTATTCACAGACGCCTGCTACGATAGCGTATACGTAATGACAAGCATAGATGGTTGAAAGTTGAATGATAAGTGTCGGCAGGATCAAATACAGTGTCAAAAACAGCATCATAATGATTGTGATGATGGTAGTAAGCATAACCTCGGCGCATGCTGATGACTTTACCCAGTGTAGCCAGTCCTTTTATGGCAGTATCTATCCTGAATTTACCAATCCTAAGCTCAGTAACAAGACACAAGCTCTATGTATGGATGGTTTTGCCGTGATGTATTCAGGAGTATCACGCACGCCGCTGTGGTCGGCAGAGTATTTAGATCGCAAGCGTTTACAGCAAGCCAAAGAAATTGATCGTGAAGACAGTTTTCATGAAGAAAGCCGACTACCCACATCCGCACGTGCCTCATTGTCTGACTATTCAGGCTCAGGCTATGATCGCGGGCATTTAGCGCCCAATGCTGATATGGCGAATCGCAGTCAACAGTACGATAGTTTTAGCTTGGCCAATATCGCTCCCCAATCGCCACGTAATAATCGCTATATTTGGCGCAATATCGAGTCAGCCACTCGTTACTTAACCCAGCAATATGGAGAAGTTTATACCATTACAGGGGTGGCATTTACTGGCAAAAAAACCAAGCAACTGGCTGACCGAGTGCTTGTTCCCAGTCATTTCTTTAAAGCAGTCTATATTCCTGCGATTAATCAAGCAGGGGTCTATTACGCACCAAATGATGAGTCAGAGCGTATAGAGGTTATTAGTGTCGATGAATTGGCGACCGAAATTGGCATCGATGTATTACCCGTACTGGATGCCAAGACTAAAGCGCAAGCGTTCGAGCTACCATTAAAGGCTGGCGAGAGTTCAGATTTGCCTGAGGCGACTGTTGAAGAACCTACTTGGATGCTTTTTGTCTGGGCGATTCTCGACTGGCTGATCACCCAGTTGCAGGCGTAATGCTTTTACTATTAGCCTATTTAGTCGCTTTTATTCAGATTGAGGACACACTCTAGTGTCTGTATGTGACAGAAAGTACGAACTATTGAAAAATCACGTAAGATGCTGTTAATAGAAAGGAGACTCAAATGATTGACCCATTTGCCAATAATCATCAAAGTATGCAAATTGGTGAGCTCGTGATCGAAAACCAGCAAGATAAAATTATTATGTATGGCGATATTAATTTGACCTTTGATGCCACTGGGCATCAGCAAGCACAACAGTTACATGACTTAATGGATAAAATTTTGCAAGCTTTTGAAAGTAACAGTGAATACAATAATACTGATGACAAGTCAAAAGAAAAAGATGACCAGCTGGATAAAAATATCGACAATCCTTTCTTGTAACTGTTTGATATGGTTCTGATTTTATAGAAATAATAAACTATAAAAAAATTACTAGGCAAAACCTTAAAATTGCTTATAATGGGTCAAGACATCGCTTATGTCGTTTAGAATTTTAATGAACAGCTTATTTATTGTTGCGCTAATCCACTACTAAATAGTAGGAAATCGCACAGTTGGGAATGAAATTTTAGCGAAGGATAAGCCTAGGAGAGTAGAAACATAACGTTTCGAGTAATCATTATATGAAGGGAGTCAGTCTATGAAATTATTTACAAAAACCACTTTAGCAGTTGCAGGTATCAGTTTAGCAAGCATGGCATTTGCCGCTGATCCTCTAGCCAATACGACTTGGCAGACCTATGATGAAGGTAAGCCAAAAGGTACGGTAAAAATCACTGAATCAAATGGTGTTTTGACAGGTACGTTGATTTCTACTAATTCAGCCAAAGGTAAGAAACACGTTGGCACGACTATCATCAAAGATCTTAAAGCTGATGGTGGTGGTAAATATAGTGGTGGTACGATTACTGATCCTGAGAAAGGTAAAGATTATCGTATGACGGCACAACTAAGTGGTAGTACATTGAAGCTAAAAGGTTATATCGGTCCATTCTCACGCAGTCAAGAGTGGAAAAAGAAATAATCTAATTCTAAAGAAACTAGATTATTAGATACTTTATAGAAAGCAATTTATATAGTACAAATTATACAGTATAAAAAATCCCGCATTACCGAAAGGTAGTGCGGGATTTCTTTGTACTACAGTATTTTTCTAGATGTTAACCGATTATCTTACGAATTCTGGGTAAGCTTCCATACCGCATTCGGCGATATCACCACCTTCATATTCATCTTCTTCAGAGATACGTAGACCCATCACCACTTTAATGATTGACCAAACGATTAGACTGGCAACAAATACCCATATAAAGATAGTTGCCGCGCCTGCAATTTGACCTACGAACGATGCCGCTGGATTGGTAATAGGAACAATCAGTAGACCGAAGAGACCAATTACACCATGTACTGAGATAGCACCTACTGGGTCATCTATTTTTATTTTATCTAAGGCGAGAATGGATAAAACAACGATAACACCTGCTATCAGACCAAAAAGTGTGGCCTGCAGCGCAGAAGGAGTAGAAGGTTCTGCGGTAATCGCAACCAAACCTGCTAGCGCACCATTTAGGAGCATGGTTAAATCAGCCTTACCAAAGATAAGACGCGCTACTAACAATGCACCAATAGCACCGCCTGCTGCTGCGGCATTGGTATTCAGAAATACCATCGCGACAGAGTTGGCACTGGCGATATCACCGAGTTTGAGGACAGAACCACCATTAAAGCCGAACCAGCCCATCCATAATATGAGAGTACCAAGTGCTGCTAATGGCAGATTGGCACCAGGAATGGCACGTATTTCACCGTTAGGACCATACTTACCTTTACGAGCTCCTAACAATAATACCCCTGCTAATGCAGCCGCAGCACCTGCCATATGGACGATACCGGAACCAGCAAAATCAGAAAAGCCTAAGTCACCTAAGTTAAATAAGCCAAAGACGTCTTTGCCACCCCAAGTCCAGCTGCCTTCAACAGGATAGATAACACCAGTCATGACTACCGCGAAGAGGAGAAAAGCCCACAGCTTCATACGCTCAGCGACAGCGCCTGAGACGATTGACATACAGGTTGCGACGAATACCACTTGGAAGAAAAAGTCAGAAGCTGCAGAATAAACAGAATCACCACCAAAGCCATTTTCAGCTGAGGCTGCTAAAGCATCTGCTACCAAAGCCTCACCGCCTGCAATACCGCTTAAGAATAGATTGCCATCATACATAATGGCATAGCCGCAGATCATGTACATGGTACAAGCGGTGGCAAATAGCGCGATATTTTTTGTTAGGATTTCGACGGTGTTTTTTGAGCGTACCAGTCCTGCTTCTAACATGGTAAAGCCCGCTGCCATCCACATGACCAGCGCCCCACACATTAAAAAGTAAAACGTATCAAGTGCGTACTGGAGCTCAAAGATTTGATTTTGCATGTTAATTCCCCCTTGAATATATGCAATATAGATATCGGTATGTCCTATAAATCTGTGTTTATAGGTAAGTCTACGCGTTAGATAGCGTCAGGACCTGTCTCGCCCGTACGAATACGAATGACTTGCTCAAGAGCCGTCACAAATATTTTACCGTCACCGATTTTTCCAGTGCTGGCGATGCGAGTGATGGCTTCGATAGCAGGTTCAACCATCTCATCGATAACGGCCACTTCAACTTTTACTTTAGGTAAAAAGTCCACCACGTATTCTGCGCCGCGGTAGAGCTCCGTGTGACCTTTTTGGCGACCGAAACCTTTGACTTCAGTGACGGTAACACCTTTGACACCGATGTCAGAAAGCGCTTCACGCACATCATCGAGCTTAAACGGTTTTAAGATCGCAGTGATTAGCTTCATAAAAAATTCCTTATATGTGTGATGTCGCAGGTTGATATAGACATTGTGCTTCATCGTATGACTGCCATTCTTAACGTAAGTCATTCAAGAACTGTGCCAAACCTAATCAAGGGGGTAGCTAGGATTGAGCCAATTGGTTCAAAAATGCTTATGGTATTGACAAAAAATACGGCTTATAGGGCCACGATAATCGTCAGTGTTGTCCATACAAGCAGAGTAGATCAACCTTTAACGTTGGAGTATCGAAAACTTTATTATAACCAACTTTTAAAGCGCTTGGGGAGGCTATCACTTTATTTCATGTGATGATTTGATAAAAGTGTATAGCAAATGAGTACTGAGTAAAAGTAGACAGGAGGGGCAGAGCACAATACTCTGCCCGCAAATTAAACGTTGGCGTTATACTTTAGGGAAGAGTAGGTATGGGGTTTTGGTGCTGCCTAGTAGCTTTTTGGTGTCGCTGCCTTTGAGCAGTTCATGCAAACGAGACTGACCAAAAGCGCCTGTTATCAGCAGACCAATGTTGTGCTCATTTTGATAGTAGGTTAAGGCTGCTGTCACATCGCGGCAGTCTAACAATGCCTTTTTGGATTTTATGCCAGCTTGCTTGAGACGGGCATAAGCTTCACGTAGTGCATCGCAGTTTTCCGAGTTGTCTTTACCGACCATAACAATATGAATGGTTAGGGCGCGAACAAGCGGCGTTTTGCATAGCCAATTAAGCAGTTTATGAGAAGTTGCACAGTTGTCAAAAGCAAATAAAGCAGTTGTAGGGGTCAAAAATGGTGCATGAGTCACCAAAATGGGGCAGTGGCTTAGGCGAATAAGCTGACTCAACGTTGCTTTGCAGGTCACATGATGACCAATAACAATCAATTGTGCCTTATTGTCGACATAATCGATACTTTGATTAAGATGTTCATGACGATGCAGCGTATACGTCTTTAACTTTTGGCGCTGCTGCTCGCAATAAGTTGTGGCTTGATGGAGTAACAGTTTGCCTTGCGCTTTTAGTTCACAATTACTCAAATGTTCTTTGGTAGTAAATTGATCTAATAAAGCACTTTCGTCATCGATATTGAGGCAACCAGAATAATTGACCGCTGCTTTTTGTTGCAAGCTTGGTACTGAATGCAACAGACCGATAGGGGCTTGTAAACGAGGTGCTGCCCACATGCTCGCCTCTAGCACGGCTTGTACGTGATCAGGGCAGTCTAAGCAGGCAATTACGCTATCTGGCTTTAAATTACTCATAAGGCCACCACATCATCTAATAGTTAGATACCGTCAAGCGGGTCAACTCATCTGCGATGACCCTAAAGCTTGAACTGGTATACCAATATAGTGGTTTGTCTACAAACCACGAATTAACGTCCGTTCGATAACGCAGGCATAGTGCTGGGTCATCTAACCATTTAATCCAACAAGCCAATGTCTCGGCGATCATGGATAGAGAAACGGTCAATCAACGTACGGCTCGCACTGTTGAGTCCTACCACTTTGACATCAATCCCTTCACGTTGCAAGCGCATGACCAGCTTGTCCAAGGTATCTACGGCACTGACGTCCCAAAAATGCGCTTGGCTGACATCGATATGGATGCTATCCAAAGCTTCTTTGGTATCAAAACTATGCAAGAACTGCGTCGTTGAGGCAAAGAACACTTGGCCTTGGACGTAGTAGTAGCGCGTGTTACTACTGTCGTCATACTCGCTAAATATCGTTAAGAATTGCCCGATTTTATTAGCAAACGCTAGCGCAGATAGCAACACACCAACACCTACGCCATATGCTAGATTATGCGTAAAGATAGTGGTCAAAACGGTCGCTAGCATGACAATGTTAAATGACATCGGATGGGTCTTGAACTCGCGAATAGATTGCCAATTAAAAGTACCAATGGAGACCATAATCATCACAGCCACTAGTGCTGCCATCGGTATCAGACTGACCCATTCACTTAAAAACACCACCATAATGAGCAGTACCACACCTGCCATTAAGGTAGACAGACGCGTACGTCCGCCTGATTTGACGTTGATCATTGACTGGCCAATCATCGCACAACCTGCCATACCACCAAAGAATCCTGATACCACGTTTGCAATACCTTGACCACGACACTCGCGGTTTTTATCGCTCGGCGTATCAGTTAATTCATCCACAATCGTCGCTGTCATCATAGATTCTAATAAACCAACGATGGCCAACGCGATAGAATAAGGCGCAATGATTAAGAGCGTCGTTAAATTTAATGGAATATCTGGCAGCAAAAATACGGGTAGAGAATCGGGCAAATCACCCATGCTACCGACGTTACGAATATCGAGATTCATATACATCGCTACCGCGGTCAAGCCAACGATACAAATCAGCGGTGAAGGAATCACCCGACCAATTTTAGGAATAAGCGGAAACAGATAAATAATCGCCAAGCCCGCCGCAGTCATGATATAAACGGTCATCCCGACCTTCTCAGTCATAGGGTTAAGCTCAGGTAATTGAGCCATAAATATTAAAATCGCTAGCGCATTGACAAAGCCAATGACCACCGAGCGCGAGACAAAACGCATCAGATTGCCAAGCTTAAGAATACCCATGAAGACCTGAATCGCCCCGCACAGTAAGGTAGCAGCCAGCAAGTACTGCAAGCCATGATCAGCCACCAAGTCTACCATCACTAGCGCCATTGCCCCCGTCGCTGCCGAAATCATACCCGGCCGACCACCGACGAAACTAATCACGACGGCGATGCAGAATGATGCATACAAACCAACTTTTGGATCGACGCCCGCGATAATAGAAAAAGCAATGGCTTCTGGAATCAAGGCCAGTGCAACCACCACCCCTGATAAAACGTCACCGCGAACATTGGAAAACCAGTCGTCACGTAAGCTATCAAAAAAAGATGTCATAAGTAAACTGCATAGAGTTAAAGGCAAAAAAAGTAATCATTACTCAGTGTTAAAATGATCGCGTTATTACAGTCGTTATAATCAGTGCTACTAAACGTACTTTTATTATGCTGTTGCTTCATTACCAATCGATAATTAGCTAGCAGCACGCCTATCAATTTATTGACTGGTATCGCTAATACGCTCACCAATAGTCAATATGATGACAGTGCCTAAAATATAAGGCCTAAAATATAGTGTTTAAAATACAGTGTCTAAAATAAAGTATAAGAACCGCCATGACGTACCGCGGTAGAAGGAGATAAATAATCTATCAGACAAAAGCGCATAAGTAGATCGAAGCCAGTGTCTGCCATCTCATTACCTCAATAGGAATCGTTGCGGAAGCAGCGTGACAATAGCGCGGTAAATGTGACAACATGCTAAACTAAAATGCTTAGGTGGAATATCTAGCCCAAATATCTGTTTAGGCCGATATTATAGCATTAGCTACTCAATATAAAAACAGCCGCATAATAGCACAAAGTCATAAAAAACCAGTACCGAAATCTGAACGATACCGTTATCATGCTCTTCATCTTAACAGTATCATTCAGACGGTCTAAACCACGTATATGCTTGATGCCATTTTGTTCGTCCAATAGAAGGAAGAGATATGACCACCCTCACCGCAACAGAAACCTTACTTCATAAGGGCAGTGGTCTACAAGTCGTGGTCGGTTTGGGACAGTCAGGGCTTTCAGTAGCGAACTATCTTACCAAGCAAGGCTACCATGTGGCTGTCACTGACAGTCAGCCGACGCCTGCCTTAGCAGGGCAACTACCAGCAGCCGTTGATATTCGCCAATTTGGAGCGATAGATGCAGAATTATTGCAACAAGCGGCACGGATCATTATCAGCCCAGGTATTTCTCTAGATACCGACGCGGTTGCCGCCGCCCGTCGCGCCAACATTCCTGTGGTCAGTGATATTCAGCTGTTCTGCGAAGCCTGTACCGTACCGATCGTTGCTATTACTGGCTCCAATGCCAAAAGCACGGTGACAACTTTGGTCGGACAGATGGCGGCGGATGCCGGTGTCAATGTGGGCGTCGGTGGTAATATCGGCGTGCCAGCACTTAATCTACTTGCCAATCCCGATATGCAATTGGCGGTGCTTGAGCTGTCAAGCTTCCAGTTAGAGACCGTGACCAATTTAGGTGCGCAAGTGGCAACTGTTCTTAATATGTCACCCGATCATTTAGATCGCCATGGTGATATGTTGGGCTATCATCAAGCCAAGCATCGTATTTTTCAAGGTGCCAAATCGGTGGTGATCAATCGTGAAGATGCGCTGACTCGACCGTTGGTGGCGGATAATTTGCCACGGCTGAGCACAGGTATCCATGCTCCTGATAAAGGTCACTATGGTCTCATCACGGATCCAGAAGGACAGATCTATCTTGCACGTGGGACCGAGCGGTTACTATCAGCGGACAAACTACAGATTAAAGGGCGTCACAATTTGCTCAATGCCCAAGCGGCTTTGGCACTAGGTGAGCTTGCTGGCTTACCACTAGATAGCATGCTAAACACCCTGCAACAGTTCACAGGTCTCGAGCATCGCTGCCAATACGTCGCCACTGCGGCAGGCCTTGATTATTTCAACGATTCAAAAGGCACCAATATTGGCTCGACCATGGCGGCTATCGAAGGATTAGGCGCGGTCTATGCACCAAAAGACGGTAAGCTGTTGTTAATCTTAGGCGGACAGGGTAAAAGTCAACAATTCGGTGAATTGACGCCTTTTATCAATAAATACGTCAGCCAAGTACTGTTTATTGGTGAGGATGCTAAGCAGATTGAACAGCATCTACGTGCAACGAAATTAAGTGATGAAGTGGCGCTGCATCAATGCCAAACGTTAGAAAATGCATTTGCCACCATTCAACAAGTCACTATAAGCAGCTTGTCACAAGTGCAAGCCGTGTTATTATCGCCAGCCTGTGCCAGCTTTGATCAATTTAGTGGTTATGCGGCTCGTGGTGAGCATTTTAGCCAGCTGGTCAACCAGCTTGCGACAGATATTTAAATAGCATTAGCTAAATATTGGGCAACTACACAGCAATACAAACACAGCAGTGTGTAGCCAATCGCATTTTGTAGATAAATGATTGTTTTGCTTATAGATTACTGCTACTGTCAATAATCAGTCAGGCAGTTTGCCGACTTTATTATTAGAACAGTGATAATGGATACAATAATCCTAGGATAGCTGCCAAATCAGGCTTTATTCTTCTAGTATTGACGGGCTGTTATGGTCCGTGTGGTACGATCTACTTTATATTTTTTATACGGTGGCGTTGCATAAACGCCGTGTTTTTTCGTTTGTTAGTGTATATAAAATTATGGCGCTCTCTTCTCTTTTTCGTTCGTCTCCCCAATCGCAGCAAGCCTCTGGCTCAGATGGCATTCTTTCTATGCCGTCAGCGCGTGCAATTTTATTAGCGAGTGTCGGCTGTATGCTGGTGCTCAGTCTACTGATGGTCGCTTCTGCTTCTATTCCCTTCGCGCTCAGTCGCGGCATGACGGAGCTGTATTTTTTTAGAAATCAGCTACTCTATATGGGAATTGGACTAATTGCTGCCGCTTTCCCTTATTACTTAGTATCCTTACGAACCTTATATAAGACAGAGACTCAGTTTCTCCTGTTAGCCATTACGGGGGGTTTGTTGGTTTTAACTTTGTTTGGCACGCCAATTAATGGCTCTAAGCGCTGGTTAAATCTAGGGTTTTTGAATTTTCAGGTCGCAGAATTGGCCAAACTGGTCATGATTGTATTCGTGTCTGATTTTGTCGTGCGTCGATCTTTTGAGGTTCGTAATGGCTGGGATGGTTTTTTACGGATATTTTTAGTGGTAGGCATGATCACGCTGTTATTATTATTACAGCCAGATTTTGGCTCTTTGGTGGTCATTGTTGGCACCGTTTTTGCGATATTTTATATCGCTGGTGCGCCTTACAAGCAGTTCTTGGCATTAGGAGGCTTGGTGGCTGGATTGGCAGTACTGGCAGTGACCTTGGTACAATATCGCTTGGTACGTGTGATGTCGTTTTTGGATCCTTTTGACGATGTGCAAGACACCGATTATCAGCTGGCACGCAGTTTGATTGCCTTTGGTCGTGGTCAGTTCACCGGCGTCGGTTATGGTGAAAGCGTACAAAAACTGTCACATTTACCTGAGGCACATACGGATTTTTTATTAGCCATTACGGGTGAAGAGCTGGGTTTTGTGGGGGTCGCAGTGGTATTGCTGCTCGAGGCGCTCATCATTGGCAGTGCCATGCGTATCAGTTATAACGCGCTCAAGCGTCGCCAGATGCGTATGAGCTATACCGCTTTTGGTATCGGTGTGGTCTTTATCGCGCAAACGATTATCAATGCGGCGATGAATATGGGTGCCATTCCGACCAAAGGTTTGACCATGCCATTCTTTAGTTACGGTGGCTCATCGATGCTCATCAGCTTAGTGATGGTTGCCTTGCTGCTAAAGATTTATAAAGAAAGCCCTGAGATTGAAAAAAGCCAGTGCCGTTATTATTAGCAGGTGTTAATCTGTAGAAAAGCGTCGCCAGCAGCGGCGCTTTTTGTTTTTTAATAATTGGGCAGATTAAGCGCGCTCTTGCCTTGTAGCGGAGTGTTATCCCATTGTGCAATTGCTTGCATTAACATACGGGTTGGCGTATCTCTATCGACCGCTGGTTGCTGTAATAGCTGCAAAGCGTCGGCGATAAGCTTACTTGGATCGCGAGTATCAATCGGTTGGGCAAGATTCTGCTTGGAGAGCTTTTGCCCATCAGGATTGCATATCAAGGGCAGATGATACCAGTGATCGATAGCTGGTAAGTTAGCCGCCTGCATGATACTAATCTGAGCAGTGGTCATGGGTAAAATGTCCAAGCCACGCATAATATGAGTGACTTGTTGTAGCCCATCATCGAGGCTGGCGGCTAAGATATAATTGATCATGCCGTCTTGACGTCGAACCACCATATCCCCTAAGGTTTGTTGTGGATTATCCCACTGCAACCCTTGAATACCATCGCTAAACCCGATCTTATGGTCTGGCAGTTGTATGCGCAGCTTGTGTTGCTGACGATTGAGATTGGCATTGAGGCAGCAGCGCGGGTAGCGTTGTCTATTGGGCAGCAGTTGCTTAATATCCGTAGCATTCAAACCTGCTGGTAAAGGCTCTAAAGTTTGAGTCGTCGAGGATGTCTGTGCTTGCTGAGACCAATAGCGCTCTAAGTCCTTACGTGAGCACTGACAGCCATAAGTCAGTGGCAGCAAGTCTGATGACAAGTAGTCGTTGTAGATATCAATACGCTCAGACTGATAAATGACATCGCCGTCCCACTGTAGCCCGAGCACTTCTAAATCTATAAGAATCTGCTCAGTGAATTGTCTGTCACAGCGTTCCGTGTCGGTATCTTCGATACGCAGCAGCCATTTGCCACCGAGCGACTTGATATGGCAAAAGCTGGCAAGCGCAGTGGTCAAGGAGCCAAGATGCAGCTCACCTGTGGGTGAAGGCGCAAAGCGACCGATAGGAGGTGATAATGGCTGCTGATGGAGAATAGGAGTATGGGCAGTTTGCAAAGTAGGGGTTATCAAAGTAATGACTATCAATGTAGGAGGATATAGCTAGAATAAAGAAGAACGGAGTAAAAAGATATTTATTAAATACGCTTGTTTTGTTAGGGCGTGTCTTCATTTTAAAAATGGTGATAAAAATTGCCGTCAAACAAGAAAAATAGCGCAGTCAGTGAAAAGTAATATCGATACATCACGCACTGTTGATATCAATTTTTTTTGCTTGCTGTGTGTACGCAGACAGAGGCTACAAAAAATTTATATCAGTCACGCTGTCTCTTTTTTATATTGAACTGACTATAGAACGAGATCTATAAAACGCAACGAGCGACCAATAAATGGTCGCTCGTTATTATAAGACACTCAGTACTCATTTAAATGCGCTAGCATAAGAGAGCGTCTAGGTATGACCTTGGTTTTGACGCTCTTTGATCTCAGATAACGTCTTGCAGTCGATACATTGAGTGGCTGTTGGACGTGCTTCAAGACGACGCAAGCCAATCTCTACCCCGCAAGTTTCACAAAATCCATAATCATCATTGTCAATTTCTGCCATAGATTTATCGATTTTGCGAATGAGCTTACGCTCACGGTCACGCGTACGCAACGTCAGGGCAAACTCTTCTTCTTGAGTGGCGCGGTCATTAATATCCGGCATGGCGCTAGACTCATCTTGGATATAAGTCTTGGTGCGATCTGCTTCGCCAATCAGTTGCTGCTTCCAATCCAACAAAATAGCCTTAAAATGCTCTAACTGCGCATCAGACATATACTCTTCGTCTTTGGCAGGCACATAAGGAGTAAACTTAACATCACTCGGATTCGTGGTCACGGTGCTCATATGGGTATCCTACTTTTTCAAATTAATTCAATAAAACGACATATCAAAAGACAAGACGTTATAAGTTTAACAAACGCGATAAGTTGTCCCTTTATAAAACGTTTTACCACTTGGTAACACAAGTAACACAGCTGAACTCATCGTACGGTTATATTGATATGTTTATATCAATGGTCAGGTATATTGTTATGCATATTTTTATTTAAATGGCTGGGCCTAAATAATGCGACAAATGACTGACTGTGAAAACTTAGCTTGTGGTCAATGTAGCCATCCTAGCTATTATAATTTTGCTTGCGATTAGACGCGTTACCATCCTAACGCGGTTTGATTTTATCAGTATCGTTATTCACTTATAATAAAGCAAAGTTTGATTTTGCCAACCATATGGACGAAATTTTTTGTATTAAATCAAACATATGGACAAAGACAATTACAGTGTTATTGACGCCGATAAAACTGGGCATCAAGTATCCAACCTTTTAACCCAGCTTGCAACCTCTCCATTGTTGGCTAATTGCAACCAGCGATAACCGGGGCGCGCGTTTTCATCGTAAGCAAAGTCATCTCTATAAGGCTTAAATTGATAGCAAGTCGAGGGCGTGCTATAAACGCTGACCCCTTGACGGTGGCGCACTTGTGCTTGATGGGTATGACCGCTAATGATTACTTTTAATTGCTCAAACGGTGCCATATGCTGCCAGAAAGACTCGGTATTCTTTGCCATATGAGTATCGATCCAGTCAGACTCCATCGGTATAACGTGGTGATGCAAGGCAATGAGCGCAGGCTTACTGCATTCTTGCAACTGCACACATAACCAGTCGATATCGGTCGCTGTCACTTCTCCTGCCACCTGCCCAGAAATAGAGGAATCCAGTAATAGCAGCTGCCAGTATTCCGTTTCAATAACGTGTCGACTTAGCAAACGCGTATCCATCGGCTGGGCGACGAGCTCCCGCTCAAAAAAAGGTAAATCGCTACCAATCTCATCAGTGACATCATGATTGCCAGCAATACAGGCAAAAGGAATGTCAGTCGCTTGCAATACCTCAAAAATATGGTCGTAGATAGCTGGCTTTACTTTATTCACCAAGTCGCCCGTCACCACGATCAGGTCACAGCGGATGTCTTCACTCAATGCTTGTTCGATGACTTTTTCAAAGCTATGCTGACACACAGATATATCGGAATTATTGTCAATGTCGTCATTAGCTGGGGCAGAGGTGGGCGTTGATAAGTGCAAATCAGTGATCTGCAACACGTTTAGCTGTTCATCTGGCGTGCTGATGTTATTGGCAGGATAGCTTAGCATTGGGTCAGTCCCTTATCGAATCAAAACAAGTATTGCTATTAAAACGAATATGGATAAATCGATCACTTTTAATTACGGGGTCTTATGGCGCATTTCTCCCATCTTTGATGGAAGTGGTTGCCGCTTATAGCCCTACACTTACAAAACGAGCGATATGCAGCATTCTACTAACTATTACATTGATAGCATTAAGGAAAGTTTATATCATAAAGTGAATGAAAGCTCTAGCAATATTGATGAAATAAAGTTGGACAAAGGAATAATGAAAGGCCTCTACGTAACAATAAAGATGGCACAACTAACGGCGCATCGTCCAAAATTTTGCCGTTAGCATTTTTGATAAAATCAGCGCTGCAAAAAATAAAATAGCCAATACCAGTACGATAGATAGTCCAGTCTGAATATCAAGCCAGATACTGCCCCAAACACCTAAGGTGACCCCAAGCTGAGCGATAAGCAGCGCGATAATCACCATTTGCTTTGGCGAGGCTGACCACAAACGTGCTGTTAAAGCTGGTAGCACCAGCAAGCCACTAATTAATAAGCTACCCACTGCTTGCAGGGCAATGGCACAAAACCCTGCCAATAATCCCATAAAAAACAGCCGCTGCCGTGTTGGGTTGACGCCTTGAATCCGTGCTAACGCTTCGTGAGTGGCAAGCTTAATTTGTGCGGGCCAAATATATGCGAGCAATACCAGTCCCGCCAGCACACTACCGCCTATCAATGGCAAATCTGCCCAATCAAGCTCGAGCAAATTACCAAACAAAAACCCCAGCACGTTGGCTTGCTGATCGGTCAGCTGGGTCAGCGCTAACAGCCCCAAACATAGCAGAGACACTGCAACCACCGCCAGTACGGAATCGACGGGCAAACGCTCATCATCTATGAGCACTAAACCCAATACCACTATCACACTAACCAATGCAATACCAATGCCCATGGGCAGTTGCCACCACACAGCCAAGGCAACGCCTAGCAAAGTGCCATGCGCCAAGGCATCGGCAAAAAATGCCATGCGTCGCCACAATACCAAACACCCCAAGGGCGCTGATAGCAATGCTAAAATACTGCCAGCAATCCAAGCAGGCGCAATAATGGCTAACCAAGCACTCATATCATGTATCCAATAAACGGTTTATAAAATAAAGGTCGTAAAGCAGCTTTTTGCTTTAGTCGTTTGGTTATGATGATTACAACTCGCTTGGCGCGTGATGTTCACAGGCATGCGGCTGATGCACATAAGGCTGCTCATAATGATGACCAAACAGCTTTTGAAACTCACTACTAATGGCAAGCTCGCTTGGTTGTCCCTCGCAGCAAATATGCTTATTCAGACAAATGACCCGTCGGCTGCCTTTCATCACCCAATGCAAATCGTGTGACACTACCAGCATGGCACAGCGTAAGAAGTCTGGTAGTTCATCAATAAACTGATAGAGCCAAACCTCGGTATCAGGATCAAGTCCTTGCATCGGCTCATCTAGAATCAATAAATTGGGCTTATCTAGCAAGGCACGAGCCAATAAAACTCGCTGCGTTTCACCACCTGATAGGTGCAGCATCTGTCGTGATAGCAGGTGCGTCAACGATAAATTATCAAAGATAAACTGGCGTTGCTCAGCCGTTAAGCGTTTCTTATCGGCCTGCGCCAATAAGTCGCAGACTCGTAATGGCAATATCGGCGGTACCGCAAAGCGCTGCGGCACATAGCCAAGCTGTAACGTATGATGGGGCGTCATTTGCCCTTTAGTTGGCTCAATCAACCCTAAAATAAGCTTAACCAACGTCGATTTACCAGCGCCATTTGGCCCAATAAGACTGACTGTCTCGTTAACGGCAATATCGATATTAATATGTGATAACAAGCGTTGCGAACCAATGTCATAGCTGATATCTCTTAAGCTCAGTAGCTGGCTGGCTTGGTTGGTCTTATTATCCAGACTGATAGACGCAGACGATTGCTCTGATGGTGAAATGGGCAGGCTCATAGGCTAGTGACTAATATATTGGTAAATGATAAATGTCTGAGTACTGAATGCTGAGTACCGAGATCAGTAATTAATAAAGAAAAAATACAGCAAGCTTTATTGGCATGCTTGGCAACGTCCGCTAAGCTCAATGACACTACGAGCTACGATAAAGCCGACATCTTGCTCCGCAAAGCTCATCATTTCTTGTACCGGTAAGCTGCTACATTCTTGCACTCGCTGGCATTGATCGCAAATTAAAAATGCGGCGGTATGCTGGGCGCGTGGGTGACAGCAGGGCACATAAGCATTGATAGAGGTTAGTTGATGTATCAAGCCTTCGACCAACAAAAACTCCAAGCTGCGATAAACCGTTGGTGGGGCGACATTCTTTGGCGTCTGCTGATTGGTCGGCGCAGAATCTTGTGCATCCGGTTCTGATAAGCGCATTTGCTGCAATTGTGTGATCAAGTCGTAGGCACCAACAGGCTTATTAGCGGCCAGTACTAACTGATATATCTGCTGCCGCAATGGCGTGAAGCGTACACCACTTATGCGGCATTGTTCTTTTGCCGCCGTCAAGCGCTCGGTTACATCATGCGCGGTAAAATGTTGCACATCGTGCAAATGTTCGCATGTCGATGAAGTAGTGGACATAGGACAAACTCCTAAAAAATATGGCGCCTTTTTATGATGGTGTTTTTTATTGTTATAGTATAACATAATGAAATGAAAAACAGGTATGCTGCCTCAACTTAATATTAAAGAGCCTATTATGAATTCATTTTTCAGCCATTCTTTACGCTCGATCATTGTGCTACAGCGACTGCTCATTACTGGGATAGTCGCGTTAAGCTGTCTGACGTTGAGCGCCCAAGCCGCTACCGTTAGCGTGAGTAATTATCCATTATTCTTGTTGAGTCAAGCCGTGACTGAAGGTGCGCCGCCTGCCAAGCAATTATTGCAAGCAGGGGAGGTGGGACATCACGGCAGTATCAGTCCAGGCGATATAAAAGCCATTCAAGACAGTAAGTTTGTGGTATGGTTTGGCGAGCCATTAGAAAACAATTTGGCCGCCAGCCTCAATAGCGCGCCCAATGCCATTGCTTTATTCAAGTTTGATGCGTTTAACCGCCATCCATTACGCGATGTCAAAGGCGAAGCTATCGCTGGCACGCTAGATCCGCATATTTGGCTCGATCCTGAAAATGCTAAAGCCATCACCCGTGCGCTTGCCGTGATTCATAGCCATGCCAATCCACAATATAAAGCTCTCTATCAAGCCAATGCACAAAAATTTGCTCAACGATTGGATAAAGGAGTGCTGGCTATAAAGCAGAGTACAGTGACAAAGGCATTGCCTTATTGGGCGTATCACGATGCCTATCAGTATATGGAGGAAAGCTTAAAGCTACAGCTCGTTGGCAGTCTAAGCACCGATCACCATTTAGCACCAAAAGCCAGTCAGTTACGCTGGCTAAATGAGAAGCGTCCTGCCAAGCAAATGTGTTTGGTTAGTCCAAGTGCGCCAGCTAAAGGGTTGCTCGCTAAGCTACAACCTGTGAAGAGTACCGTGCAAGCTGAAGACATGAGCACCAGTAAAGACTTCGTTAGTGGCTGGCAGAGTATGGCGCAGCAAATCCGCCAATGTATCGCATAGCCATTTTTAGCCCATTTACTCGCTTTTGTTGACGTTAAAGGCACGCCCTAGCATAAAACGTTATTTAAAAGGGTCTTAGCGCTCGATAGCATTATCAAATTGTCGAGCGCCAAGACCTTTATTTTATAGAATATTAGCTATGCTTTACTAAGTTTTTGGAGGAAGCGTTAGCGCTAAACAATCAAATGCTTGATAAGACGCATATTTTACTTGCTAATCGCACGCGCGCTCCCTATAATAAGTTGCGTTTTATTTTGGTTAAAAGGCAACGTCTGTATAGTGACTTTTCATGGATAAAATGGTCATGAATAAACTGGTCACGGATAAAATCGTGGCAAATATGCGACATTATCCCAATACTATAGGATAGCTGCTGATGACCAAGCCTGCCAAACGCACGCAAAAAGATGAGATTGGCATCTACCTGAAACGCCAAGCATGGATTTTATTTATCCTGATTATTATTGGCTGGGTAGTAGATGTGACTTGGCTAGACAGTGGGCTGATAGTAGCAAAAAGTACCGCGATCGGTGCGCTACTTAGTTTCGCCACACAAGTCGTCTTTGCAAATTTTATCTTTTGGCATACTGGATATCGCGCGCGCCGACACATCGTCAGCCAGCTATATCGAGGTCAGATGGTCAAATGGCTACTGACAGTGTTTGGTTTCGCACTAATTTTTATTACCGTACAACCCCTATCAGCGCCTGCGTTGTTCATCGGTTTTATGGTAATGCAAATTAGTCACAGTTGGATGTTGTGGCACATACGCTAGCACTCTTTACGATCAGTATTGAAGTGAGTAAGTATCTATTAGCGTTAGATAAGTCATCCTGCCGTCCAACTTCTCTATGGCTAGCTTCACAAAGCCAAAAGAATGACAAATAACTGATTTGACGTTAAGGTATGGACTTATAAGTTACTGCTATAAGTCGTTGAAATTAGCGTAAAAAGTAAAAATAGCCTTATAGATAAGAGATAGTTTGGTTAATTGCCATCACTTATAATTTTATTTTTACAATTTCACGAATGATGCAAACCCATGCCACTAAAGGTCAATAGCCGCTAACTTGTTCATACAGCGGATAAAAAAGTCATAATAGACTTTACACGAATACAACGCTGCATTAATATAGGCAGCTAACTGCTTTGTTTTTGGACGCTATATTAAGCGTTTGCCTAAAAAGGCAGGTATGAGCAGACACCTATTCGATATAAACATTAAAGGGCTATTAATGAATAATCATAAGCCCTTTTTTGATAGCTAAAATTTATACTAAGCTAGGTATATAGCACTAGTAAATAGAACTATGGGTTGGATGTTGTTGGTTACATGAGCGCCTTGGTTGGTTTTATCTCCTTACGTGAGACACGTGGGAAAAAGACCCACCAATCGCCTCATCAGATGACAACCGTATTTTTGGTAGTTGATTAAATCGTTGATTAATAAGAAGCTTACATTATGGCATCCGAGCAACAAACATCATCAGAATATATCTCTCACCACTTAACGAATTGGACGTACGGCTATTTGCCGGGCGAAGGCTGGAAAGTTGCCTATACTGCTGAAGAAGCAGGGCTTATGGGCTTTAAAGCTATCCATCTTGATTCTATGCTTTGGTCAGTTGGCCTGGGTATCTTGTTTTGCACCATCTTTTGGATGGTTGCCAAAAAAGTCACTTCAGGCGTACCAAGCAAAACTCAGGCAGCAGTTGAGTTGATCGTTGAGTTTGTTGATAACAACGTTCGTGATTCGTATAGTGGTACCTCAAAACTGATTGCGCCACTGGCGTTGACTATTTTTGTGTGGATCTTCTTGATGAACTTGATGGATTTATTGCCTATCGACTTTATTCCAAGTCTTGCGGGGCAAGTTGGCGCCATGATGGGTCATGATCCACATCACGTATTCTTCAAGATTGTGCCAACGACTGATCCTAACATCACGCTTGGCATGTCATTTTCTGTCTTTGCGCTGATTATCTTTTATAGCATTAAAGAAAAAGGGTTGGGTGGTTTTGTCGGTGAGTTAACGCTCCATCCGTTTAGTGCCAAAAACCCAATCATGCAAGCCATTTTGATTCCCATTAACTTTATTCTAGAAGCAGTTACCTTGATTGCAAAGCCTGTATCACTTGGCTTGCGTCTATTCGGTAACATGTATGCTGGGGAATTGATTTTCATACTGATTGCCCTGATGCCGTTTTGGATTCAATGGGCGTTATCAGTACCGTGGGCGATCTTCCACATCTTAATTATTACACTTCAAGCGTTCGTATTTATGATGCTAACGATAGTTTACATGTCGCTTGCATCATCAACTGAACATTAATTAGACATTCAATAGGTAAATGAGGATACATCAATGGATCCAGTATTAGGTGGTTACACAGTTATAGCAGTAGCGCTACTTATCGGTCTTGGCGCACTTGGCACAGGTATTGGTTTTGCTATTCTAGGCGGCAAATTCTTAGAAGGTGTTGCGCGTCAGCCAGAACTTGGCTCACAATTGCAAACTCGTATGTTCATCGTAGCAGGTCTTCTTGATGCTATTCCGATGATCGGTGTTGGTATTGCTATGCTATTGTTATTCGCTAACCCTCTAGCAGGTTAATCAGAAAGCTCAGTTGTAAATGTTTGGTAGTCAAAGTTTGTATCTTAACCATAGCCAAAGTTTGGCTATCAAATATGATCAATGAAACTGATTTTTCATTAACAAAGAGGTGATCACGTGAATATCAATTCTACCCTCATCGGTCAAGCCATTGCTTTTGCAATCTTTGTGATGTTCTGCATGAAATTCGTGTGGCCACCACTTATCGGTGCCATCAATGAGCGTCAGCGTAAAATTGCTGAAGGCTTGAATGCCGCAGAAAAAGCAAAAGCAGATCTGGCGACCGCGGAGCAAGATGTCCAGCAGGAGCTTAATCTTGCAAAGACTAAAGCTGCTGCTCTAATCGAGCAAGCGAACAAGAGCGCCAACCAGCTTGTCGAAGATGCCAAAACGCAAGCCCAAGCGGAAGGCGAGCGCATTCGTCAACAAGCGCAAGCATCTATCGACCAAGAAATCAATCAAGCGCGTGAATCATTGCGTGCCCAAGTTGCTGAACTGGCTGTGCTTGGTGCAGAAAAGATTTTGCAAGACAAAGTCGATGTGCAAAAACATGCCAGTATGTTAGACCAACTGGCGGCGAAGCTGTAATTGTGAGGATATAATGGCTGACTTATCAACCTTAGCACGACCGTACGCTAAAGCCGCGTTTGACTATGCCAATGAAAACGGGGTAGTAAATGAGTGGGAAAACTTCTTATTTATTGCCAGTAACATTGTCAACGACAAGTCGTTCAGTACTTGGCTAGACAATCCAGCTGTTTCTGCTGAGCATAAGTCAGCTGCTTTGATCGATCTTTATGATACACAAGTAGCTAGCGATGATGATTCTGCTTTTAAGCAGTTATTAGGTGAGGCCCAAGGGGCTCGCCCAGACAACAACGCCAGCTATCCAAAAGTATCAGTGGCACTTAGTAACTTCGTTAATCAGTTATCAGAACAAGAGCGTCTGGCGCTGCTTCCTGAAGTTTATGCGCATTATCGCCGTCATAAGGCAACCAGCTTAAAGCAGCTTGATGCCTACGTGACCTCCGCCTATCCATTGACCGATGCACAGCGTGATATGCTCCAAACACGTCTTGCTGCTTCGCTAAATGCTAGTGTGGTGATTCATGAGTCGGTTGATCCTAGTCTTTTGGCTGGCGCTACGATCAAAGTCGGTGACAAAATCATTGATGATTCGATGCGCGGCAAGTTACAACAGTTAAAAACACAGCTAACTGCCTAATGCCATTCATCAACGTAGATATATAAAAACTGCGTGATAGTAAGAGCATTTAAGTCAGTGGGCGGGTTATCATAAATTAAAGGAAACAAGGCAATGCAACAATTGAATCCAGCGGAAATCAGTAACCTGATTAAGCAGCGTATTCAAGACCTTGATGCGGGTGCAACTGCAAAGAATGAAGGCACGATTGTCAAAGTATCTGACGGTATCGTGCAGATTCATGGTCTTGAAGATGCCATGTACGGCGAAATGATTGAGTTTGAAGGTGAAATCTATGGGATGGCGCTTAACTTAGAGCGTGATTCTGTTGGTGCGGTAGTACTGGGCGACTTCCTAAAACTACAAGAAGGCCAAAAAGCCTATTGTACTGGTCGCATTCTTGAAGTACCCGTAGGTCCTGAGCTGCTAGGCCGTGTTGTTGATGCTTTGGGTAATCCTATTGATGGCAAAGGTCCTATCGATGCCAAAATGACTGACAAAGTCGAAAAAATTGCCCCAGGCGTGATCGACCGTCAGTCAGTAGATCAACCAGTAATGACCGGTTATAAAGCCGTTGATACCATGATTCCAATCGGTCGTGGTCAGCGTGAGCTTATCATTGGTGACCGTCAGACGGGTAAAACCGCGATGGCTATCGATGCGATCATTGCGCAAAAATCATCTGGTATCAAGTGTGTATACGTGGCAATCGGTCAGAAACGTTCGACCATCGCAAACGTCGTACGTAAGCTTGAGCAAACTGGTGCGCTTGAATACACTACAGTAGTAGTTGCTTCAGCATCAGAGCCAGCAGCACTACAATATATTGCACCGTACTCAGGTTGTACGATGGGCGAATACTTCCGTGACCGCGGCGAAGATGCCCTGATTGTTTTTGATGACTTATCAAAACAAGCAGTTGCTTATCGTCAGATTTCACTATTGCTACGTCGTCCGCCAGGTCGTGAAGCGTATCCTGGTGATGTATTCTATTTGCATTCACGTTTACTTGAGCGTGCATCACGCGTAAACGCTGCGTACGTAGAAAAGTTCACTAATGGTGAAGTAGTGGGTAAAACAGGTTCTTTAACCGCATTACCTATTATTGAGACCCAAGCTGGTGACGTATCTGCATTCGTACCGACTAACGTGATTTCAATCACTGATGGTCAGATCTTCTTAGAGTCTAGCCTATTCAACTCAGGTATCCGTCCAGCAGTCAACGCTGGTATCTCGGTATCTCGTGTGGGCGGGGCAGCTCAGACTAAGATTATTAAGAAGCTGTCTGGTGGTATCCGTACCGCACTAGCCCAGTATCGTGAACTAGCAGCATTTGCTCAGTTTGCCTCAGATCTTGATGACGCGACTCGTGAACAGCTTGATCATGGTGAGCGTGTGACTGAACTGATGAAGCAGAAACAGTATCAGCCAATGTCTATCTCTGAGCAAGCAGCGGTTATCTATGCGTCGAACGAAGGTTTCTTATCAGACGTTCCAGTTGAAAAAATTGGTGCTTTCGAAGAATCTTACTTACGTTACATGCATGATGAGCAAAGTGAATTGATGCGTGAGATTGATGATACTGCGAACTATAACGATGATATTGCAGGTCGTTTAAAGTCAGCTTTAGAGACCTTTAAACAAAATCACAGTTATTAATTTAACGGGTTAAGCCGAACTGGTTATGGCTGTCGCTGACAGCCTATAAGGTGACGTGTTGTCTGATAAGCTTTTTGCTGAGACAGGCGCGTCACTGCGTTAACCATCATCGGTATTAGATCGCGTGTTGCCACAAGATTTGAAATATTATTTGATCAGTTCAATGTTTTATATTAAAAAATTGTTGCAGGCGCCAATGCTTTTTAACCCTCTTATATTGGAATCATTATGGCAAGCTTAAAAGAGATACGTGCCAAAGTCACCAGTATTAAAAGCACCCAAAAAATTACTCGCGCTATGCAAATGGTAGCAGCAAGTAAGATGCGCCGTGCCCAAGAGCGCATGGAAGTGGGTCGCCCGTATGCTGATAGTATGCGCCGGGTTATTTCACATTTGGTGCATGCCTCATCAGACTACAAACATCCTTATATGGTATCGCGTCCGGTCAACAAGGTCGGCTATATTGTCGTTACCTCTGATCGTGGTCTCGCAGGTGGTTTGAATATTAACCTATTCAAAGCCCTAACCAAAAGCATTCAAGATTATCAAGATCAGTCTGTTCAAGCTGAGTTTGCAGTCATCGGTGCCAAAGGCGTCAGTTTCTTCAAAAATTTCGGCGGAAAAGTCACCTCAGCCGTGACCGACTATGGCGACAAACCAACGTTTGAGCAATTAAATGCACCCGTTCAGGCCATGCTTGAGGATTATAGTAACGGTAATATAGACCGTATCTATGTGGTATATAACAAATTTGTTAATGCCATGACTCAAAAGCCAACCGTCAATCAATTAGTACCTCTACCAGAGGGCTCATTTGGTGACGAAGAGAGCGGTATACAGACAGAACTTAGCTGGGATTATATCTACGAGCCTGACATCAAGACGTTGATTGATGAATTGCTTGGCCGTTATATTGAATCGATTGTTTATCAAGCGGTAATGGAAAACATTGCTTCTGAGCAGTCGTCACGTATGGTTGCGATGAAAGCGGCAACAGATAATGCTGGTGACCTAATTAACGATTTACAGTTGGTTTATAACAAGCTGCGTCAAGCGGCGATTACCCGAGAAATCTCGGAAATCGTTGGCGGTGCTGCTGCTGTTTCATAATTGACTACACCTATATATAGAAGTTCAAGGAGAACGCAATGAGTAGCGGTCGTATTGTACAGATTATTGGCGCGGTTCTTGACGTTGAGTTCAACCGTAGTGAAGTTCCTCAGATTTATGATGCTTTGCAAGTAGATGGTACCGAGACCACCCTAGAAGTACAGCAACAATTAGGTGATGGCATCGTACGTACTATTGCCATGGGTTCAACTGAAGGCCTAAAACGTAACCTACCTGTTACTAATACTGGTGCACCTATTTCTGTGCCTGTCGGTATTGGTACCCTAGGTCGCATCATGGATGTTCTTGGTCGTCCTATCGATGAAGAAGGTCCTGTAGAAGCTGACGAAAAATGGTCTATCCACCGTGAAGCGCCAAGCTATGCGGATCAGTCAAATAGTACTGAATTGTTAGAAACAGGCATCAAAGTTATCGATCTACTTTGCCCGTTCGCTAAAGGTGGTAAAGTTGGTCTATTCGGTGGTGCTGGTGTTGGTAAAACCGTCAACATGATGGAATTGATCAACAACATCGCGCTTAAGCATGAAGGCTTGTCAGTATTTGCTGGTGTCGGTGAACGTACTCGTGAAGGTAATGATTTCTATCACGAAATGCAAGAAGCTGGCGTTGTAAACACTGAAGACTTTAGTAAATCTAAAGTAGCTATGGTATATGGTCAGATGAATGAGCCACCGGGTAACCGTTTACGTGTTGCGCTGTCTGGTTTGACTATGGCTGAGTACTTCCGTGATACGAAAGATCCTGCTACTGGCAAAGGTCGTGACGTATTGCTGTTCGTTGATAACATCTATCGCTATACACTAGCCGGTACTGAAGTATCAGCACTGCTTGGCCGTATGCCATCAGCGGTTGGTTATCAGCCAACACTAGCTGAAGAGATGGGTATGCTACAAGAGCGTATTACGTCAACTCAGTCAGGTTCAATCACGTCAGTTCAGGCCGTATATGTCCCTGCGGATGATTTGACGGATCCATCACCTGCTACGACGTTTGCTCACTTGGATGCAACGGTTGTACTAAGCCGTGATATCGCATCACAAGGTATCTATCCTGCGGTTGATCCATTAGATTCAACCTCACGTCAGCTAGATCCACAAGTGATCGGTGAAGAACATTACAACGTTGCTCGCGGTGTTCAAGAAATTCTACAGCGCTATAAAGAGCTTAAAGATATCATCGCAATTTTGGGTATGGATGAGTTGTCAGAAGAAGATAAACTAGTCGTTTATCGCGCTCGTAAGATTCAGCGCTTCTTGTCACAGCCATTCCACGTTGCTGAAATCTTTACTGGTGCACCTGGTAAATATGTACCACTACGCGATACCATTGCTAGCTTTAAAGCAATCATCGCTGGTGAATACGATGACTTACCAGAGCAGGCCTTCTATATGGCTGGTGGCATCGATGAAGTGGTTGCCAAAGCAGAAAAAATGAAATCTTCTGCAGCGTAAGTTGCTCAAGCATTGGCTAACGAGTAGATAGGTTATAATACGTTTATCTACTCATCAGTAACGCATCGCAGTTTTTACTGTTTTTTGATCGCGTTTTGATAGTAAGGAGTTAAGTATGGCAACGTTACAATGTCGCGTCGTAAGTGCCCGTGAAGAGTTGTATTCAGGCGAAATTAGCATGTTAATAGCGACTGGTACCGAAGGCGAGATTGGTGTATTGCCAGGTCACACACCGCTTATTACTTTGTTAAAACCGGGTGCGATGCGAGTGCAAACACCAAACGGTGAAGAAGAAGTGATTTACGTATCAGGTGGTGTACTAGAAGTACAACCAAAAATGGTCACGGTATTGGCTGATACAGCGATGCGCGCCCATAATCTTGACGAAAGCAAAATTGTTGAAGCACGTAAAAAAGCAGAGCAAATGCTGGTCAATCAATCAGATACGGTACAAACCAACGCTGCCTTGGCATCATTGGCAGAGTCCGTAGGACAGCTACAAGCTATCCGTAAGTACAAAAACCGTGCTTAGTCTTATTATTTGCCGTGTTAAACTTTACGTTTAATCCAGTCTTATATCTCAAAAAACAGTCCATCATGGGCTGTTTTTTTTGCTCATTATTTGGTGTGAATTTAGGTCGTGGTACGATGTATCAAGCTATTCGCTATGAAATATTAAACTATTCACTATAATGCGGGGTTTCTGTGTTAGGTTTGAATAAATGTACAATATAGTTCGCCCTTTTAATTAATAGATAGCCAATATTAATAATTTTATGCAAAAGTCACTAGCGGCAATCCATATATCTCGCTATATTAGCTGTTGGACAACAATTACCAAGAATATCAAAAACGTACTAGAGCTATTTTATCTAAGGGTCTGATGGTTCATACCTATTGGCCTCTTAACTGCTTGATAGAGAGTGTGTTAGGTTTTTTGGCAGTACAAAACCTATAATCTTGGACGCAAACTAAAGTTTTAATAGTCGTAGTTTATAGGTTTTGTTAACGACTATAAGCTATAGTATAGGAAGCTGTATGTTTAATAGTATACTGTCCTACCAAGTTTGTAACAGCTATACGAACATCAATTGTGCCACTAGGTGGCGCTATTAATTTACCGCTCTTACTTTTACTGCTTTTAAATTAGATGTATTAGAGGATATAACAATGACAACAACTGAAGAAGACAACACCCCCCGAATTTTGATTGTTGAGGATGATGAGCGTCTGGCCATGTTGACCCAAGATTACTTGGTGAAAAACGGTTTAGAAGTGGCAATTGAGACTGATGGCAATCGTGCCATTCGCCGCATTGTCAACGAACAACCAGATTTGGTCGTGCTTGATGTCATGCTTCCTGGTAGCGATGGGCTTACAGTCTGCCGTGAGGTACGTCCGCACTATCAGAACCCTATCTTGATGTTGACTGCGCGTACTGAAGATATGGATCAGGTATTGGGTCTTGAGATGGGTGCCGATGATTATGTCGCCAAACCTGCTCAGCCGCGTGTACTGCTTGCCCGTATCCGTGCTTTATTGCGTCGCTCGGAAAATGCACCATCAGAAGATGTACCACAACGCTTAGAATTTGGCGAATTGGTCATCGATAACGGTGGTCGTTCAGTGAATTTAGGCGATGAGTTGGTCGATTTTACCAGTGCTGAATATGATCTTTTGTGGTTGCTGGCTTCTAATGCTGGTCGTATTCTCTCTCGTGAAGATATTTTTGAGCGTCTACGTGGTATTGAGTATGATGGTCAAGATCGTTCGATTGACGTACGTATCTCGCGTATTCGTCCAAAAATCGGTGATGATCCAGAAAATCCAAAACGTATCAAAACCGTACGTAGTAAAGGTTATTTATTTGTCAAAGAAGGCAACTAATTCATTAACTGAATTAGCCAGTTTTGCTTATGCAAAGATTGATTGTTAGTGTAAGTTAGATAAAAAAACCAGCAATGATGCTGGTTTTTTTGTGGCGAAATCTTAATTTTTGAACTTAAATGTGGTGTTATGTGGTTTAATTAAGCCATTATTACAGATACTGACTAAATAGATGTGATGCGCATAGGTAATCAGGTTACTGGCACATAAAATCAAAACATAGCGGTCAGGGTTTATCTCTATTCAACGATGCTCGATATCATTAATATTGCGTCATTTATATACTAAATGTTATCAGTCGTTATTATTTACTAAGTTGGTCACGGCACGTATGTCATTAGTCTCTTCTTTAAAACATAGTATTTTTGTCCGTATTTATGCTGGACTACTCATCGTCTGTTTGTGTGTGGCATTATTTGCTCAACTATTGATGGATACCATCAATAAAGAGCGCGTACAATCCTACCGTGAAAGCATGGCAACAGGCGCTTTCCATCTGGTCAGCGAAGGAATTGCGCACCAAGACAATGAGATGCAGCGTGAGTACTGGTTGTCTGATGCCAGTAGTTTGTTTGGCGCGACTTTTAGTGTTGTGCCGATTGAAAAAGTCGATTTTAATGCCAGCGAATTGCGACGTTTTGAGAACGGCAATACCGTTGTGCGTTATGTGAGTCAGCCCGTCTACGCAGACGTTTATTATCGTCTACCAGACAGTAAAAGCGTGTTGACCGCTAGAGTTACTCAAGTCACTGAGCAGCAAGTACGTGCCATTGCCGTGTTCCTACTGGATGATTTGTCCTATCATATAACGCTGTCGGATAAGCGTGCTCGCTTGGCTGAATTGGAAGAAAAGTTCTCTTTTCCTTTGGCATTTAAAGCCGTGAATACGCTTGAGTTGGACACAGATCAGATGGCGCGTCTGCGCCGCGATGAAGTGGTCATTTTATTGCAAGACACCAATAGCAGTAAAAGTAACTCATCTATCAAAATTATTGTGCCATCTGAAATCAACGATATGGCGATTCTGATTGGGCCGGTTCCTTTGTTCAATTGGTTCCCGCTTAATCTGATTATCAGTATGATTCTAATTAGTATGTTTCTGATCAGTCTGGGTGTCTATGCGCTCATTTTTCCGCTCGAGCGTAAATTACAATTGATCCAAGTCGGTGTTAATGAGGTGAGTCAAGGCAACCTTGATATCCAAGTACAGGTCATTGGGCAAGACGAAATTGCACGTCTGTCAGCGACGTTTAATGCCATGACCGCCCATATTAAGCGTTTGATTGAGTCGCAGCGAGAGCTGACGCGCGCGGTATCGCACGAGTTACGTACACCGGTGGCTCGTATTCGCTTTGCCGTCGATATGCTAGCAGATACCGATGATGAAGACTCACGTTTTATGCAGCGTGATTATATCGACGAGGATATTGAGTCGCTCAATGGCCTCATTGATGAGATTTTGACCTATGCTAAGCTTGAAGAAGGCTCACCAAAACTCGATCTAGAGCCGGTGAATCTTAAAGAATTGCTCGAACAGATTGAGCGCGAAACCAATGCCTTAGGCAAACCTATAAAAATCGTCGCCAATCTGCCAAATCCTAAAGTAACAGCAGTAGCAGACAGACGATATTTGCACCGTGTCATTCAAAACCTTGCGGGTAATGCTTTACGCTATGCAGAAACGACCATTATTATTAGTGCGGGCGTCAAAAAGGGCAACGCTTTTGTCAGCGTGGAGGACGATGGTCAAGGTATTGCAGAGGCTGATCGCGAAAAAGTATTTATTCCATTTTCACGCTTAGATGACAGCCGTACACGAGCCTCTGGTGGCTATGGTTTAGGACTGTCTATTGTGTCGCGTATTGCCTTTTGGTTTAATGGCAGTATGAAAGTAGACGAAAGCCGTGATCTTGGTGGTGCTAGATTTGTGATGACATGGCCTATCAAACCTTTGACGCAAGTGCTGGCTGCTGATCAATTAACCCAAGAAAAAAGCGACCGTGATTTTGAGATTAAATAATGCAAGCAGCTATTTTATGTCTGTAAAATTATGAGTATTTTGACCAGCAAAAAATAGACTAAGCGCTCAATATATGGTGAACTAAGCTGAGATGCTTTGGTAGCAAACCTGTAATAACAGGTTTTATAAGTTGGAAAATAGAGGAGGGCAGAGGATGCCGTATTTATTTGGTGGTTTGGTGCTACTGAATGCGTTGACGCTGGGTTATTATTTATTTCTACAGCAGCCAACCACGACTCAAACGCTCAAAGCCGCGCAGGATGAAATTACTCAGCCTCTAGCGTTCACTAATAGTGCTGAGTATATTCCACCGATTATCGGCGTACGGGAATAATTTTTGTTGCCTAAATATTGAAACAGTTAGGGCGTGTTGAACATTGACAAATAGGCACTGCTGATCGCTAAAACTGCTCCAGACAAGGCGTAAAACGACGGTAATGCTAGAGCCTTAACTAGGTTTACAACGCAGTATGGAGCAGTTTTAACATCAGCTCTAATACCAACAAAGGGAGACAGGACTATTTTTTGCCACTTCATTGTTAAAAACAGACGCTTAGAATGACTAAACTTACTATTTTTGACGTCGAACTGTCTAAAAAATAGTATCTGTCAGTGCCATGGTCGAATGTTCAACACGCCCTAAGTTATCACACCAACTTTTAAAGACGATTATGAAATCGTCTTTTGTCAATTTTTTATAGGTCTTTATTAAAGGTAGTATCTGCCCTCGACGTTTTATCTGTATTAGCCGCTAATGTCTGCTCTCCTGCCACCTTGGATAGCAAAGGGATACGCACACAGACTTGTAGTCCGCCTTCAGGATGATTGATTGCCTCAACCGTACCATGATGTAACCGTGCAATACGGTCAACAATCGCCAGACCCAGTCCACTACCTTGCGTGGTACGTGCTGTCTCACCGCGTTCGAAAGGCTGCATGATGCGCTCTAATTGATCCTCTGCTACGCCATCACCACAGTCCCTTACACATATCATCAGCTGCTCTTGAGCTTCTTTATTGACTTCATTTTCAGAGACTACGTCGCTGTCTTCTACTTCAGTTGTTTCTATGAACGTTGGTACGACAGTCGCTGAAAGATAAATAGGCGGCTTGCCATACCGATTGGCATTGTTGACCAGATTAATGACCAAGCGCTTAATCGAGAGAGGTCGCACTGGTACTACTTTGTCACATTCCGATTGATAAATAAATTTCATTGGCGCAAATTGCACCATGATTTCATTAAATATGGTGTCTAAATTGGTCAGGCGCACTGGTTCATCCGAGCCATCTTTCATAAATGAGATGAACTGTTCTAAAATCGCATCCATATCCTCAATATCATAAATCAAACCCTCGCGAAAAAAATCATCCGGTAGCATCTCTGCGGTCAAGCGCATACGAGTCAAAGGCGTGCGCAAATCGTGCGAGATACCCGCAAGCATAATTGTGCGCTCTTTTTGTGCTTGATTGAGTGTGGTAAATAGACGATTAAACGCCATATTTACTTGGCGAATTTCAGTAGGGCCGTTGCGTGTCGGCAAGGTAGTAGCGTGACCAAGGCGAATATAATTGGTCGCCGCACGCTGTAAATAACGCAGTGGACGATTCAATTGCCGGGCTAATAAAATAATGGTCAGCAGCGATAATATAGGCAATCCAATGAGGAATAGCACTAACAATCCTGGACTGTATTGAGAATAATAAACCACGGGTTCACGAATCCAAAAACTGGTGTCACGGCTGTCTTGTACCCAAAGCTGCGGCGTTGGTTTGAATTTAAAATAGACCTCAACTGGTCGACCCAACTGTGCCCCGATTTCGTACTGCAAAACATCGGTAAAAACTCCCACAAACGCTTTATCTGCTACTTGTGGGAAGTCACTGGGATTGTCGACCACCACCACGTGCGAATGTTGATATATCCACTGCCGTACCTTAGGATTATCCTGCCAATCTCTATTGACGCTATTCATCAAACGTAGCTCGCTGGTCAGATAACGCGCATGATTTTTTAGCTCTGGCAAATACAGACTGCGCCAAAAAAATACAATCGATAAGCCGACACTGATAAGGACAATGAAGGCCACCATCAAAGTGGTCAACCAACTGTTCGAATAGGAGCGTGGCAGCCAACCTTTGCGAGGTGGTTTGGGGTTTGGGATGATCATATGAGTCCAAGGCGTAGATAAATAATAGGGTGATAAAATAAAGTCGTGTTTCACAAACTTCAATATTTTTTTATCGTTAATCAATCAATCAATCAATCAATCAAGCAATCAATCAATCAATCAAGCAATCAATCAAGCAATCAATCAAGCAATCAATCAATCAATCAATCAATCAAGCAATCAATCAAGCAATCAAGCAATCAAGCACGTTGCCGACATTGGGGATTAAGGTCTATTGTAGACTGTTTTTATTAGACCATTATAGAGGGCGGTAGGGTAGCACAATCAAGTAACTACGCTGATGGCTCAAATTTGCATAATTACATTTAGCCATTTTAAGACCGCTAAATATATCAAGGTGCTAATTGATGACATGCTCTAAGATGACATACCCTAAATAGAATATAGAAAAATCACCTAACAGTGTTTTAGCGATTTAATAGAATTAAGCGCACAAGAACGGGGCTGCATAATCGTTGACGATTCATAATTTTAATTTACATATAGGTGCATTTAAGCTATTGTTAATAAATAATTAAATAAGCACAGTTTATGTTTTCAATAAAATAAGACTGTGCTATAATTATGCCCTTTTTGGTATACCTGCGAAAGAGAGAATTCACATGGTTGTTATTCGTTTAGCACGGGGCGGTGCCAAGAAACGCCCATTTTATCAAGTAGTTGTTGCTGATCAACGCCGCGCGCGTGACGGTCGCTATATTGAAAACATCGGCTTTTTTAACCCACTCGCTAAAGAGTCTGAAGAAGCAGTACGTTTGAACATGGAAGCGTACAACGCGTGGATCGCAAAAGGTGCACAACCTTCAGATCGCGTTGCTTCATTAGCAAAAGCTTACAACAAGTCTGTAGCTCAAACTGAAGCAACTGCTTAAGTTTAGGTTATTACTGAGACGTTTATAGTCTGACTATGATCTCACTCAGTAGACTTTAGAATACATAGCGTAACTGGTCTCACCAGGGTGCGCCATTAACTGTTTATCGCTTTTGACACAATTGTTTTTGCAATTGCTGTTTTAATCATTGTTAGGTTAGCTGCTATGTCATCTGTTCCAAACGCTAGTGCCCTTATGAAAATTGGTCAGCTCAAAAAGCCTTACGGCATCAAAGGTTGGCTTTGGGTATTCAGTGAGACGGATGATCGCACAGCGATATTCGATATGAAGCCGTGGTGGATGAAAACTGCCACTGGTATGAAACCTTTGACTGTAAAGGCATGGCGTGAGCAAGGAACAGGAATTGTGGCTCAGTTTGAGCAGGTTCCTGATCGTAATGTTGCTGAGACCATGAACGGTGTTACCGTTTGGGTCGAGCAAAACATTCTGCCTGAAACAGCTGAAGACGAATATTATTGGTCAGATTTGGTCAGTCTGCGCGTGATGAACGAGCAGGGTGAATATTTAGGCAATATCACTGAAATGTTTGAAACTGGCGCCCACGCTATCATGCGTGTAACGGCAAATTCAGACAGTTTAGATAAGGAAGAACGCCTGATTCCATGGCACAAGCAAACTGTTGTAGAGGTCAATATAGCCGAAAAAACAGTGCTGGTTACATGGCAAAGTGATTACTAATATAATATCTGGCTTTTTAGCCAAGTGTTATTGGTAGTCATACCGATTGTTTTAGCCACAATGCAAGTAGACATCAGATGTATTTTGCCGTCATTAGTATTTTTCCTGAGATGTTTGCGACGATTCGTGAGTTTGGTATCACGGGGCGAGCAGTCACTCAAGAGCAAGTGACGATTGAATGCATTAATCCACGTGATTATACCACTGATAACTATCGCCGTATTGATGAGCGCCCTTATGGTGGCGGTCCTGGGATGGTGATGATGGCTGAGCCATTGTCAAAAGCTATCGAGGATGCGCGCCTGCGAGCGAGTCAACATGGCTGCCGTGTCGACAGTGAGCATTGTCCGGTGATTTATATGTCGCCACAAGGACAAACGCTCAGCGAAAGTAGTGTGGTCAGTATGACTGAGTACGATGGCATGATTATATTATGTGGTCGTTACGAAGGTATTGATGAGCGCTTACTGGCGCAATATGTCGATATGGAAGTATCGCTGGGTGATTATGTGTTGACTGGTGGCGAGCTGCCAGCAATGGTGATGATGGATAGTGTGATACGTCGTTTGCCAGATATCATGGGTGACGACAAGTCAGCTGAGCAAGACTCGTTCGTCGATGGCTTGCTTGATTGTCCACATTATACTAAACCGCATGATTTTGCGGGTATGGCGGTTCCTGAAGTATTACTATCAGGTCACCATGCCAACATCGCTAAGTGGCGCTTTAGCCAGCAAGTCAGTCGCACGCAAGCGCGTCGTCCAGACTTATGGCAAGCGTTCACACCAACGGTAGCGCAAGCGAAGTGGTTAAAAGCATTGGCAAAAGCAGATAAAAAATAGATTGTTGAAATCTGGTTTTTTTCACATTTGATAAACGGTTAAGAAATAAAATTTTGAGCACTAATAAAACGAGTCATCGCATAGTGGCCGTTGGTTATAACCCATTTACGTTGTGTCTCACTATAAAGAGATGCGATTAATTATTACAAACAGGTGATATGCGTTAAGCCTCTATTATCTAATGTGAGGAGATAACTCTCATGAGCAACAAGCATCCATTGGTTCAGGTCATCGAAAACGCTCAATTGCTTGAGCGCCCAAACTTTGCACCCGGCGATACCGTTGTGGTTCAAGTAAAAGTACGTGAAGGTGAGCGTGAGCGTTTACAGGCTTTTGAAGGCGTTGTAATTGCTAAGCGTAACCGCGGTCTAAACTCAGCATTTACCGTTCGTAAAATCTCAAGCGGTATCGGTGTTGAGCGTGCATTCCAGCTGCATTCACCAATCATTGAAAGCATCGAAGTGAAACGCCGTGGTGCGGTTCGTCGTGCGAAACTATACTACTTACGTGAACGCTCTGGTAAATCAGCCCGTATCCGCGAAAAACTTGGTGCTCGTCCAGTTGCTAAGAAAAAAACTAGCGCTGGCGTACCTGATGCAGTTGATACTGCACCTGGTATTTAAGCACAAGTTTGCCATGCCTATTTAGCCGTATGATTATACGGTTAATGATAGGTAAGGCGAGAGTAGATACAAGCCCTTATTCATAGGTTTATTTATAAATAAGCGGGCCATACCAAAAAAGACGGAACCCCAATCTATGCGAAAGCTAGGTTGGGGTTTTTGTATGTGTGGTCTTAAATTTTAATTGAAAATGACATGTTCAGTACGCTTTAACCTTCATCATCAAAATTATCTATACGACTACTTTGGTCTTTAGATTTGCTGTACTTACGCAGTCGGATGTAGATAGTTTTGGTGACAGTGGCGATCAGTTTTTGCTGATCATCGAAGATATCGGCCTGATATTCACGAAAGACCGCATCACCATCTTTGGCCAGTTCTTGAATAGTGATGATTTCAGCACTGGGGATTTTCATCCGAGTGATCACTTTACTGTTACCCGGCGCGACAAAGTCGATATGTGAGCTTTTGTCCCATACAACATAGCTGCTACCTAACTGGTGCATGAGCATAATCATATAAAATGGATCAACCATCGAATATAAACTACCACCAAACTGAGTGCCGACGATATTTTTGTTCAAAGCATTAAGTCCCATACTGACAACGCACAGACCTTGATCCAGATTGATATGATCGATTTTGATACCTGCACCGACATAAGGCGCATAGGTATTGATGCGTAGCTTAAGTAAATGTGGTGTCAGTAATGGCATGATGCTTTGTTTAGCCCGACGTTTTAATGTCTCAAAATTGGGTGGTAGTAAACGCATGAACTTATCCTGTTATTGCTTCTAAGTTTTTCTATTTGCTTTAATACAGCTGATTATTTAAAAGATATTTGTATTGAGCATAATCATTAGGGGATATTTATCATAAGTAAAAAACACCAAGACCGCTAGCCTTAAAGCGTAACTGACATGGATTTTCTATGGTTACTTTAAAGTTACCATAACCTATTTAGTATAATTATCTTTAGTATTTAGTTATGTGATAAAAAATGTCCAGATATAGATGATTGTTAAGAAAAAGATCATTTATTTTAATTTAAAGCCTATATTAGATGTGTTTTTTCCTCATGGTTTCCTATTAAGTTCAATGTCGTGCTAAATAGAAACTTTAATTTATATATTATAATGAGATATACAGTATCTTTAAATGGTTCTAAGTTCGCATTTCAAGTTCTCATGTCATACAATAGCCTGCAATTTTTAATGAACGCTTTAGTCACATAAAGTTTCACTATTAAATTATCAGTTAACCAAAGCCTCAGTCGACACAAGGAAATGTGATGAGTAACACTCAGATCCCTTCTCCAGGGTCTAATCAACAGCCGTCAAACCCGTCAGATTACGACACAGAGTCATCAGGTAGCTATGTCGATTTGCACAAGCCAAGTTCAAGCTTTGATAGTCGTGATGATTATCTGAATCATGAATTGCAAATCATGCAGCCCAAACGCTGGCGTCCCAATTTACCGTTTCGTGATTATCGCTTTGAATACGAAGACACTATTCCTGCAATGGCCGCAACGATTGGCAAAGTGGTTATGGTAGGTGCGATTGCTGCAACATTTGCAGGTCCACTTGGTTTGGGCGATGCGTTTGTTTTAGAAAACGTTCGTTATGAGCTATTAATTGTTTCATTTTTTATTATCTTATTTTCAGGCTTTCTGCTCCCGACAGCCAACCTCGCAGGTACTCACGGCCCCCTTATTCCCCTTATTCCTATTGTTGTAGCTGCTGGTGGCCACCCAATGGCGTTTGGTCTGCTCATCGGTGCTTTCGGCTTACTGCTTGCTATTAGCAAAGGGGGAAGCTTGCTGGCCAATTTAACCAGTAAAGGTGTGTGCGGTGGCCTCTTGATTTACTTAGGGTTTATCGGAACGACCTCACAGGTTAAAAACTTGTTTGCATGGTCAGAGAGTATCGGCATGTCGCATATTGCCTTTTTTATTATTCTGGCTACTATCCTGTTATATGCATTACTTGAGCACTGGCAAAAACGCTGGCTCGCTGTACCGCTAAGCTGTGTCTTAGGTGGTGGTCTTGCCTTTGCATTGGGCGCGCCCTTTGAATTTAAAACCGCACCAGGTCTGCCGAATATGAACCCGATGTATTGGTGGGGTGAAAATACTGGTTGGATGCTAGGATTACCGACAGTTGAGAGCTTTATTATTGTACTGCCATTTGCTATTTTGGCAGTTGCTATGTGGTCACCAGATTTTTTAGGCCATCAGGTCTTTCAAAAAATCAGCTATCCTAAACGTACTGAAAAGGTACTCATGGATATCGATGACACAATGACCAGTGCCTCATTTCGTCAGGTCGTCGGCTCTGTATTGGGCGGTGCTAACTTTGCGTCATCGTGGGGCACCTATATTGTCCCAGCAGCGATTGCCAAACGTCCGATACCTGCCGGTGCCTTATTGACGGCATTGTTCTGTATTATCGCAGGGGTTTGGGGCTATCCAATGGATTTGGCCATCTGGCAGCCAGTGATGTGTGTGGCATTGATCGTTGGGGTATTTATCCCACTGCTTGAAGCTGGCATGGAGATGACTCGCGAAGGAAAAACGACCCAGTCTGCTGCGATTGTGGTGTTTGCTTCCGCACTGGTAAATCCTGCTTTTGGTTGGTCACTCACATTGTTGCTCGATAACTTGGGCTTGATTGGCTCTAAAGAACGTAGTGCCAATTTGACTAAAATGAGCCGCTGGATCATACCGGGTATTATGTTTGTGGTATTGACTGGCGTGATGGCTATCGTTGGTATGTTGCCAGGCATCCCAGCTTTAATGGCTAACTTCCGTCATTAGTAGTATGTTGCTGAATAAACGATAATAGAACAAACTAAGTCAGCGAAAGCTGGCTTTTTTTTGGGTGATCCTATGATAATAATTAGCTTGTAAAACAATGACTCCCGCCCCATAACTAGCAGTATTATAAGACTTTTAAGAGCAATGAATTCTATGGTTAATGTCTCAGAATCGAGCCCTATCGATGATAAAAAAGCCCGTCTTAAGCATTTAATTCAGCGCCTACCAAATTTGCCAGGCGTGTATAAAATGCTGGGGAAAAACGGTGATATCTTATACGTTGGCAAGGCTAAATCACTGAAAAGCCGCGTAAACAGCTACTTTGCAAAGACGATCGATCATCCAAAGACACGAGCATTAGTGGCGCGAATTCATAATATTGAGACCATCATCACACGCAGTGAGACAGAAGCACTATTGCTCGAGCAAAACCTGATTAAAGAATATCGTCCTCCTTATAATGTGTTGCTACGGGATGATAAATCTTACCTCTATGTGTTTATCTCAGCCGACAAGCCTTATCCAAGATTGGCGTATGGTCGCGGCAAAGGCAATCATCAAAAAGGTCGATTCTTTGGGCCTTTTCCATCTGCTCATGCAGCAAAAGAGACACTGGTGCTGATGCAAAAAATGTTTCAAATGCGTCAATGTACCAATACCTTTTTTAAGCAGCGTAAACGTCCTTGTCTTGAGTATCAAATTAAACGCTGCCGTGCGCCCTGTGTCGGCTTGGTATCAGCAGAAGAGTATGCAGAAGATGTCAACAATACGATTCGGTTTTTGAAGGGTGACTCTAGCGATATTCACACCACGCTGATTGAAAAGATGGAAGCATCAGCTGAAGAATTAGATTTTGAAAAAGCGGTATTTTATCGGGATCAGCTCTCTATGCTGCGTGAAGTGCAGGCCAAGCAAGCTGTCTATACTGTGCAAGGCGAGGCCGATGTGATTGCAATTGCCAGTCAGGCAGGCATGACGTGTGTCAACGTACTGACCGTACGTGGCGGGCGCGTACTGGGTGGTAAAAATTACTTCCCTGATGTCGACAGCAGTGAATCGCTCGCAGATAATTTATCTGCTTTTATTACTTCTTTCTATTTTCAAGTAACCGATGACTTGCCCGCAGAAATCATGCTAACTCATGAGTTACCGGATCAAGTGGCAGTGAGTGAAGCCTTGGCGACGCATTTTGGTAGTAAAGTTATCATCAAAACTAATGTACGTGAACATCGTGCAGAGTGGCTGGATTTGGCAAAACTGAACACTAATAACGCGCTAAAAACCAAGCTGGGCGATTATTTAGAGTTGCATGCACGCTTTGATGCACTAAAAGATGTATTGGCCGATGTCACTGAGCGAACCATTGATCGGATTGAGTGTTTTGATATCTCACATACGATGGGTGAAGCGACCATTGGTAGTTGCGTGGTATTTGACCAAGGTGGCTCGCGTCGCCGTGATTATCGTCAATATGCTATCCATGACATCGTAGGTGGTGATGACTATGCAGCGATGAAACAAGTACTGACACGGCGTTATAAAAAGCAGCCGTTGCCGGATCTGTTGCTCATCGATGGTGGTAAAGGTCAGCTTGGTATTGCCAAAGAAGTATTGACTGAGTTGGGTATTCTGGGTGACACTTTGCTCATTAGTGTGGCAAAAGGGGAAGGGCGCAAGGCTGGGCTTGAAGTATTGCACTTTATTGACCACGAGCCGCTAGATCTACCAATGGATAGTAAAGCGCTGCATTTATTGATGCATATTCGCGATGAGGCGCATCGTTTTGCGATTACAGCGCACCGTAAAAAGCGTGATAAGCGTCGTTCATCATCAGTGCTAGAAGTGATACCAGGACTGGGCGAAAAGCGCCGTCGTGATTTGCTTAATCACTTTGGTGGTATGCAGCAATTGCTTGGTGCGTCTCAGCAAGAGCTGGCAGGCGTGCAAGGTATTGGTCCGGTGTTGGCAAAGACGGTTTATAAGGTTTTGCATGAGTAGAATTATATTTGATGAGCTAACTCATCTCTATACTTGACTGCATTCATTGGAAGTAAGCTTATAGAGTTATTATTATAAATTAAATTAAAAACATAAGTTGTTCTGAGTTATTGAGTTCATCGAATAACTTTATGATATGGTCGGGTGCTTCTGAGAAGCATTCACTATCGCCATTGAATCGTAATTTAGGTTTATATCTAATATTAGTCATCATACTGTGTACTGATTTCTCTAAATCCCATACAAAGCTTGCTGCACCATAAGTTTGTTTGATTATTTCAAAGTCATAAGGTAGCTTGCCTTTTGAGTTGAACCTATCTTTTGCGCCCCTTTTAGCTATACCCACTTTATAAAATAGTTCACTATTACCTTTGCACTTAATAAGATATAAATGGGTTTTTCCATCTGTTTTATTACAATAACTAACGTAGTTGTTTTTAGTATGGCCTATTGTGATAGCACAATCAGGGCAACCACTACCACTCCTATGAACTTTAGAGACTTGTGAAAACAAACCATGGATCTTGCAAATTATTTTAACTGGCTGAAAAATACCGTTATAGCTAACTTTTGAATAATCATAAGTATTGCCGTGTACACTTTTAAACTGACTGATAATATGATCTGTATCATACTGATAATTACTAGCACATTTTGAGCAGCCATTACCCGCTAAATGGCTGCCTGATGTTTGTGTAAAGATTCCATGATTACTACAGATTATTTTTACTTTTTCATGGCTGTTTTTATAATCTACAAGGTCGTAATTATATTTATCACCGTGAACATTAATGAACTTTTCAATAATTTCGCTAGTGCTGTACTGGTAAGTGTTAGAGCATTTAATGCAACCTTTTCCAGAAGCATGACCTATCGGTGTTTGATAGAACGAACCATGCTCTAGACATATTATTTCTACCTTATCGTTAGCTTTGACATATTTAACTTTTGAGTAATCGTACTTACTTCCATGCGCTTGGCTAAACAATTCAATCATATCTTCTTGAGATTTATTTTTTCCAACACATTTTGGGCAACCATTACCAGTAGCGTGATGATAAGGTGTCTGTTTAAAAACTCCATGTAATCTGCACAATATTTTAACTTTTGTATCTGCATTCATATAATTAACAAGGCTATAGTCGTATTTATCGCCATGCTCAATTCTAAATTTTTCTATTACATCTGTTAGGTTGCTTCTTTTTTCATCGTACATACATTTCGCACAGCCTTGACCTTTTCTGTGCATACCAACCAATTGCTCAAAAATGCCGTGAACCCTACAAATGATCTTAACTTTGGTTTGGCTGTGAATATAATCTACTTGTGAGTAGTCGTAAGTATCTTCATGCACTTTTATGAACTGCGTTACTATCTGCTGCGTAGTATACTTGGCCATAAAAATTCTATTCTTAATTTTTAGTTTCTCTCTGATAAGTCACAAATTTAAAATCTAACGCACTCTTTTCATCGTGGATCTGCTCAGACTCTTCTGCTACTTCAAATTCACTTGGCAATTCAGGATAGAATGCATCACCATCGGTAATTTCGGTGTCTACATGGGTCAGTTCAATACGGTCGGTATACATCAATGCATCGCTAAAAACGCGCTCGCCGCCAATGACCCAAATCGTATCCAGATGTGCGCCATGCGCCAGACTGGCCGCTTGTGTGAGAGCATCATCTAGGTTATGCGTGACATAAGCATTGGTCTTACCGACGAGGCCTTTTTGTTCAGCATAATCCATCTGAGTACTGATGATAAAGCTTACTCGATTTGGCAACGGTTTACTGCCCATCGATTCAAAGGTCTTGCGGCCCATAATGACGATACCTTTAATAGCACCATCACTATCTTTGGTTGTCATCTTTTTGAAATGCTGCAAATCTGCCGAGATATGCCACGGCAGCGCATTGTCTTTACCGATACAGCGGTTACTACTGATAGCAGCGATTTGGGCGACTTCGGTGTGGGCATAACTCATAACGTATCCTTTTTATTATCTTTTACAATGCTAATCTTATTTGAATCAGTCAATCAGACAGATGCTATACCGCAACTTTTGCTTTGATAGCGGGATGTGATTCATAGCTATCAACGCTAATGTCTTCATATTTAAAAGCAAAAATATCATTAACCTCAGGGTTAAGCGTCAACGTTGGCAGTGTATATAGCGAACGTGTCAACTGTAACTCAACCTGCTCACGATGGTTTTGATAGATATGGCAATCACCACCTGTCCAGATGAATTCGCCTACTTCTAGACCACAAATTTGCGCGATCATATGGGTAAGCAGGGCATAGCTGGCAATGTTAAACGGCACCCCTAGAAATAAATCTGCTGAGCGCTGATAGAGCTGGCACGACAGTTTATTGTCTGCGACAAAGAATTGAAACATAGTATGACAAGGCGGTAAGGCAACTTGATCTGCTTCGCCAGGGTTCCAACCAGACACGATTAAGCGGCGTGAATTGGGGTTGGTTTTTATTTGTTCGATAACTTGGGTGATTTGATCGACACCATCAGCATGGTAATTGCCGTCTTCATCTTTAGTTGCGCCATAATTGCGCCATTGATGACCATAAACAGGGCCCAAGTCACCAGCAGGACGATTAAAACGAGCCGTCTGCTCTGCAGTAGCCCATTCATTCCAAATGCGTACGCCATTGGCTTGTAAATAGTCAACGTGAGTACTACCACTTAAAAACCAAAATAGCTCATAGGCGATGGATTTAAAGTGGACTTTTTTGGTGGTCAATAGCGGAAACCCTGACGCTAAGTCAAAGCGTAGCTGCGCGCCAAAGTGGCTGAGCGTACCAGTTCCAGTACGATCGCCTTTTTCAGTGCCTGTGGTCAAAACGTGTTTGAGCAAGTCTAAATAGCCCTGCTCATTATTGTTATTGATCATAAAAATACTCTTTTGCATTATTAAAATGCATTGTCAAAACCGATACTCGACTAAAAATACTGCTTAATAAGCAGCTTGCTTACCCCAGTCATAGATGCCGCGTTTGTAGGCATAAATTAGCAAGACAAAGCCAATGATTATCATCGGTGCGCTTAGTATTTGCCCTTTGGTCATCCAGCCTAATAGGATGAATCCTTGGTCGATGTCTGGCTGACGAAAGAATTCAATAATGAAACGGCTAAAGCCATAACCCAACATGAAAATACCTGTCGCTGCCATACGAGGGCGGGGTTTCGATGAATACCACCATAAGAATAAGAACAGCAATAGACCTTCAGCAAGCGCTTCATATAGCTGTGAAGGATGACGAGGTAATAGATACTGACCATTGACTTCGGTCATTAGCTCTTGCAGCTCAGGATTCGTCTGTAACTGCTGCATATCGAAAGATGCGGCTTGCGGGAAGTACGTCAACCAATTATAGCCGCCATCAGAGACACGCCCCCACAGCTCACCATTGATATAATTGCCAATGCGGCCAAACAATAAACCCGTCGGTACGCATGGCACGACAAAATCTAGTACTTGGAATGGTGTCTTTTTATACTTACGAGCAAAATATAGCATACCAAGCATGACGCCGATCAAGCCGCCATGGAATGACATACCGCCTTCCCAGACTTTGAAGAGATAGGCTGGATTTTGTAGCAATTCACCAAACTGATAGAACAAGACATAGCCGACACGGCCGCCCAAAATGACGCCGAGTGCACCAAAAAATACTAAGTCAGAGACCATATCAGTGGTCCAGTTATCGCGTTTGCTGCTGCGATACCATGCCAGACCGAAAGCGGCGGCAAATGCCAGTAAATACATCAGCCCATACCAATGGACTTCGACGGGTCCAATTGCTAATGCTACAGGATCGTACTGAGGATGAATCATCATAAGGGCATCATAATATTGATAATAAAGTGCTGACTATAATAGCAAAATTCGTCCCTTGCGAATACTATGATGAGTGAATGGATGATTGAATGAATAGCAAAGCGATAAAAAAACCGATAAGATGAAAAAATCGCATTAATTTCTGAGGAATCATCATGCATCTATATTTATCAACGCCACCGCTTTTGAGTGACAAAAATCAGAAATAACGGCTGATGAGACCTGATTAGCAAATAAAACCTTAAACGAGGTCTTTTACCTTTGCTAACAAGTACTTGTACAACAGAAAATTATTATAAAAGGAATGCTATGTGTATCGTCGCCATTGCTTGGCAGTTATTTGATGAGTTGCCATTGGTATTATTGTCTAATCGTGATGAGTTTTTGCAGCGTCCAACTGAGCCGCTACATCAATGGTCTGATCAGCCTATTTATGCTGGCCGTGATAAGCAAAGCGGTGGTACATGGCTAGGCATTCATCAGCAAGAAACACATGCACAAAATCCAGAATATCATGAGCAGAATGGACGTTGGGCTGCGGTATTGAACTTTCGTGATGGTGTGCAAGCAAGCAGTGATGAGCGCTCACGCGGTGCGCTCGTGACTGAGTTTTTAACAGGAGATTTAAGCCCGATGGATTTTGCCCGAAGTATTAATCTGCAAGATTATGCTGGGTTCAATCTTATTATTGGTGATACGGCACAAGCCGTTATCGTTAATAATCGCGGTCATGCACCCACACCATTACATGCAGGACTTCATGTCATCTCTAATGGTCAGCCAGAGGACAGTTGGTTTAAAACCGAGCGTCTACGTGGCAGGCTGCGGCAAGAAGTGCTACCCTTGATTGCTGAGGACAGCTCGCCTAAGTACTGGCAAGAGGCTGCTTTTAATGTATTGTCAGATAATACGAAAGCACCAGTGGACCAACTACCAGAGACGGGTATGAGCACTGAGATTGAGCAAACCTTGTCGTCTGTTTATATTGAGCCTGTTGCTTTTGGCAATACTGAAACCAGCAAACCCACTTACGGAACACGGACTCAAAGTATTTTAACCTTACGCCAAAATAGGACATCAGACAAACAAATCCTTGCTGAACTTATCAGCCATAAATGCAATCATCCTGCAAATCCCAAATAAAAATGCTCACATTAATATCTACGTTTTTTAGATATCAATGTGAGCATGTGTTTTGTATTAAACTGTCTAACTACTCCATTAACAAGTGATTGTCTTGCTCAGGAATAATAAGCTCTTGTCTAAGTGGTAGTTCGCGTGCCAGTTCTTGCAAGGCGCGACGATATACTCCGCGTTTAAAGTGAATCACTTGTCCGAGTGGATACCAGTAGCTGACCCATTGCCAATGGTCAAATTCCGGTTTTCCCGCATCAAAGCGGATGTGTTGAGTATTTGGCTCATCTAAGCGCAGCAAAAACCACTTTTGTTTTTGCCCAATACATAAAGGGTGCTGTCCATGACGGACATAGCGTTTTGGCAGGCGATAGCGCAACCAATCTTGCGTAACTGCCAATAAGTCCACATGACGTGGATGTAAACCGACCTCTTCCCAGAGTTCGCGATACATCGCATCCATCGGCGTCTCTCCACGGTCGATGCCGCCCTGCGGAAATTGCCAAGCGTTGTGACCAATGCGTTTTGCCCACAGAACTTGCCCTTGTGTATTTGCCAAGATGATACCGACATTGGCGCGAAAGCCGTCTGCATCTATCATGACTAAACCTTTTAATATGTCTAAAAATAGCTTATTCCCACATAACACCGTGACAGCAATCATAATTATTATAGGGTGACTGTTATCGATATCAGGCAAAAATAAGATTCATTACCGTTATTAAACCAAGAAACAAGCAAAATGTGTAACAGTATTTTGCTATAAAATGTTTCACGAGTTTAGTCCTTTAAAATCAGTTAGTTATAAATGGATTTTTGTAAGCCAATTTTAGGGATCATGAAGACAAACTTAGGTCACAGTAAAAAAACTGTGTTCAGTATAAGGCTGAAAGTCTGGCTAGCGAAAGTGCACCCTCGAAAACAGACCACCGAGCGCCCATGGCGATAATCTGACAAGAATAATCTAGGGCGTGTACTCGCTTTGAATTCATTTAGATCATTATCGATCGAATGGAGGGCGTACCCTAAGACAATGGCTGTATAAAATCTCGCTTTGGCTTATGCTACACTAGCCAAGCAGCATATCTTTCAAACAATAAAAAATAGGCAATACACCAATTAAAATAAGGAACATCTACAATGTCAGAGTCAAAAGCAAGCGTCACATGGCAAGAGAACAAAGCCTTTATGGGCGTGTCACCATCAGGACATAATGTACAAATAGATGCTGATAAAGAAAAAGGTTCAAGCCCGATGGAGCTGATCTTACTAGGGCTGGGTGGCTGTGCGAGCTACGATGTGGTAGCGATTTTACAAAAGTCACGCCAAGAGGTGACAGACGTGCGTTGTGAGCTGACCGCGCAGCGTGCCGAAACTGTACCAGCAGTATATACCGATATCCACATGCACTTTGTTGTGACAGGGCAAGATATCAAAGACAAGCAGGTTGAGAAGGCCATTCATTTATCAGCAGAAAAATACTGCTCTGCCAGTAGAATGTTGGTACAAGGTGGGGTGAATATTACCCACGATTTTGAAGTGATTGCAGGGTAGGGGCAAATAGAACAATGAATGTATTTTTTGGGTTAATCCCTGATACAGCAGCGTCAGCGATCTGGGCGATGGTGGTAGCAAGCTTATTGCCATGGGCGGTATCAATAGTTGCAAAAGCATCTGGCGGCTTTAAGTTCAGAAATAATGCGCATCCACGTGATTTTTTTCAGCATGCGACAGGGGTTGCAGCACGAGCTAATGCTGCACAGCAAAACAGCTATGAGACTTTGCCTATATTTTTGGCCGCAGTAATAACAGCGATGCTATTCTTTGTGCCGCAATCGATTATCAATGTATTGGCTTGGCTATATGTGTTGATTCGTATCGGTTTTTGCGTGGCTTATATTACTAATTTGGCAATGTTTCGTTCTATCCTTTGGGCGTTATCGATGGCTTGTTCTTTGATGCTATTCTATCTAGCTATTCGAGTGAGTGTTTAGCGTTATTTGTTTCGTTAAGGTGCCAGTTTGAGAGAGAGGCAGTTATGATTATCGTACACTCATTCGTAGTGCACTAATGATAACTGCTTTATTTTTTTCTCGTTTGATACTGTCCCATAATATTTTTGCCTCGCTATAACCTTTGGTGAGCATCGCTAACCACTGCTTGTAACGACCAACCAATATCACTTCAGTTTTAGCCTGACCTTCCAAAAATTTTATCTGATGTGCAATTAAATCTTCCCATGTTAAAACAGTCAACGTTTCTGCATCATCGATATTGGCATCAACCTGTGCAATTAAGTCGGGACGAGTGACTGCGCCGCGACCCAACATCAAATGCTCTGTACCTGCTTGCGTCATACAGTTCTGTGCATGCTCTGCATTCCATATTTCGCCGTTGGCAATGACGGGAATATCAAGCGCATTAAAGCTTTGAATCTTGTCCCAATAGGCTGGCGGCTTATATCCTTGGGTTTTGGTTCGTGCATGAATGGTCAGCCAATCAGCACCACTGTCGTTAATCGCGCCGCGAATATCATCCATGCGACTGGTATCGGTATAGCCTAAACGTATCTTAGCCGAGACTGGAATGTCGGCAGGAACCACTTGACGCACCGCACTGATAATTTGATACATGGTTTCGGGTTCATCCAATAGTACCGAACCACCACGATGGCTGTTTACCGTTTTAGCAGGGCAACCAAAATTGATATCAATGGCAGGTGCACCAAGCGCACAGGCATATGCCGCATTGTCTGCCATGAGTTGCGCTTCACTGCCTAAAAGTTGCAAATGAATCGGTGTGCCACAGGCAGTCTTGGCATCATGACGCAACTCTGGAACGTATTTATAAAATACATGCGCTGGCAAGACGTGTTGGGTCACGCGGATAAACTCGCTAACTGACCAATCATAGGGACGACCTAAATCTGCCGCAATCTGCGTTAGGATTTGTCGCATTAATGGGTCGGTCAGTCCTTCCATTGGCGCAAGTAAGCGGACAGGATTGGCAAATAACTGACGGATGGTGTTTTGACGTGCTTGAAGTTGCTGACTATTATTCATGCTTGTTATTCACTGCTAAAAGGTCGTTATAAAGAAAGGTAGACTAGGAATTCAAATTGACAACTAGGAAGAGGAAAATTAAGTATTGCCAAAAATCACTTTTTTGCCTGTCTGTAAGCCTGATATCAAGTCTTTGATATTATGGATGTCCAAATTACTCTGCGCACGTGTACAAGCAACGTAGAGCAAACGCAATTCTTCTGGGCTTATCTTGATCGCATTGGTGGTGACATCATAATAAAAATCATCATCTAACTGTACCTTTCCCCATTCAAGCCCTTTGGCTTTGTGAGCCGTTGAGATAACGTAGTCGGCATTTTCGATGCTGGTCAAACTATTAACTGCTTGGCTTAATACATTGGTGCCATGGTCATCGACCAACTTGACCAGAGTTTTGAGATCGCTGCCTTCATTGGTTTCAGCATATTCTTGTACATCAGACCAGTTATAGAAATATGCCAGCTCTGGCACACCATACGCCGATTTGCCATTTTTTAAGTTTTCGGCGGCCTGACAGAATTTCAGCATACGCTCGGTATCGGCTTGCAATGCCACGCGGTGTCCTAGCTTAAGTCCAGTCAATAATTGCGACATCGCAGCGGCATTGGTGCGGCATAGAATGGCATCTTTTTTACTATGAACCATACCTTTTTCAGTAGAAGACTGCTTGTTAGGATTGCCTTTTAATGGTACCTCTTCTTGCAATGCTTTGAGCAAAGTGTTGGCAACCTCAGCAATCGGTTCGCCAAAGCGAAAAGACTGCGTCAATAAGGTTTGCGGCAATGGCAGCTTTTTCATCGCATTAACTGCGCCGCGCCACTCGTAAATCTGCTGGTGCGCATCGCCGACATAAATGACTTGCCGTGGTTGCTGCGTCAAAATTCCCATCATCAATGGGTCAGCATCTTGCGCTTCATCAAACAAGATAAAATCTGCTGGAATGCTTGGCTTAGATAGCGCCCAAAGTTTGAGATAAATATCATGCCCGATGCCAGCAGGGTGACGTGCATCAATCGACTGTAGCCAGCGTTGCTCCACGGCAGGGTATAGCATCTCACGTAATTGCTCTGCATCAGACTCATCGAGCCAACTCGGAAACAATATATGCCTTGGTGCTGGATAGCTGGCATGTGTACTACAAAAGTTGCTGACTGCGTCACTAACGAATCGAGCTAATCTCGCAGGCGTGAGCGTAATGTATTTATTAATGCCATCCATTTGCCGGCGTACTTGTACCGGTTGCAATCCCAAGTCATCACCAAGACGCTTGGGTGAAAAGCGTGGCAAGGATAGTTTTGCCGTGATATCACGCGCGACATGCCGATAAGCAAGCGAGTGAAAGGTGCGACATTCCACATGGGATGGAAACTTTGAACGAGCGTCATTGGCAATTGTTTTGTTAAAGGCTAAATATAAGCCGCGTCCACGTAGGCGCTCACCGATTAGTTTTAGCGTCGTGGTTTTACCGGCACCCGCATAAGCGACCACTTTAAATGATTTGTGATCCATCGCCATATTAAGCGCGCTCAGCTGCTCATCAGTGGGGTCGCTCATATAAGCTGGCATAGATGCGGACATAATAAAGCTACCTAAAAGACTAAAAGTGAGTAAAAACGATGGGGGTAAAAAAAGCCACTGGATAAGCAATGGCTGGCGAACAATGATGACGCTTAGTAAGGCTAATAACTATAGTGAATTCACTTTAAAACAGATACAGTGCGACTGAGATGAATTTTTCGTAGCCTCTGTGATAGCAGCAAGCAAGGAAAATTTATACCAGTTGCACTTAACTAGTTATGTATCCATTTTTTTTGAACTGACTATACTAGGGCGTGTCTTCAATTCACTCGATAGTCATCTGAATGGGCTAAAAATGGCTAAATCTTGCCAAACATCGTCAAATAGCTGGTTAATATCTCGATATTATCTGCACTATTTTTCTTGTTTGACGGCAATTTATCTCATTTTTATCACCATTTTTGAAATGAAGACACGCCCTAAGCTAATAAATAAGATAGAGGAAAGTCAAAAATAATTGCCAATAAAAACACGAGCATTTATTGATGCGTCAAAACATAGCGAATATAGTTTTTTTACTCTTTATCTACGGCTGCCAAATCAGGACTAGACTTTTCTTTGATTAAGATCTTTGCTAATAACAGACCCAGCTCAAACAATAGCCACATAGGGATGGCGAGTAATAACATCGACACGCCATCGGGTGGTGTGACGACTGCAGACACAGCAAAACAACCAACGATAATATAACGACGTTTATCTTCTAGAGTCTGAATGGAGACAATCCCCACCAATATCAATAGTAAGGTGACGACGGGAATCTCAAAAGTCAGGCCAAACACCATAAATAGTTTAAGCGCAAAGCTTAAATAGCTATCGATATCCGTCATTGGCAAGACGTTCTGCGGGGCAAACATGATAAAGAATTTTAAGACGCCTTTCAGCACGATAAAGTAAGAAAAAGCCACGCCCGCATAAAACAAAAAGATAGATGACATCAGCACAGGGATAGCGATTTTTTTCTCTTTTTTATATAACCCAGGTGCGACAAAAGACCAAATTTGGTACAAAATATAAGGCATGGCAAAGAAGGCAGCGACAAAGACAGTCAGGCGTATCGGTGCCATAAAGTTAGAGGTGATATCCGTGGCAATCATCGTCGAATTGGCGGGTAGCTGCGCGACCAATGGATCAGATAAGAAATTATAGAGCTCGCGTGAGAATCCAGCCAAGGCTAAAAATATGACCAACACTGCCACGCATATTTTGATCAGATGCGAACGTAGCTCAATCAAGTGCTCAGTGATGGGCATATCAGCCAATGAACTTAATATATCGCCAGATTTCTCGTTACTGGCTGTCTCAGTTACTTTCTCTAAATCTGCATCGGCAATTTTTTCTTGACGACTTTTTTTGCGCTTAAATAAATTCATCAATCAGTCTCCTGCTTATTGACAGAAGCCTGTGTTTTTGAAGAAAGATCTAAAGGGCTGTTTAATAATCTATCCGCTTTGTAATTCGGCAAATAGGGCGGCTGCGGCAAACGACGCGCTTTATCATAAGCGCCCAGACGGAACCACATATTTTCCCACGGTTTGGTGGTGATGATTTGAGCAGTTGGTTGAGTAATGGGTTGAATATTATCACTAGAGGCAGTTTTTGAGGTTTCGTCGTCAGTACCATATTTCAATAATTGCTCAGAATCTGCTAATTTTTCGTCCTGCTCGTAGGCGTAGTCAAACGCCTTTGGCGTGACAGGTGGCGTGTTTTTTTGATCGCTAGCATCTTGCTGATTATTGCTTGTTTTATTATTGCGATGGTCAGCGTCTAGATCATGCGTGGCTTTCAGAGTCTGGTTTTGTGAAGACTCAAACTCCTGCATACTGCCGCGCATTTCTGCCATCTCACGCCGCATTTCTGCCTCAGTTTCACGAATTTTAGCCAGCTCTTTTTGCATTTGTTGCCGTGTTTCAGCTAGGTCTAGCTCAGCCTCTATTTCAGACTGTAGGGTAGAGACTGTACGGCGAATTTTAGCATACCACTGCCCAGCAGTACGTGCTGCTTGTGGCAGTTTTTCTGGGCCCAAGACAATTAAGGCAATGACGCCAAAGAGGAGTAATTCAGAAAACCCAATATCAAACATAATGGTTGATTATCACTATCTAGATGCCAGCAGTATCATACCCAGCACTATACTCGGTATTATCAATGGTGCTTATCGTCAACAGGTGCAGTATTGATATCACTATCCTGCACCTTACTGGTTGCCGCGTGATCTGTTGGGTGTGCATTGCCATCATGGTCGAGAACCACATGCTTTTTGGCATGTTCGGTATTCTCATCTTTGACCGCTTCTTTAAAGCCTTTGACGGCACCGCCCAAATCCTTGCCCGCATTTCTAAGTTTTGAGGTGCCAAATACGACCACCACTACCACCAATAATATCAGCCAATGTGTAATGGAAAAACTGCCCATAATGATATCCTTAATGTCTTGATTGTAATATCTATATATGAATGCTTTTATTTTATAGAATATTGATCTGTTAAACAAAAAATATAGATAAAAGATGCGAAGCTAAAAGAGCTATATTATAACCTGCCATTGTGACAAAAAGGTGAAAGCAATCATAATCAAAACAAGTAGAGATTTGTTTTACGATTTCGCCCGTCATCTTTACTGGATTAACTTTATCGTGTCACAATTTATCGCGAGGCCTTTTCTTCGATGCCTGATAGCCCAAAGCGACGTCCCAGCTCGTTTAACACAGCATCCGACTCTATATCGAACCACGCTAGCCCCACCAACGTATGAAACCAGACATCGGCAACCTCATAAATGAGCTCATGACGAGCCTCGTCATATTGTGCTTTGTTAGTTGTCTCATCGCAATTGGCAAAGTCTTTGGCAGCGATAATGCTTTCTGTACTCTCTTCGCCCACTTTTTCTAGGATTTTATTCAACCCTTTTGCATATAAGCTTGCCACATAAGAGCTATCGGCATCCGCTTGTTTGCGCTCTGCCAATACGTTATCAAGCTGCTGTAAAATGGAGGTGTTACCCGTTGCGGTATTATGATTTTCAACTGCGTTATTCGTACTATCCGCATTCATAGCATCGTTTGTATCAGTATTATGGCTGTGAGGAGTAGAGCCAGAAGCTTCAGAAGATTGATAAATATCAGCAGGGTCTTTTAATACCTTATCGACGGTTTGCCATTCAGGCGTTTGGCCGGACAAATCTAAACGCTGATAGAAGCAAGATTCACGACCAGTATGGCAAGCGATACCGCCAGCCTGAGTGACACTAAGTACAATCACGTCTGCATCACAGTCCAAGCGAATATCATGTACGGTCTGAGTATGACCCGATGACTCGCCCTTATGCCATAGCTTGGCACGTGAGCGCGAAAAATACACGGCAGTTTTTGTTTGTGCTGTTAACTGAAGTGCTTCAGCACTCATCCAGGCCATCATCAAAATGCGCCCTGACTCGTGATCTTGAGCAATCGCAGGAATCAAACCATCAGCGTTAAACTTTATGGCAGTTAGCCAAGCAGGTAAAGTCATAATCTGTCTATCGTCTTATAATTAGGAAGTGGTCATTAGTCAGTAAGAAAAGTTAAAGCTCGAATAAATGGGGATATAAGGCTTTCTTAATCGTGTTATCCAGCGTGGTTATTTTATTTAGGCGAAAATCATAATTGACAAAATGCTGCCTTGCCTTTGCCACTATTTCGCCATTGTGCATACGCATGGCTTGAAACACAATATTGCCACCATTATCACATAATGGCTCAACGCCGACCTCAAACAGAAGCTCTTCACGCGCCCGTACACAGCTAAAAATGCTCAGCTGTAGCTTATTAATAATCAAGCCTTGATGATCGGCATTGATCTCTTTAATCCCTTTAGAGTATAAAAAGCGTTGCATTGCTTCAGTCAGTAGGGCTGTCAATGATTGCAGTGCTAAATGCTGACCCATATCAATTTCGGTATTGCGCACCCGCATCACCGTTTCAAACACAAATATTCCGTCATCAAAGTCTAGTTCTTGGTTTGACAACGTCGTCTCCTAGAGTGATTGTCCATAATCAGTTGTTCTGTTGAGCGATTGGCAAGCTAGCCGAATAGTTAAAAATCAACATGCATCGTATGATCTACGGTTAGTAGATGCAGTAATTGGCGTTGTTTATTGGCACTTAAAATGTAGCGACGCTCAGTCTCTACTTAAGCACAGCTTAAACCGAGATTCAATCTATTTACAAAAAATTCGTGGTTTATGAAGCTTTATAGAGATTTCAGTAATGTATGGTGCTATCGAACATCATGCAATAGTACCTGACATGAGTCTTCATCCAGCAACAAATATGAAATGAGGTAAAGAGCGCTGAACCCTTGTGTCTGGTTTATGGTAAATAATTAAGTGTGCTGCATGATTATTAGCGCTATTTTATCTTATAAATTAATGATGGCTAAAAAAGAGAGGCCTCTATGAAGCTTAAAACGGCTAGAACATGTACTTTTGTTAATACGAATGACAAGCATAAATTGTGTATTAGGAGAGGGCTGAAACTTTACTTGGCAAAATAGCACACTATCTGCTAAAATAGCGCCTCCCACCTCGAGGCAAATAGAGGTTTAGTGGTTGTTTTTAAAGCCACTATTCATTTTAACTATTTGACGACCAGGTTCTATTAAAGACAAAGAGGCAAATCATCATGAAAGTTAAGATGAAAACCAGAAGCGGTGCAGCTAAACGCTTCAAAAAAACAGCAAACGGCTTCAAGCGTAAGCAAGCAAACAAAAGCCATATCTTGACCAAGAAATCAGCTAAGCGTATTCGCCAGTTGCGCGGTCTTAAGATGGTGGACAAGTCTGACGAAGCAGCAGTTCGTCGTATGTGCCCATACATCTAATAGCCTATCGTCATATGTATTTAATCAAGCGCTGTTTAATTTATAGCTACTTAGTTAAAAATATTTGACCTTGCAATTTGATAACGATGTCTACTATTCGATGACATCGTGATTCGTTTAATAATGATTAACAATATCTTGGAGTAATTTATGGCCCGTGTAAAACGTGGTGTACAGGCGAATCGTCGTCACAAAAAAATCTTAAAGCGCGCAAAAGGCTACTACGGTGCCCGTTCACGTGTTTACCGCGTAGCGGTACAAGCAGTGACCAAAGCTGGTCAATATGCTTATCGTGACCGTCGCAACAAAAAACGTACCTTCCGTCGTCTTTGGATTGCACGTATCAATGCTGGTGCACGCTTAAACGGCTTAAGCTATAGCCGCTTTATCAATGGTATGAAAAAAGCCAACATCTCAATCGATCGTCGCGTACTTGCTGACATCGCTATGCATGATGCAGCGACTTTCACAGCCTTGGTCGAAAAAGCAAAAGCGGAACTAGCATAAATATTAACTATCCTTTAGATATTAAATAGATATAACGCTTATCTAATTAAGCATCTAAACGAATAGGACTAATATTGATTAATAGGTCGATATTAATAGAAGCTACCGCTGGTCGGTGGCTTTTTTTATATTAAATTATTTTACGGCTAATTTTATTAATGCTTAAGCTTCTTGTGCTTTTCGTGATATTGCACATTTAATCGTCTAAATATTCAAGCCATTCATATAACTGGTATTTATTTTTTGTTATTCGAAAGTAGTTAGGTACAATTAGCGAAACAAAAGTAGTTAATTAAAAATAACTAATTAAAAGTAACTAATTGAAAGTAACTAAATACGAATAACTAAAAAAAAGTAACTGGGTAAATGATTTGCAATATTTGGTCAAATCCCTACAATTAATAGTCTGTTTAAATCAGGAATGATGCGTCTTATGACTACCCCTGTTGCCACCAACGATTTGTCGGCGCTACCGACCTTGTCTTCAGAGCTCAATGAGCTTAATGAAGCTCAGCTAACTGAATTTGCCAGTGCTGCTGAATCTTTAATCTTACAAGTAACTGATGCGCGTGTGCTGCAAGAGTTGCGTGTGCAATTGACTGGCAAAAAGAGCCCATTAACCGGCTGGTCGAAGCAGATGGGTAAGCTCAGTGCTGATGATAAAAAAACTTACGGCGGCTGGTTACATCAAGTGCGGAGCCGTATTCAAGAATCGTTGACCAATCAGCAGCAGCAGCTGGAAGTCGCGGCATTAAACGCCAAGCTTGCAAGCGAGAGCATTGATATTACGTTGCCTGCTCGCGGTGGTCAAAAAGGCCATTTGCATCCAATGACCATGATTACCCAGCGTATGCAGCAGTATTTTATACAAGCAGGTTTTAACGTCGCCACCGGCCCTGAAGTTGAGAGCGATTACTATAACTTTGAAGCACTAAATATCCCATCGCATCATCCTGCACGCGCGATGCACGATACATTCTACTTTGATGCGCATTATTTGTTGCGTACGCACACCAGTCCAGTGCAAATTCGCACCATGGAAAAGAATGAGCCACCAATTCGTATTATTTGTCCCGGTCGCGTCTATCGCAACGATTCAGACCAAACCCATTCGCCGATGTTCCATCAGTTAGAAGGGCTGATGGTTACTGAGTCGAGTACCTTTGCTGAGCTAAAAGGCTTGATTAGTGAGTTCTTAGAAGCTTTCTTTGCCAAAGAATTAACCGTTCGTTTCCGTCCGTCATTTTTCCCATTCACTGAGCCTTCTGCTGAAGTAGATATTTTAGATGACAATGGCAAATGGCTTGAAGTCATGGGCTGCGGTATGGTGCATCCACAAGTGCTGACCAACTGCGGTATTGATGCCGAAAAATATACGGGCTTTGCCTTTGGTATGGGTATTGAGCGCTTTGCGATGCTCTATTATGGTATTGATGATTTGCGCCTGTTTTTCCAAAACGACGTACGCTTCTTAAAACAGTTTGGCTAGCGTTTCCCTCGTTGATATAACAGGTTAATACGTCACCCTTTATTCTAAAATCTTTATTATAAAATTCTGATCCGAGATATTTATGAAAATTAGTGAGCAGTGGCTACGTCAATGGGTAAACCCCAACAATACCAGTGAGCAGTTGGCCGAACAACTCACCATGGCAGGGCTAGAGATTGATGATCGCTATGCGGTCGCCCGTGCCTTTAGTGGTGTGGTCGTCGGTGAAGTCGTCAGCGTCGAGCAACATCCAGATGCTGATAAACTGCGAGTTACGCAGGTAAATATCGGTGAAGCTGAGCTGCTACAAATCGTATGCGGTGCGCCTAATGTCACCGTCGGTATGAAAGCACCTGTTGCGACCGTTGGTGCAGTGCTCCCAAGCGATGACAAGAAAGGCTTTAAAATTAAAAATGGCAACCTACGCGGCGTCGACTCTAACGGTATGCTCTGCGGTGCTTCTGAAATTGATTTAACCGATAGCATTGATGGTCTTCTTGAGCTACCAGCTGATGCACCGATTGGTACAGATATCCGTGAATATTTAGGTCTAGATAACCAAATACTGGATATCTCTATCACACCAAACCGTGGTGATTGTTTTAGTGTGCGTGGTATTGCGCGTGAGATATCTGTCATTAACGACTTGCCTGTACAGATGCCTGAGATTCCTACCAATGTGGTAGTTACTGATAACGGTGCTGATACTGCTACGCCAGCGGTAACGGTCAGTGCAATTGAAGCGTGCCCGCGCTATTTACTACAATCAATCAGTAATATTGATCGTAGCATTGAGACACCAAAGTGGATGCAAGATGCGCTGGTTCAGTCAGGACTACGCTCGCACAACTTTTTGGTTGATGTGACCAACTATGTATTGATGGAATTGGGTCAACCGCTACATGCTTTTGATGCCGATACCATTGTTGGTGATGTCGTGGTACGTTTGGCACAGCCTGCTGAGACCATTACCTTGCTAAATGAGCAAATCATTACCTTAACGGGCGATGAGTTGGTGATAGCTGATGATAAAGGCGCTCTTGCGCTTGCTGGTATCATGGGTGGTCAGCGTAGTAGTGTGACTGATAGCACGACCAATATTATTGTAGAAAGCGCTTTCTTTGGTCAGCTTGCTATTGCTGCACGTGCACGCCGTTTTGGTTTGCATACTGATGCCTCACAACGCTTTGAGCGTGGGGTAGATTTTGAATTACCAGCGCTGGCACTGGCGCGTGCTGTTGATTTGATTACTAGCGTTACTGGTGGTCAGGCAGGTTTTATAGTCAAAGCAGAAAATACTGAGCACTTGCCAGCCCGTGCACCAATCACTTTGCCAATCGCTAAAGTCCGTGATGTTATCGGTATTGAGATTGAGCCAGCGGTTATGGTGCGTATCTTAACCCAATTAGGGTTCGAAGTAGAGCAGCAAGCGGATAGCCTTATTTGCACACCGCCATCTTATCGTTTTGATATGAGTATCAAAGAAGATCTCATCGAAGAAATCGCTCGTATCTATGGCTATGACAATATTCCAAGCGTCCTGCCGCACTTGCAGGTAAGCATGGATTATGATGATACGGCAGACTTGACGCACGAGATGAAGCTAGCACTGGTCGATAATGGCTATATGGAAGCGATCAGCTTTAGCTTTAGTGACGCAAAAATAGAAGCGTTACTTGATGATGAGGCATTAGGAGAAGTATTGGCATTAGCCAATCCTATCTCTAGTGATTTAGCAGTGATGCGCCGTACTTTACTATCAAGTTTATTGCCTTGTGTACAATACAACCTCAATCGTCAGCAGCCACGCGTACGTTTCTTTGAAACAGGTCTTAGCTTTGTTGGTCAAAGTATTAGCGATTTGGTACAGACGCCAAGTATTGCCTTGGTCGCAGTCGGTGATATTTGGGATGAGCAGGCTTATCAAAACCGTGCGCTAGACTTTTATGACCTTAAGCACGATATCGAGCAACTGCTACCAGCGCAAATCGATAGCATGCGTATCCGCTACGAGCGTAGTGAACTTGCCTTCTTACATCCGGGTCAAAGCGCCAAATTATACATCGATGATGCGTATGTCGGTTGGCTTGGTCAATTGCATCCTAATACGGCCAAACAGCTAGACTTACCGGCTACTTGGGTCGCCCAATTATCCCTTGCACCTTTGCTAACACTGGCTCGTGAACAGCAGGCGATTACCACGCCAAGTAAATTCCCACAAGTACGCCGCGATATTGCCATCTTAATAGATAGCGAGATCAGTTTACAGGCATTAGAGTCGACGATTCGTGCTGCTGCAGGTGAGCTATTGACTGATCTATGGTTATTCGATGTTTACCAAGGCGACAAAGTACCAGCAGGTCAGCGTTCATTGGCATTTGCATTGGTATGGCAGGATAGGTCGCAGACCTTGTCTGATGAAGCCGTGAAAACGGCGACTGATAAGGTGGTACAAGCACTAACTGAGCAACATGCTGCAAAACTGCGTGACAGCTAACACATAATATTCATAATAGCCTATGCTCTGTAGCCTTTCTTGTTATGAGGCTATAGAGCATTGCTATTTATAAAGATTGTTATCTTAGATAAAATTTCATAAAAAAAGTTAAGTGGTTATTAACAAAGGATTTTAATTCAGACTTTATTAAAAGAATAACAAAAAACCTTTATACTAACTAAGCTTAACCCTCATACCGCTAAACCATGATATTCGACATCACGACATAGCATAGGAGTCGTACTGTGAGCACCTTAACCAAATCTGACATGATTGAGCATTTGATGAGTCACCTTAACCTGACACGCCAAGAAGGCCGCTGTTTGGTAGAGAATTTTTTTGATGAGTTGTCAGAGAGTTTGATTGATGGCAACGAGGTCAAGCTTTCAGGCTTTGGCAACTTCGAGCTCAAAGATAAAAGCAGCCGTCCAGGACGCAACCCCAAGACAGGAGAGCCCGTGGCTGTATCAGCACGCCGTGTGGTCACCTTTAAAACGGGGCAAAAATTTCGTCAACAGGTTGATGAGCGTCTATTTGATGAATAGCTGTCACTCATCTCTATAAAATACTGACCAGTGAAAGATCTTATGATGTCGCGATGATTTTTCAAAATCATTATGCGTTGTCTACAGCTGTCAATACACAGTGGACAATAAGCGTTAAATGTTCTAAGCCATTATCAAACATATTAAATAATAGGCATAAAAAAAGAGAGCATAGGCTCTCTTTTTTTACTACAGTATGTCTATCGTCGGAACGATAAAATTACTGAGCTGGTTCTTCAACAACAACTTCGTCAGATGCTGCAACAGCAGTATCAGTTTCGCTAGCCATATCTACGCTAGTAGTAGTACCGTCTACAGGAACTTCAGCGTCCATTTCGTCAGTAGCAGTTGCAGCTTGTGCATCAGCGATATCAGCTTCAGCGCCGGCAACAGCAGCTTCAGCGTCAGCAGTCATTTCGCCTTCAGCAGCAGCTTCGTTTAGCTCTTCTGAAGCGTCTTGCACTTCTTCTTGCGCGTCAGATAAATCTTCAGCAGCGTTTTCTTTGTTGCTGTCACAGGCAGTTAGGCCCATAGTTGCAGTCATGATACCAGCTAGAGCAAGTAATTTAAGTTTCATAAGGTTTTCTCCGGGAAAATGAAATGAGCAGTAGCAGCAACAAAGGTTGAATGTCCGAGATGTCTCAGAATTCAACTAGTCTTAGTCACAGCTACTCAGCTTCCACGCATTCTATATGTTTTCTTTTCAAATGAAAAGACCCTGTACAATTGAGTAACAATAAAATTGTAGAAAGTATTTTACATAGCTTATCTAATATAATTTTTAATACAACAACCTCAATGAATCGACGTATAATTAATGCAAATCTAGCCATTTTCGTAACCAATTGGCGAACATGATGGTGTAGCGTTGCCTCTTAAATAGATTCTATTAAACAAGTTTTATTAAATAAAGCAGGTAACAGGTTAATTACTTATTAGAATGGAAGGATAGTCAAAGACTAGAAAAACAGCGGGTAGGTGAGGCATCTATTAAGCATGATTAATAGCAAATCGAGTCAACAAACAAGCAATGTAAATAACTACCCATGCGCATGGCAGGGTGTATCGTATGTTTCGGGAGTAAGAATATGAAATGGCAAGGCAGACGAGGTAGCTCCAACGTACGCACGAGTAGCGGTGGTGGCAAAATGATTGGCGGTGGTATCGGCGGTATTATTATCGCGGGTATTTTGTGGTTAGTATTTGGCGTTAACCCCATGACCGCTTTACAAACGGGCCAAGTAGTAGCAGGTGGCGGTAGCAATACCTCAACTGAGCCGGCGACCAGTGACGATCGTGATACGCAGTTTGTAAAAGTAGTGTTAGCCGACACAGAAGAAGTGTGGCATCAAATATTTAATGAAGGTGGTAGTACTTATCAAGAGCCGTCATTGATACTCTTTAATGGACAAGTCAGCTCGGCTTGCGGTAGTGCCAGCTCTGCAACGGGTCCATTCTATTGTCCAGGAGACCAGACGGTCTATCTAGATACTTCTTTCTTTGTAGAAATGCGGCAAAACCTTGGTATTACGGGTGATCAACAAGGATCAGGTAATAGCGAAAACCAAGGAAAAGCGGGAGATTTTGCGCAAGCTTATGTGATCTCGCATGAAGTTGGTCATCATGTGCAGACGCTATTAGGTATTAGTCAGCAGGTCAATGAGGCGAGTCGCCAAGTCACGCGTGCAGAAGCCAATAAGCTCTCCGTGTTACAAGAGCTACAAGCTGATTGCTTCGCGGGTGTATGGGCGCAGCGTAATCAAGAACGTGTCCAGTTCTTAGAAGCGGGTGATATAGATGAAGCCATCAATGCAGCCAGCCAAATTGGTGACGATCGTTTGGCGCGTGCGAGTGGAGGCGCGGTAGTCCCTGATAACTTTACCCATGGTACCAGTCAACAGCGTGTTCAATGGTTCACTCTTGGTTTGGAGAGCGGCAATGTGCAGACCTGTGATACCTTTAGTGGGGCGTTATAGACGCACTGGCTTTTGACCAATAAACCAAATGCTAAACACAAAAAAGCCTGCAATTGATTGCAGGCTTTTTTGTGTTTAGCATTCTAAGCAGAGTTATGCGTATACAGAATAACAGCAGTTAACCTAATTAGAGCTTATCTGCTGTTATTTAAAATATAAGCACCAGCACCACCTATTGCAGCACCACCAAGTGCGCCACGAGCGATGTCTTTGCTATCGCCGCCACTTTTAATAAGTGCACCAGCAGCAGCACCAGCAGCAGCACCTTTAGTCGTGTTGCTTAAGCCACTGGTATATCCAGTGTTAGCACAACCACTCATGATAAGAGCAGAACTAGTGATTGCCGTCATTACGATTGTTTTAGCAAATTTCATATGATTACCTATAGATTCATCAAGTTTAAAATACCAGATCCTTAAAAGAAGGCGTCCAGATTATTTTCAAATATATTCCTACTATCTATCATGATAGTCGGTTGCTAATCATATAGTCGTAGTAAAAACGCTAATCTTTGCAAATGCGGTGTAAGCGATGTTGCCACACTGTGTCATAGGCAGTACCTATAGCTTATATTGAATAGCAAATTTCTAATCATTAGATAATGGATATTTTAGGGCGTGTCCTCATTTTAAAAATGGTGATAGAAATGAGATAAATTGCAGTCAAACAAGGAAAATAGCGCAGTTAATATCTTGATATTACCCAGCTGTTTGACGAAGTTTAGCCATTTTTAGCCCATTTAGATATTCATCGATTGAATTGAGGACACGCCCTAGTCTTGTAAATAAAAAAGACCACCTATTGGTGGTCTTAATATTGAATCAAAGCTAAATACATCTGACAAGATAATCGGAAATTAGTTTTGTGATTTACGCTTCATTTGCTCAAAGAATTCATCATTGGTCTTAGCTTCTTTTAAGCGATCCAATAAGAATTCAGTGGCTTGTACGCCATCCATCGGCTGTAGCAATTTACGTAAAATCCAAACTTTGCGCAATTTATCTTCATCAAGCAGGCGCTCTTCGCGGCGAGTACCAGATTTTTTGATATTGATCGCAGGGAAGACACGTTTTTCAGCCAAATCACGCTCAAGCGTAATCTCTTGGTTACCGGTACCTTTAAATTCTTCAAAGATAACGCTGTCCATCTTACTACCAGTATCGATAAGGGCGCTGGCAATAATCGTTAAGCTACCACCTTCTTCAACATTACGTGCGGCACCGAAGAAACGTTTTGGACGTTCCAGTGCATTGGCATCCAGACCACCAGTCAATACTTTACCCGATGAAGGAATGACGGTGTTGTAGGCACGGGCGAGACGAGTAATAGAATCCAATAGGATAACCACGTCTTGCTTGTGCTCGACCAAACGCTTGGCTTTTTCGATGACCATTTCGGCAACCTGTACATGGCGCTGAGGTGGCTCATCAAAGGTCGAAGCAACGACTTCACCGCGTACCGTACGTACCATCTCGGTGACTTCTTCTGGACGCTCATCGATCAGTAGCACGATTAGATAGCACTCAGGATTGTTACGAGTGATGGATTGGGCAATGGTCTGTAGCAACATCGTTTTACCGGCTTTTGGCGGTGCGACGATAATAGAGCGCTGACCTTTACCAATCGGAGCAATCAGGTCGATGATACGACCAGTCAAATCCTCAGTAGTACCGTTACCTAGCTCGAGCTTTAATTGCTCGGTTGGGAATAGGGGAGTCAAGTTCTCAAAAATAAGCTTATGACGTGAGCGATCTGGGGTATCAAAGTTAATTTCACCAACTTTCAATAGCGCAAAATAACGCTCAGAATCTTTTGGTGGGCGAATGGTACCAGCGATACTATCGCCAGTCTTTAGGCTAAAGCGACGAATTTGGCTGGGGCTGACATAGATATCATCAGGGCCTGCTAAATAAGAGCCTTCTGATGAGCGTAAAAAACCAAAACCATCAGGGAGAACCTCAAGTACACCATCACCGTAGATGGCTTCACCGTTACGAGCATGGGTTTTTAGGATAGCAAAGATGATGTCTTGTTTACGGCTACGCGCCATATTATCAAGACCCATTTCTTTGGCGATGGCCAATAGCTCGGCGATTGAGTTTTTCTTTAATTCAGTTAGATTCATAGATAGGTCATTAGCAATTGGTCAGATGAGAGATGCCATTAGCAGCACGAATCACGATATTGATTAAAACAACGATTGTAGGGCGATAGAGGGTGTGGGCACAGAGCTGGATTTATGTAGTAAAAATTTTATGTGTCAGCTTACGTACGCGTTGCGGGTTTTGCTGCAAGGTCATAAGAAATGAAGATAAAGAAGGCCACATAAGAGTCTGCGTCAAAAACTCAGTATCAGTAATTGTGTTTAGTCATTTCGTTCAGTAATGGTGTTTATAATGACGATTGTGTTTTTGTTGATAAACACGAGGAGAATAGCGACAAGATACTTAGGAAAACCGTTAGTTTTCTCTTGTCAGCAGACTATACGGTTTTCATAATGGCATTGTCAATAATTTTTGCTAAAAAAGTCATATAATTGCGCTTTTTGCATAAAAAACAAGCAAAAAAGCCATTACCTATACAAGATAATGGCTTTTTCGATTAATCTGGCTTTCTGTGCATGTGCGGGTATTTAAATGAGTTAAAACCAGCAGTATCACTTATAGATGCTTATCTATTACTTTAGCCAATTCAGCTTTTGGTTGTAAACCCATTACTGAGTCAACTTTTTCGCCATCTTTGAATACAAATAACGTTGGGATGTTACGAATACCAAAACGGCTGGCTGCTTGTGGGTTGTTGTCAACATCAACTTTGACGATTTTGATTTTGCCTTGATACTCAGATGCTAGGTCTTCTAGAATAGGGGCAATTGCTTTACAAGGACCACACCACGTTGCCCAAAAATCTACCAATACTGGTACATCTGATTGTAAAACGTCTTGGTCAAAATTTGCATCGGTGGTATTAACAATAAGGTCTGACATAGTTTTTCTCTCTTGTTTTATTATTTCTATCGCTACTCATCGACATGCATATTGGTTTAATAATAGATTGGTCAGTAGCTAAAGAAGCGTTAAGAAGTGGTGAAAATGTGCCATTATATTAACATGTTTGCCCAGATTTGACAGATACAGGCCGGTTAAATTGCTCAACAATTACTATTAGCACAATAAATCAACACATAACGACACAAGTACTGTTTTACCTGTCACCTTTGCCATCTACTGTCGTTTTAGCTCTGTGCTCGGACGTGGTTCTCATGGTTTGGTTCAGTCTCAACTTTTAGCAATAAACCTTATGTCGATAGGTCCGTTTAGATGCAATCTTCGGCTTAGCATTTTTAATGCATGACAGTATTTATTCTCAAGCTCAACAATATAAGTAGCTTCTTTTATGCCTTTTACTGATGAAAAAATCCTAACCCTTAACGCCCAAGAAAGCGCCTATCCGCTTGAGTTCTTCAAAGAATTCGCGAAAGACGTTACCGTTTACGAGGATGAAGATATCTGGGTGGTCGATAAGCCAGCAGGACTGCTGAGTGTCGATGGCAAAACGCTAAAGGTGAGTTTGCTGGCGCGACTAGAGCGTGCCAATCCTGCGGTTAAGTTGATTCACCGACTGGATATGGATACCTCTGGTTTATTGATTTTTGCAAAAAATGCCGCTGCGCAAACCAATATCAGTAAGCAGTTTATTGAACGTCTGCCGCAAAAAAAGTATCAAGCACGGGTTTTTGGCGCATGGGAGAGCGTGGGTGCAAAAGGTGAAATTTCAGTGCCAGTACGCTATGAGCCAAGCACCAAACCGCGCCACATCGTTGACCACGACTGGTCAAAGCACGCGCTAACCTTGTATGAAGTGCTTGCGCATGAAGACTGCAACGGTCAAATGGTCACGCGAGTGATGTTAAAACCAGTCACTGGGCGCAGTCATCAGTTGCGCGTCCATATGGTGCACGTCGGTCACGTCATGATAGGCGATCCCATTTATGCTGAAGGGAATGCATTGACAATTGCACCACGGCTCAATCTGCATGCGCAGCAACTGCGTCTCAAACATCCGGTACTAGGCGCGTGGATGGACTGGGAGAGTCCCAGCCCTTTTTAAGGCGTCTGCTTTGCGCTATAGGTTGTTTAAACATTATTACCAATATTGTGTTATGGGATAAAAAATAAGTAAGCTAACTATAGGGATAAAATTATGCTTAATATCACAGCGACCAGACAAGCCATCAAGAAGCGCTTTAAACACAAAAAATCACCAGCAGTGCCACCAGTAGATTGTGATGTGCTTATCGTTGGTGCAGGGCTTGCCGGTATCGGGATGGCCTGTCAATTACAACAACGCAAGTCAAAAAAGAAAGTGAGTAAGCAGGCAAAAACGCCACCATTTATCGTATTAGAAAAGCGCTCGGATCTAGGTGGTACTTGGGATTTATTCACGTATCCTGGTATTCGCTCTGACTCTGATGCCTTGACCTTTGGCTATAGTTTTAGACCGTGGTTGGATCATCGAATGCTGGCAGCAGGTGAGGACATTAAGAGTTATATCGCTGATACGGCACGTGAATTTGGCATTACTGAACATATTCGCTATCAGCATGAGGTGCAGCAGCTGTCATGGTCAAGCCGTGATCAACAGTGGTCAGCCACGATCAAAAATCATCTGAGCGGTGAGGTGTCTACGTTGACCGCAAACTTCGTCGTCGGGGCAACCGGCTATTATGACTATGAGCAGGGTTATCAACCGCATTTTGAAAAGGAAGAAGATTTCCAAGGTCAAATCGTCCATCCGCAGCATTGGCACGACGTTGATTATCATGATAAAAAAGTGGTCATTATTGGTAGCGGTGCCACAGCGATGACGTTGTTGCCTGCGATGGTCAATGAAGACGACGGTCAATGCGTGCAGCACGTTACGATGTTGCAACGTTCGCCGACTTATGTGGCAAGCGTACCTGGCAATGATTATGCGCTTGACTGGCTATCTGCTAAATTCTCGCCTTTATCAAAACAGCAAGCTTATACGCTGCTGCGGGCGCGTAACGTCTTAAGACAGCAAGGTGTTTATCAGTTTGCTGCCCACGCACCGAAAGTGTTAAAAGCGCTATTAACCTATGGCGTGAAAAGAGAGTTAAAAGGTAGTGGTGTCGCTGTTGATCATTTTGTTCCTGCTTACAATCCATGGGATGAGCGACTCTGTGCGGTGCCAGATGGTGACTTATTCAATACCTTGCACAGCAAAAGAGCAGGGGTGGTCACTGACCAAATCAGCCACTTTACTAAAACGGGCATCATGCTTGAGTCGGGCAAGCATCTTGATGCTGATATTATTGTCACCGCAACGGGATTGAAGCTGCAAATGCTCGGCGGCGCATCATTGTATATTGATGGTCAGCCAGTCAAAGTGGGTGCACGTATGACCTATAAAGCAGTCCTAGTTGAGGATGTGCCCAATATGGCTGTGATGTTCGGTTATATCAATGCTTCGTGGACATTAAAGGTAGATTTAGCCTCTCAGTATGTCGTACGGCTGCTTGATTATATGCAGACCCATCGTTATCAGGTCGCTGTGCCACAAGCTGAGACCAAGCGTGAAAAGGTACAAGTTCAGTCAGATACGGTGATGGGTGCGCTATCGGCGGGTTACATTAAGCGAGCTCAGGACGAGTTACCTAAGCAAGGCGATCGCTACCCTTGGCATGTGACGAATAATTATGTCAGCGACCGCATCATGCTCAAACACCGTAAAATAAAAGATGATTGGTTACGTTTTAGCCGTTAGCATTTTGGTGGCCATCAATAAAGTCAGCGACTTGGTTGCTTAGCATTTGCCATAAGGTTTCTTGCGCACTCTTGCTGCCCCACGCATTGTGCGGACTAAATATGACCCGTGGATGATTAGCAAGGGTCAATAAAGGGTCGTCTTGGACAATCGGCTCTTGCTCAAACACGTCGCTGGCGTAGCCGATGATTTGCTCATTATTGATGGCATCGGTCAGTGCTTGGCTATCGACAACGCCGCCGCGAGCCACATTGACGATAAGTGGTTGCTTGGTCATTTTTGCCAAGGTGTCTTTATTAATGAGATGTTGGGTTTGCTCGTTTAATGGGCAATGTAAGCTCAACACATCAGCGCGGGCAAGCACCTCGTCAAACGCGGTATAATCGTCATTACGTGGTGCCTGTGCTTGATGTTCTGCCCACAATACCGTCATGCCAAAAGCACGAGCAATCTCGGTGACGCGTTTGCCGATAGTGCCGACCCCAATAATTCCTAGCGTTTTATCTTCCAAATCTATCAGTGGAATATCAAGCAGGCAAAAATTACCGTTTGCCTGCCATGTGCCGTCAGCGACTTTTTGATGATAATAAATACCGGCACGCATAGCCGTCAGCATGAGCATAAAGGTATGCTCAGGCACGCTCTTGACCGCGTAACCTGCGACGTTATATAGCGCGACATTATGCTCAACACAAGCCTCTTGGTCGACGTTATTCATACCGGTCGCTGTCAGCTGGATAAACTTCAGGTTGGGGAGTTTGCTTATTACGTCAGCGTCAATTTGGACTTTATTAGTGATGATAATATCAGCGTCTTTGCAGCGCGCCAAAATGACTTCATTGTCTTTTGGCGTGTCATCATAAGTCACATAATCACTGATGCCTGTCGGTGCTGGCAAGTCGACGCCATCAGAAAATGTACCTTTATCTAAAAAAACCGCTTGCATGGCTATTCCTTATCTCATTGTTATTGTAAATGGGTTTGCATGATTATCGGCTTAATGTAGCACGTTGGTGATTTTAGTCAAAAACCGCAAAGTAAAAAACCTCTACTTCAATATTGAAATAGAGGTTTTTTACTTTGCGACAGGAGTTTTTGTGCTTATGTCGTTTTTACGCTTATAAAGAGAAACGTTTGCGCAATTTGCCAATTAGACTACGTACGCGACTGCTTAAATCAATGCGCACATCGTTTTCAGGGTCATGTTCGACTTCATAACGCTTCACCAACTCTGGACTGGCTTTCAGTTTTGTATGATGTTGGAATGCACGATTGACACTAATCTCAAGTAGGCTGGCGCGCATTGGCTTCGGTAAGCAGCGATAGACTTGACCCTTATTAATCAAATCAATCAGCAAGCCTGCATCTTGGAATTCGGTCTGTACTAAAACCACCAAGTGCGGCGCATCTTGTTTTAAGGTAAAAATAATGGGTGCGATATTTTCGCCGCTGACATTAATATCGGTGATACAAACACCAATATCTTCGTTCGCCAGATAATCATAGGCCTCTTCTAAGCCTTCAGCGTGCAGTACTTTATAGCTGTTAGAGAACTGCTTGCGTATCTGCTCAATCAGCTCGTTGGTCTCATCAATCACCAACAGTGTTTGCTTATTACCGGAGCTATCAAATTGGTCGGCATCTTCGTCTGGATTATAGGTCAAGGCGATTTCGGTGGCGCGGCCAATGACGGCCAGTAGCTCTTCAGATTTGCACGGCTTGGTTAAATAACGATAAATCTCACCATCGTTAATAGAGCCAATAATGGCGTTTAAATCGGCATAGCCCGTCAATAAAATGCGCATGGTAGACGGAGAGATGTCTTTTACTTCGCGTAAGATATCCACACCGACTCGCTCAGGCATACGTTGGTCACTGACCGCGACGTGTACATGATTGTTTTTAATATAGTCGATATACTCAGTCGGGTCGGTGGTGATAAAGACGTCATGGGTCTTACGAAACAGCAGTTTCATAGACCGTAAAATGCGTTGTTCGTCGTCGATAAAGGCCAACTTCGGCTTTGACTCAGCGCTGCTTTCAACTGTGGTTAAGTCATTTTCTAATTCATTCATGATGATATCCTTATGATGATGAATAGTAGTCGTTAAATATCTAAATATGTTCTACGTAACAGAGCAGTTGACCCAGCGCTTACGCAACTAGGCTTTGCTCTGTTAAGTCATTATTAATCGGTAGCGTTAAGGTAAAAGTGGTGCCCATGCCTTCTGTCGATACGACTTTGATATCGCCATTATGTTGCTCCATAATCTGCTGACTGATGGCCATACCAAGTCCTGTACCTTCGCCTGCGCCTTTGGTCGTAAAAAACGGCTCGAATATTTGATTAAGGATCTCTGGGCTCATGCCTTTACCGTTATCGCTGACATCGATATAAACATTGCTATCATCGGCGTGCGTCCGCACTTCGATTTTGCCATCCGGTTTTTCTCCCATGGCTTGCGCGGCGTTATTGAGCAAGTTCACCAATACTTGGTTAATCTGCGACGGTGAGCATTTTACTTCAGGCGTGGGCGCAAAATCAGTGACAATCTCTTGATGTCTGATAGAGTTACCAGCGATTTTGAGCGAGGCTTCGATACATTCGCGCACATCGATGGTTTTTACTTTTGATTCATCAAGACGGGCAAAGTTACGTAGATTTAACACCATCTCCGTGATTTGCTCAACGCCAAAGAGTGAGTCTTTAATCAGCTCTTTTAGCTCAGAAGACAGGTCGTCTTCTTGGATTTCATCAGACGCACGGACAATATCTGCTAGTAACTTGTCAATTTTGCCATCAGATGCTGCCTCAGACTTAACGCCTTTTAATCCTTGTACCAGTTCAATCAGCTCTTCGTATTGCTCCGTCAACTGACCGATAATTTCCAAATTGTTTTGCACATAAGATAAGGGTGTATTCACTTCATGGGCGACGCCTGCCACCATTTGACCTAGAGTGGCCATTTTCTCTGAACGAATCAATTGCAGCTGGGAGTTTTTCAGCTCTTTTAGCGTGTCTTGTAGCTCAGCAGTACGTTCTTCGACTTTAATCTCTAACTGTTGGTTGATATTTGCGAGCTTACCTTCATTAGATTGGATACGATCTAAAAGATCATTAATAGAGCCGTTTACCAGTCCAATCTCGTTGCGACCTTCAGCAAATTTAACTTCGCTCAGCTTATTGTATTGCTTGTCGTTAATCAGGTTTTCCGCTTGCGAAATTTTATCAGTGGTTTCTTTTAGTGGTTTGAATGCCAAAAATGTCAGCATAAAGTAAATCACGCCCGCTGTGATGAGTAGCGCCAATGCAATCCAGTTAATCAAGTTTTCACTAAGATTATCGGCGATGGCGTTAATTTCAGCATCAGGCTGGACAACGATAAGCTTCCAATAGGTTTCAGGAATCTCAAAAACGTACGCTTGGCTGCCATTGTAGTAGCTGTCTTTCGCCAGCGCAAAGCTCTGTAACAAGCGACTGTCCATGGCGTTCTGCTTGTTCTCACCGTTATTTAGATAAGCAGCGTAGTTGACGAGATAATAACCCTTTGCCGTACCGGTTTCTGCTTTATCAAGCGTGGTCAATACTTGTTGAATTTGCGGTGAGACGTTAGCAGCAACTTGCTCGATGGTCTCGTTACGTTGGACATCTAAGAAATCAAGCACCGGTTGCCAAGCAGGGTCTGAGTTAATGACTTGTTTGATATCAAGCGGCGTACCGGTCTCTTCGTCAATATAGCTTAAGCGTTCAGGGTTAGAGGACGCGATAACTTTATCACTATTATCCAATAATAAAATGTAGCCTGAGCCCGAGCTTTCGCTTAACTTTACGATGTTTTCTTGTAGCTGGTTAAGGGTGAAGTTGACGGTACTGGCACCCCAAAACTGATTGTCACGCTCAATAGCGACGCCGCAGCTCATCGCAAGCTCGCCTTTGGTTTGGCTGGCGCGGACATGGTTCCAGATACAGCTCTCAGGTTTGAGCAGCTTTAAGACGCTAAACCAATCTTCTTGATAGTAAGGGTTGGCTGGATTTGGGTCGCTCAACACCGCTTGATAGTCACCATTTTGACGTACCATCAAGAAAGGATGGGTGGCGGTGTTTGCCCCAAGTGCCCCATTATCAGGCCAAATACCACCACTACCCAACAGGCTATAATCACGCTTATCAAAGGCATTGGCAGTACTGGCTTGTAAAATCGCTTCTTCTGGCGGCAACGTTTGCGCGCTCTGTTGTAGCAGTAACGCACTACGCATTACTCGATTGATATCAGCAGAGATGCTATTGACTGCCGTATTACCACGTTCCGCCACCAGCTTTGCAGATTCAAGACGGATTTTTTCATAGCCTTCTTTATCAACAACATAAACGACGACTGCTAGTACGACTGCAAAAGCAATAAATAAAATAGTGGTTACTTGGGTACTGACTTGATTGAAAAAGCCAACTTTTTTGGAGGCACTCATGATGGTGATAGTCCTTGGATAATAGTGACCACGAAGAAGAGTGCCAATGCTATATATTGGTGGCAATCGATCAGGTGGTAATGCGTAATATTAGTTAAAATAGTCTGTACATAATGGCAAAAAATTAAAAGTACTACTTTAATCTTATAACTTAACCGACTTAAGTATTGATGCTCTTATAACTTAAAGGACTATAAAAGACCATACTTTGCCCATAAATCCTGAAAGATAATCAATCACAGATATTGGCTAGGGCGTGTCATCATTTAGGTTGTTAGGCTTAAAATGAGGAAAATTGCAGCCAAACAAGGAAGAAATTGCCGTAAATATGAACATATTGACAAGATTTCTGACGATGTTTGGCAAAATTTAGCCATTTTAAGACCACTAAATGTATCAATGTGCTAATTGATGACACGCCCTAGTTAATTGGTATGTTTAAGTGAGCGTTTGGACAATTTAGGTCGTTCAGGTAAGAAAAGGGAGATGTTCTATTGCATTTGTTAACAATACAGAAGCAATTTTATAATGACAATATTTTTTCTTTACTTACGAGTCGTTATCTTATTATTTTATATGACCAACTTATGCTTGGCATTGAAGTAATCTTGCATGAATCTGCTCTTGAAAAGTCAACTTAACGCACTCATCTAGCCGCTAACGTTATATAATGGTTCGGCCAAAACGTTGGCTTGATTTATGTGGCTGCTTTGCACTGACGTTTTTTGACGGGTAGCGGCGTGAGTGAGTAACCTTTGCCAGCATTACTAGCCACCATTGCTATCTACCTATTTTCTTATCATCTGAGTACAAAAAGACATCGCCTTATGACTATCTCTATCGCTTCATTGCACAGCACCGAATTCGCCGTTGGTCAACGTTATTTATCTGATACGGAGTCCGAGTTGGGCTTAGGTGTGGTCATCGATGTAGACGACCGATGTGTACATATTTTATTTCCGCAAAGTGAAGAGACGCGCGTCTATGCGAAAAACTCCGCGCCATTATCACGCGTGGTGTTCAAAGTTGGCGATAGCATTTATGACCAAGACGGCAAGTGCTATCTGGTCAATGCGGTTGATGAAGTGATGGGCGTGCTCAAATACGGTGTCGATGAACACGAGCGCGGCATCATGGAAACTCGTCTCGCTGCCAATATCACTTTGGCTAAGCCGCTTGAGCGTCTGCTAGCTGGTCGTATTGAGCGCGGTGATTGGTACGAGCTGCGTCAAGATATCTTGCGTATGCAATCGGCGCTGGCTGGTCATCCACTCAAAGGCATGATGGGCGCACGTGTCGATATCATTGAGCATCAGCTCTATATCGCTCACGAAGTTGGAAAACGTATTGCACCGCGTGTGTTGCTCGCTGACGAAGTGGGTCTGGGCAAAACCATCGAAGCGGGTTTGATTATTCATCAGCAGTTGTTAACGGGCAAAGCTGAGCGTGTGCTTATCCTAGTGCCAGACAGTCTACAATATCAGTGGATGATTGAGCTGCGTCGTCGCTTTAACTTAAATTTTGCGCTGTTTGATTTGGTACGTGCGGCAGCCATTAAAGAACACGATCCTGAACAAAATGTCTTTGCGACTGAGCAATGTATCATTGCTGGTATGGATCTATTGCTCGACCATCCTGACTTGTATGATCAAGCGATGGATGCAGGGTTTGATTTATTGGTGGTCGATGAGGCGCATCATCTGCATTGGGACGAGGTGCAAGGCGGCAACGATAAATATGACTTGATTGCTGACTTTGCCGAAGAGACGCCAGGGGTTATGCTACTGACAGCGACGCCTGAACAGCTTGGGGCACAAAGTCACTTTGCTCGTTTGCGTTTGCTCGATCCAGATCGTTTTGATGATTTGGATGAATTTATCGATGGTCAAGAAGCCTTTGCTGAAACGGCTGCTGTCGCTGGTGTGTTAATTGAAGATAAGCCTTTGAGCGACAGTCAAATTACCGCGTTAAGCAGTTTGCTAGACATCAGCATGAATGAGTTGGCAACGATTAATGATGATGAAAAATTGCGCACACATGCGCTCAATGAGCTATTAGATCGTCATGGTACAGGCCGTATTTTATTCCGTAATACTCGTGAGAGTGTCAAAGGGTTTTATGGGCGTAGCAGCCAGCCGTATCCACTGGCATTACCTGCTGCATGGATAGACAGCTATCAAACCAATGGCAAATTGCGCGAACAGCTATGGGGCGAAGAAAATCAACCTGATGGTGGCTGGCTAGAAGACGATCCACGTGTGCCATGGTTGATCGAGATTTTGCGCGGTGAGCTTAAGCACAAAAAAGTATTACTGATTGCCCGTAGTGGCGCGACCGTTGAGAGCTTGGAGGCGGTATTACGTCTGCATGCAGGCATTAAGACGGCTATCTTTACTGAGCAGATGACATTGCTTGAGCGTGACCAAGCAGCGGCATTCTTTGCCGATAGTGAAGGCGCACAGATACTATTGTGCTCGGAGATTGGCTCGGAAGGTCGTAATTTCCAGTTTGCCAGCCAGCTGATACTATGGGATTTACCCGCCAATCCAGATACTTTGGAGCAGCGTATCGGTCGCTTAGATCGTATCGGGCAAACACAACAAATTATGCTGCACGTGCCTTATGTACAGGGCACAGCGCAAGAGCGATTGTATCATTGGTATCACGATGCGCTGAATATGTTTAATCAGATTTCACCGACCGCGCAGAGCGTGCAAGAGCAGTATATCCAAGAGCTTAAGCCGATGCTTGAAGGCGCGGATACCGATGCTAATCGTACAATTCTACAAAGTATTATTGAAGAAGCACAACAGACGCGATTGGGGCTAGAGGCGCAGCTACAAGCGGGTCGTGATCGCCTATTAGAATATAACTCGTGCCGTCCCCGTGTCGCTGGTCGTATCGCGGACGCCATGCGTGATTTTGATGGTCATAATCTATTGCCGCAGTTTATCGAGCGCTTTTTTGCCTCAGCCAATATTGATCATAATATCCAGCGCGATGGCTCGTGGGTGATTGCCCCGATTGATAGCACCGAGATTAGTGATTATATCGATGGCTTGCCACTTGGTGATGAAGACGGTATGACCTTGACCTTTGAGCGTGAGCAAGCACTACAGCGCGAAGATATCGAATTCATCACTCATGAGCATCCATTGATGCGCGCTATCTATGAGCTGGCGAGTACCAGCACCTTTGGTAATACCACGGTTGCGATGCTAAAAAGTTCTGCTGTGCCACAAGGTATGGTACTGCTCGAAGTGAATTTCCGCGTCGAAGCGATTGCGCCGAGATTGCTCAATTTGCCAGCGACATTGACGACACAAAATATCCGTGTGTTTATCAGTGAGCAAGGCAGTGATTTATCCGCCCGTATCAGTGCCGATATGATCATGCCGCATATTGAGCGTCTGGATAAAAACCGTGCCCGCCAAGTGATTAAAGTACGTGGCGATGTGATTGAGCAGCGTTATTATGAAGCCGAAGACATTGCCCGCCAGCAGCTTGCTGAGATCGGTGAGCAGGCGAGCGCCCGCTTTAGCCAACAGTGGTCACGTGAAATCAAACGCTTAAAGCACCTACAAACCATCAATCCTAACGTCCGTCCTGCAGAGATTGAGCGTCTTGAGCAACTAAAAGCCCAAGGCGAGCAAGCCTTGAGTAATTTATCGCTAGTGCCAGATTCTATCCGCGTGCTAGTGGCAGTAAAACCATAAGTTAAAAGTCTGATATAAAAACGAGGTGTTTAATCGTCTCGTTTTTTTGTTCATTTATCATAATTGATATTATGTGCTTTAGTCGCTAAGTTAGTGCGTTAGAAGGATACTGGTGGATACATCGCCATTATCTAGTCAAAGCTCGCAATTTTGGGTAAGATGTTGACCTTCTTGCCGAATAATGAATGTTTAATCATCGCGATACTTCATCGGTATTTTTTGTTCTAAAATCTCTCTTGTGTATTTTCAGCAAGTGATTTCATATTATTTTACATTCAACCGCAAAGGATCTTGCGCGATATCATATTGATATCGTTGGATGCATGTTTTTAGATGCTCATTTTTAGATGCTTAGCGTTTTTGATAAAAATAAGGAAACATATCGTCATGTCCGATTATTCGCAACTGATTGATGAGCTGCTGACTACGGTGGCGCTTATCGAGGTTACCCCTGATGTCTTTGAGGGTAAAAGCCACGATTATGTCGGCAGTCGTATTTTTGGTGGACAAGTCCTTGCCCAAGCCATCATGGCAGCGGCGCATACACTAGATAAAGACAAACCCTGTCACTCACTGCATGGGTATTTTTTACGCGGTGGGGATATCACTCAGCCCGTCATTTATCAAGTGCGCCGCTTACGTGACGGTCGTAGTCTGTCTGCGCGTGAAGTAACCGCGATTCAATATAAAGAAGTGCGTGGCAAGCCACCAGTTGAGCAAGTGATATTTTCGATGATTGCTTCATTTTCACCGATGGAAGAGGGCTTGGAGTATCAAGAAGATATGCCAGTTTATCCGCCGCCTGAAGATTTGCTCGCCGAGCAGGATTTAAAAGAAGAATATGTCGGTAAAGTGCCAGACGCGCTCAAAGCCCGTTTTATGCGTCGTCGTCATGTTGAGATTAAGCCAGTCAAACCGCGCGATCCGATTCATCCAGAGCCGATGAAACCTAAACAGGCGAACTGGTTGCGCATTCGTGAACTGGGTAAGCAGCCCATTGCTATCCAGCAAGCACTATTGGCATTCTCTTCTGATTTTTATCTGGTGGGAACCGGCCTGATGTCGCACGGTGTCAGCTTTATGACCAGCGGCTTACAAGCGGCCAGTATCGATCATTCGATGCATTTTCATCGCAATTTTGATTTAAATAATTGGCTATTGTACGACATGTGGAGTGATACCACGTCTAATGCCAAAGGTTTAAACCATGGGCAGTTCTGGCAAGATGGTAAGCTGGTTGCCACTGTGCAGCAGGAAGGATTGATGCGCTTGCGAGTGCCAAAGTCTTAGCTTATTGTGTATTTATGAGCATTAAATAAAAAGCGACTCACTATTTATGATGAGTCGCTTTTTTTATGGTGTATGAGGTGGTTCTTTAATCAGTTGGTCTGAGCATGATTGGAATGGAGATATAGCTTATATGATTATTCTAAAATCTTAACCATCGCTCGTGGCAATCCAAGCGTTGCCTGCGCATCATCAGCATTTAACCAATGAATATTAATCTCTGCTGCTTGTAAGGCTTCGGTTATTTCGGCAGTTTGCTTAGCATTTAAAGTCACTGAATGTGGTGTCAAATACCAATGGAAATGGGTCAGCGAATGCTTAATAGAGGTATCATCTAATAAATTTTTACTGACTGCTTTTGCTGCCAATTTATGCTTATCTAACCACTCGTTAATAATTTGCTCAGCAGTGGTAAATTCTGTTTCATAAATTTTTTCATTGCTAGCAACTTTTAATGGTGTATCCTCACTGGCTTCTGAATTTTTAGCAGTTGTTTTGCCACTTATTTTACCGTCAATTTTTTCAACAAACTGCAATGGCAAACTCCACAGTCCGCCCCAAATGCCGTTGTCAGGACGTTGTAGCCACAATATATTGCCATCAGAATTTTTAATCAGCAGTGCATTGCTAAACTTGCTAGGTTTAGGCTGTTTTTTTGCTTTGACTGGATAATCCGTCTCGCGCCCTTGCGCATGGGCTAGGCAGTCATCTTTTAACGGACATAAAAGACAAGCAGGTTTGCTACGAGTACACAACGTTGCGCCCATATCCATTATCGCTTGCGCAAATAATCCTGAGTTTTCCCTAGGGGTTAAACGTTCCGCTAATGCCCATAGATCTTTGGTCGTGGCTGACTTGGTAATATCGCCGTCAATCGCTGCCCAACGTGTGATTACTCGTTTAACGTTGCCATCGCAGATGACGCCATAATGATGTAAGCCCATTGCCATAATCGCGCCAGCGGTAGACGGGCCAACGCCAGATATTGCTTCCCAACCTGCTAGCGTCTGCGGAAACTCGCCCGTTTTATCAATGACTTCGACCAATTGCTTCGCGCCTTTATGCAAATTACGTGCGCGTGCATAATAGCCAAGTCCTGCCCAATGCTCTGCTACGGTATCCCATTCTGCTGTGGCCAAATCCTGCACGGTCGGAAATGACTCCATAAAGCGTGCAAAGTAGGGCAGTACTGTGGTCACTTGTGTTTGCTGAAGCATCACTTCGGATAACCAAACGATATAAGGATTTGGCGTATCGGTTTGATGCTGTTGCCAAGGCAGATCATGGCGACCATTTTCGGCAAACCAATCGAGTAGACGTGGGGCGAAGGAGTTTAGCTCTGTTTCAATATAGTTGGAAGGTTTATCTTCGAGATTTATCTCTGAGTTAGCAGCTATCTTAGTCATAAAGGAATATTAGTATGATTTATATAAGTTATTATAACTTATATAAATAAGTAAAATAATAAAGCTAAAAATAAGTTATCTCTAGTCCTCAGACGTATAACCTTTTTTAAATCCACAGTCTTTGCAGTCAAGCGACAGCTTAGAGTCATTCATGTTAATTTGAACGTTTTTAGAGTTACAGTTTATGCAATATAAACTATTTTCTTTGTTACTCTCATTAGTAGAAAAATATTTAGGAGAAATTTCTTGTTCCCAGTACTTACCTATAGCTTTATTAAACCCAGCATCCTCAGCTTTATTAAACCCAGCATCCTCGCCATTCAAAAGGAAGTCAAAAACCATCTGACTTAAATAGGAACGAGGAGCCCTTGAATCGCGATTATATTGATAAGTTTCCCAGTTTTCTTTTAATGCTCTTTCACCTAAAGACAACATTTTTCCAGGAATGATATTCCCTGCATGTTTTCTACTACTTGCAAATCCTTTAGTATAGAAAATATGAGCATCTTCAACTGCCTTTTTTACGAAATAATAGATTTCGCTTACTGAGAAATCTATTAATAACTGTTCTGTTATCTCTCTGGTTTTCTTCTCAGCAACGAAAGTTACGTTTAGTTCTTCAGTTTTTATATACAAATACTGTAATACTTCTTCAACACTAATTTTCAGGAGAAGCTCAAATAGTTCATCTTCCCATTCTGGCGTAATATCATTTTTTAGATCAAAATAAATCTTATTGTAAATTTCACTTAATTGATTGCGATTTTCACCATCAAGAGACACATTAACTATCCATTGGACTTTTCTTGGATAATAGCTTTTAGCTGGGTTTTCATCTGGAAAAGCATCAACTGAAGAAAGGGGGTCTATCAACAAGATATTTGAACGATATAGTCTGTTGATATAATCTTCATCCATAGAACTAGATGGTGTAAATAGTCTTATTCTTAATGGATCAGCTAAAGATAGGATATGACCAAAGTCTTCATCGGTCTGGATTCTAAATAAAGTTAGTAATATTAGTTTTTCAGTAAAGTTTAAACACTCATAATCTATGGGAGAGAATTTTTGCAAGCAGTGTGATTCTGCAATAACTTCTCTTTTTTTATTTACATCATCAGTAGCTTTCTGTCTTTTTAAATCTAAACATTTGCTGCATTCGCAGTATTCTTGGTAATAGCTATTGCTACTAGCAAAAATTTTATGGGTACATTTATAACATTCGATAGGATTGTTCTTCCAAGAACTGTGGCTCTTACTTTTACGCTTTACATACATTGGGATTTGACAGTATGGGCACACAGTATCAAGTAGCTGCTGGGGAGGTAGTACTTTAATTAGTTTATTAGGGTTAATATCGATTTCATAGTCAGCTATCAAAGCAGAATTTTTTTCACCATTCAGATATCGCTGATACAACTCTTCGATATCTGAATCTGTTAGATGCTTCACCTCATCTGCAATCGCTACTAAGGAATCTCTCATAATTTGCTCTGAATATAATTACTGTTGACTATTATCTAAATTTTATCTTATGAACTCTAAAACATGCTCGTGTGCTAGGTTATGTATCATATAAGATTCTAACTATAATTGAAAAATAGAATTAACTACTTCTCAATCTACTTCCGATTCTTTCGAGTTTTCAAACGACGCAAACGCTTCTCTTCTTCTTTAGCAATTCTTTTTTCTTCTGTAGCGAGTCTTTGTTCAGCGACCACGAGTTCTTCAGCCTCGGTCATTTCTGGCGTTTCTAACGTAATGCGCCCAATTTTAGCGCTACGTAATTCATTCACGAGAATCTCAGACATGCGGTACGTATCGACTTTATTACCCGAACGTACACAGCCGCGATTACGTCCCGCCACTTCAAAAAACTCCCAATCTGTCTTAGGTAATTCTTCAATTTTATAGCGGGTTTTTAGCAGTTCAGGATAGGCATGCATCAAGTACTCAGCGGTGTAACTGGCCACATCAGCGAAGTCAAAAGCCGTATCACGAATACCACCAGTCGCTGCCAAACGATAGCCAGAGTGTTCGTTTTCGACTTTTGGCCATAGCATTCCGGGGGTATCATAGAGCATGATGTCGTCGTCCAGCTTAATCAGCTGCTGCGATTTGGTCACGGCTGGCTCGTCACCTGTCTTTGCGACAGCGCGTCCCGCTAAGGTATTAATCAAAGTGGATTTACCAACGTTTGGTATACCCATAATCATGGCTTTAATCTGACGACCCGTGCCGACTTTATTGGGCACGAGTTGTTTACAGATGGCGATGATACGTTTCACATCGTTGGCTTTCTCGGTATCGCAAGCAATGGCTTTGACACCGCTTTGCTGCTCAAGATATTCCATCCACGCTTGGGTCAATTCTGGATCAGCAAGGTCGGCTTTGTTCAGGATTTTGATGACAGGTTTTTCGCCGCGCAATGCCGCAACCATTGGGTTTTCACTACTATAAGGGATACGCGCATCGATGACCTCGATGACCAAATCCATCTGCGGCATGATTTCTTTGATTTCGTTACGGGCTTTGTTCATATGCCCAGGGAACCACTGAATACTTACTCTCTTATCCATCTGCTTTCATAACCTTTTATAAACAATGCTAAAAGTAAAACAATCAACGTTTACTTTCTAATGGTGTCCAGTTTACTACAGAACCACATTGCTCACGGCACAATTTCACTTAACCAGATTTGTCATTACGCCTAATTTTGGTTTTCTGTTTCCTCGTGCGCGGGTGGTAATGGGGCAAGATAACCAATTAACAGTATCAAGCTACCTGCACCAAGGAAGGATATCACTCGCCAAATCGCCTCAGTTTGTGACAAATCGACTAATACCAATTTAAGCACAACGATACCCAGTAGCCCGATGCCCATAAACCAAAGCGCGCGCTGCCAGTAGCGACTGGCGATGATGGTGGCGACTAATGCCAACAGCGTCCATAAAATGGTTAGCCCCGTCTGTACTTGCTCGCTTTGCCATGCGCCGCCCTGAGCACTGCTCCATAGCGGTGTAGCGATAAAGGCGTGTAGCGTCCTGACTAACATGCTAGATATCAACCAAAAACTGATAAGCCCCAACACAGTTAGTAAAGTATCAGTGGTGAATATACGCTTGGATTTGACATCGGTATTTGATGCAATGCGCCCCTCGTCGTAGCGATGTTGGCTCATGTAATATAGACTACAACCAACGAATAGCGCGAGCCATGAGGTAATGTCGTATAAATTTAGCAGTGGGAAGTAGGGCAGTCCCCAGATCACGCCATCGTAAGACCAGTTGGTAATGACGACCCAAAATAAGGCGATAGATGCGAAGATAGCAGCGCAGCTTAATAGCGCTTGTTGCCAATCAAACCAGTACAGCGAACCTTGATTTAACACCTCATGCGTTTGCGTGTTTTGCTGACGATAACCGGAATCACGATAGCTGAACCATAATCCTGCTAATATCAAAATGGCTGGAATCAAGATAGCCATCACCCCAGCGGAATCTGCGAGTCCATAATGAGCAGCGGCAGCGATGACTAAAATTCCAGCGCCCAACCAACTCGCGCCGTCGTAGCGTGACAATTCTGCATGCTCGTACCACGTCTTTAACCACAACTGTCCGATGACCAACCCACCAATGATTAGGCCAGTAAATAACAACCAATCTGCTGTTTGCCATGCTAAATGGAATTCGAATTTTTGCGGTAGCTGTAGGACAAGCATTAGATAAAACACCACTAATAAGCCGTGACTAAACTGTCTGATCTCTGCCCACGAGCGATAACGATTGATGACCCAGTAAGTACTTAAGCTGATCAGTGCTGCGATTGCAATCAAAGTCGTCGTTGCTAACTGCCAACTGGTAAACCATTGATTAAAATCGAGCAGCAATACTTGTAGCAGCCAAGCCATAGCAGTAAAAGTTAAAAGCCGTATTAATAGAGGACTGCGCCACACGAGGTTGAAGACTTTACTTTGGCTATTGATTGAGGTTAGCCATTGCTGCGCGGCTTGGGTGCTAATACCCAGTGCATTGGCGTAGGTTACTATCGAATCTGACGTGGTGGTTTGTTCTTGAGAGTGCGCTAAGTTGCTATTTAAGTTGCTATTTAATTCGCTATCTAAGCCGACGTTTAAAATAGCCGGCGAGTTGCTAGCGCGTAAAATAAACACAGTGGTTAGATAAGCCATAGCCGAAATGGTTAAGGCCAATGTTTGGTAGTCTTGAACGGCGAAGACCACCTTTATCATCAACATGCCTATACTGATTAGCTGCAATAGTAAACCAAATAGCACTGACCATGCGCGTAGTGAGCGTCGTCCGAACCACACCAATGCCAATCCTTGTACTGACCAGCCAAAAGCAATCCATTCAGCATCGAATGCCAGCGGAATGACCAACGCCAAAAAGCCAAAGCCTAATGCCAACATGCCCTCGGTAATTAAAGCATAACGCTGACTGCGCTGGACAAACACCCAGCCAAGTCCCAAATAAATGACTGCTAAAACTGCGCTAGTAATGGTTAAAGCGTTAGGAATGTCATCTAATAAGGCAGCAAATAAGCCAAATGCCAATATCGGTACTGAAAACAGTAAGCCCGTATCAATGGGAAATACATAGCCGTTATTTTTTGAATGGATTTTGCCCACGTTATCTGCATTGTTTGCATTATCTGTATGAGAGGAATTTTCTTCATTAAGAATGTTATAGGCGATGATTTGCTGTGCGTAGCGAATGACGACAAACAAGTAAAGCAGTAAATGTAAGGTAACCAATACCATCAATGACCAACGCTGCGTTTCAATGACAGCGCTCAAATCCCCACTCATTCCCCAGTAGTAAGCCAGCCCAAATGTCACGACCACACCGAATAGGTTGAGTATTTTCCAAGGGCGGTAATGCGCGATAATCGCAATCGTGACGTTTAATAATAGGTAGTAGCTGAACAATGTCACTAAGCTGCCGGTATCGTTACCAGTCAAAATAGGCGCAAAAAAACCGCCCGATAAGGCCAACAAAGCCAGAGGAAAAGCGTTTTGACGTACGGCGAGGGCAATGGTAATGGCGGATAATAATCCAAGCCCGATAAAGCTCGGTAAACTTGGCATAATCTGATAAACGCTATAGGCAAAGAAGGTGCTCAAATAAGCAATCGCTAAGCCCGCGCCTTGCAAAGTAATACCATAGGAGAAACGTTTCGCCGTTAGCTTTAACCCCAGTCCTGCCAATCCCAGTCCTGCGATGCCGATAGTCATGAGCTTTGCAGTAATCGAAATCTCTATATACTCGCTCAGCAAGCGTAGCAGTAGCACCACACCTACTAGTAATACCAATACGCCAACACGCACGACCAAATTACCACCAAAAAACCAGTTTTTGATTGAATGAATCAATGAAGTAACGATAGGTAATGAGCGTTCATCAGGCTCTATCGGTGCGCTTGGTTTCGCTGCCATTGTGTTGTTTTTTGTGGTTATTGAGGCGTAACTATTTATAGGTTTATTATCAGATACGTTTGGGGTTGCCTGTGTGATGAGACTTGCAGTAACCATGGGAAGTGGGGGCGGCGATGGAGGTGGTGTACTATCGGTAGAAAAATTTTGTGAAGCAAAACTTGTATCCTTAGGTGTGCTGTCTTCATGAGAAGTCTCGTGCGCATAAACGCTTTCATCAGCCGAACGAGTCAATGAAGATGCCATACTATGGTCTTTTTGCTGCTCAAGCTCTTCTTGCAGCTTTATCACATCACGGCGCAAATGCTCGATTTTTCGAGTTATTCTAGTGTATAACGCGACAACCATAATCAATAAAACTGTAAAAGCCAGCCACCCCAACTGGGTCACTAATAGATATAACATCCTCGTCACTCAATCCAGCTTATAGTAAAGTGATAATGACCTGATTTGCTAAGAAGTACAAGACTGGTCTGATTACTCATCTAAGAGACAGTGGATAAAACGAGACTCAAAATAAAAGGGCAGCTTAATAGTTAAGCTGCCCTTTTTGATGATCTTTATACCAAAATATTTCTTATGCTAAATTGGCTTTCATAAACTCAAGCATGTTTTCCCAGCTTTGCTTGGCAGCGGCTTCGTTATAGCCAAGATCTACTTCATTTTTAGCAGCGCGCTCATCGGCATGTGGGTTGGTAAATCCGTGCTTAGCATTGTCATAGACATCGATAGTGTAGTCAACGTCTGCTGCATCTAGCTCTGATTTTAGACCTTCGATTGCCTCCATGGATACCATCGAGTCATCACGACCATGAGCGACTAATACTTTGGCTTTGAAGTTTTTGTCTGCTGGTTGTTTCGCTGATGGGTTGCCATGGAAGGTTGCCACTGCTTTTAGTGGCATACCGTTACGTGCCATATCGAGGACGACTTTACCACCGAAGCAGTAACCGATTGCCGCTAAATTATCGCCATCGACTGCCAGTTGATCACTGAAATCATTGAGTATCAAACGGCAGCGTGCCATTAGCATGTCTTGATCAGCCAGTACTTGCTCCATCCACATGTTAGCTTGTGCTGCATCGGTAGTTAGTTTGCCTTCGCCATAGACATCCATAGCAACTGCTGCATAACCTGCAGCTGCCAAACGCTCGACCACTGATTTTGGATGTTCGACCACGCCCCACCATTCTGGTGCGACTAAGATACCTGCGACTGGTTTGTCATCTGAAGCGTTTTCCGGTAGTGCTACATAGCTGATAAGTTCCACACCATTTTCGGTAGTACTGATTAATTCAAAAGTCTTAATTGACATATTATTGTCCTTTTTTATGTTGTAAGTTTTATTTATTCGTCGTTGTGAGGGTTCGTTTTTCTGACTTGTACTACCTTAACGCCCATATCCAGTAAAAACAGCTATAATACTGTAACGCTCTTTATCAAAATGTCTCTTTATAAAAAATCGACTACAATGCTATGACTATCAACTTGTTAAATCAATCTGCTGCCAATTTAAACGCTGATGCTGTTCAGCCGCTGAAATCAGACCCAATCGTGAGCTTGTTTCCTGACAGCGAATCGGATGAAGCGTCTGAGACATTACGCCCACGATTTTGGGAACGCTTTACGCTGGCAGAGTTAAACCATAGCGAATGGGAGGCGTTGTGCGATGGCTGCGGCAGTTGCTGTTTGATTAAGTATATCGATGAAGATGAGAATGGCGATGTGGACGAGGAGTTGGTCGAATACACCGATGTCACCTGCCAGCTGATGGACTGTGCGACGGGCTATTGTCAGCACTATGACACGCGCCAAGAACATGTTCCCGATTGTATTCAGCTGACCATGGAGAATTTGCCGCAGATGATGTGGCTACCATCGCACTGTGCTTACAAGCGCTTGTATAAAGGACAAAGCCTGCCGAGTTGGCATCTGTTACTGACCCAAAATGCAGTAGAGACTCAGCAGAAAATGCGCGCTGTCAATGTGGGCGTAGCAGGTCGCTGTGTGTCGGAGATTGGTATGTCTGATGAAGAGATGGAAACGCGTGTGGTGAATTGGGTCAAGCCTTAATCTATAATTAGTTAGACGCTTGAGCCGCAGATTGGGCTTGTGCCTCAGCGCTTGCTTGCGAATCAGCCAAGGGCGGAATAGGAATGCCTTGGCGAATTTGCGTAGAAAATTCGCGACTGTTCATACCTGATTCTAGATTAGATTGATTGTCAAACCCACGAACTTTTGGATTAATATGGGTGCGCTCGTACCAAGTTTCCATCGACCAGTTTTGCTCGCCTTGCTGTTCTTCATTTAATTGGGAGTTGGTATCGAGCATGCCGACGTCATAGAGATAGTTTGGTAGCCAGCCTGAGACCCAAATTCGGTAATCCCACGGCAGACGATCACCGCTGACCAGACGCGCCATATAAAAGATAATATTGGTACAGTTACTGGTCAAGGTGTTATACCACGCAGGCTTAGCATTTAGCTCATCGGCAGCGGTTAGATAAGACTCAAATAATGATTTGACCTCGCGTTGCTGCAAATGGCTAACTGGTAATAGATAAACTTGCTCACCGCGTTTATTCGTCCGCGTATAGATAATATCGCGCTCTTCGGCCGCAATCAGGCTCAGCTCATAACGTTTAAAAAATCCTGCGAGTGCCGAAAAAGACTCGCCTTGTTCTTTGCGAATCTCAAACGAGAAAGCGAGCGGTCTATCATCTTCAAAACGAAAGCTCACCAAAGTATGGGCAATCAGTGGCCCCATCCAATAAGAGTTAGCCACATCGACGCCAGACAATTTTGACATATCAATCGTCCGCGTCTCCCAGCGTGCCGTCGCGTCGTCTTCGGTATGCCAATCAAAGTTGCGGACATTGATGAGCGTAATCAAATCGGGATTGTTCGGGTCACGCTCATAAGTGATTTTTTGGCTGACTTCTGGCATCCACTCGCGTTGTTGCTGGGGTTCAATAGACATAAACCAACCAACACCTAAGCACCAAATCGCCGCGTATAGTCCGATTAGCCATTTGATCTTTGTTTGCTGAGTCGTGGTTTTTTTTCCGCTAGCTTGTCTGTCCGCCGTTATATTCTGAGGTGCTTGCTTAGCATCAATTGTCCAATAACGCATAAAAAACAAAGCGCTAAGCACGCCAATAATGACGATAGTTGCCAGCCACGTTATAGCTGAGCGCGCGCCAAACTGATACCAAATCGCCAGTAGTAGCCAGACTGCTGATAGCAGCAGTGTGACGGCGATAAAAAACCGCACAAGACGATGTCGCCACTTATGTTTTGGCGGCTTACTGTCTGATGATGCCTTCTCTAAGTCATGATTTGCAAGACGACTGTTTGCCGCAGAGCTGTCCGAACCAATCGAGAGTAAGCGAGAAAAAAGGGAACGTAGCGACATAGGATTTTTTTTGATGAGTAAAGGCTTTGACCATAGCAAAGTTTATAACACACTGACAGTACAATTTGAGTGAATTTGTCGTTGAATGTCTTTGAGCCTTGCGATAAAGTGAAGCTAATTTAAACTGGTCTATGTATTTATTAATCATAAACGACTGGTTTTATTTAGTACTTTAATCCCCATCTACATTTTTACGATATTAATGTTTTTACGATATTAATGTTTTTACGATATTAATGTTTTTACGATATTAATGTTTTTACGATATTAATGTTTTTACGATATTAATTACCATTAACTAAAGAGGTTAAATCACACCACCATGTCTGACGACACTCCCAGCCCGAGTAGTTGGTCGATGCGCGGCTTAAAACGCTGGCTATCGACCGCCCCCGAAACCCGTGATGAACTGATTCGTTTGGTACAGGATTCGCGCCAGTTCTTAGAGCCTGATACTGTGGACATGCTAGAGGGCGTGCTCGATCTGCCTGCGACACAAGTGCGCGAGATCATGACGCCGCGCCCGCAAGTGATTGGTATCCACGAAAGCACCAGCCTTGCTGAAGTGATGGATATCATCCTTGAAACCACCCATTCGCGCTATCCCGTCTTTGACAGTCAAGATGATGATGCGGTCATTGGTATCTTATTGGCCAAGGATTTGATTCCTATTCTCGTCCATATGGTGCGTGACCAAGAAGATAAAATCGATAGCAAGCGTCTAAAAGATTTGGTACGTCAGCCACTTTATATTAGTGAGACTGCGCGTTCTGATACCTTGTTGCGCTCACTACAGCGTACCCAAGTACATATGGCGATTGTGGTCGATGAGTTCGGTAACTTTGGCGGTGTGGTTACTATGGAAGATTTGCTCGAGGAAATCGTCGGTGACATCGTCGATGAGCATGATGACTTCGATGAAGACAGTGATATCAATAATATCATCGCTGATCCCGACAAACCAAATACTTGGCGCGTGCAAGCATCGACGGTCATTGAAGACTGCAATGATGAGCTTGGCAGTCGTTTTGATGATACCGATGTCGATACCATGGGCGGTCTGGTCATGCAGGCGCTGGGTTATGTAGGTGACCTAGAAGGCGAGAGCGTAATGATAGACGACTGGCAAATTACCATTACCGATGTGGAAGGACGTTTTATCCAGAATCTAGAGTTGACCAAAACGGATGTTAATCAGCAAGTTTTGATAGGCAGTCATTGATCTGGTGTTAGTCATCTAAAAGCTTATCGAGAAATATAAGAAAAACACGATTGCGATCGTGTTTTTTGCTGTCTGTCTGTCTGTCTGTCACTTTCAATAGCCACTTTTAGCAGTCACTTTTTTTACTACGCAAATTTACCCATTGGTTGGTGCAGACTGGTATCATGGGCGGGTTTGATTTTTAGACGCTGTATTTATACCAATCTTATATAGTCAGTGAAAAGTAATATCGATACATCACGCACTGCTGGTATCAGTTTTTCTTGCTTGCTGTGCCTGTGCAGATAGAAGCTACAAAAAATTTATATCAGCAGTATCGTCGCGTTTTTGGGATATTTTGACTATATTTATAAGACGATGGTGCTTATAAGAGGATGGTATTTATAAGAAGATAGTGCTTATAAGAAAATACTATTGAAAAGATAGGGCGTTTATAACCATTGAGCCAGCTTCAAGTTAAATATCGACTGAATACTAAACATGTAACATTTTAGATAATATGGTTTTGGATAACTGCTATGCGTCTGTCTACTGTTGATTTGCAAAAACGTCTGAACCCCGAAAAACCGAAGGGTTTGCCTATGGGGCTGGCCATATTAATTGCTTGGTTGGCAGGGGCAATCTTTATCTTTGCGCTTGCGCCTTATGGTATTTGGCCAGTAGCACTGGTATCGCCAGCGATTTTATACGCGCTATTGATGCCTGATATGACAGGTCGCCGCGCCTTTATTATCGGTCAAGCGTACGGTACGGGGTTGTGGTGCGTGGGTGCATTTTGGCTGTATACCTCTATCCATGTCTATGGTGCGACGCCTGCATGGCTGGCGCTGATTATGATTGCGCTGATGGGTCTTGGTATGGGCTTGTTCCACGGACTTTTGGCGTTGGTTTTTAATCGCATGGTCGGTAAGCAGCCCTTGGCTTTTGCGGCACTTTGGGTGTTGCAAGAGTGGATGAAAACGTGGTTATTTACTGGTTTTCCATGGCTGTTCGTGGGCTATGCCTTTACTGAGCAGTATTGGCTGTCGTCATTAGCACCTGTTGCTGGCGTTTTTGCGGTTTCTTTCGTTGCCATCCTGTTGGCTGCAAGTGCTGTTGAGCTCTTGCGTCGTCGTGGTGGTTATATGATTGCGACTGCCGCATTACTTGTGGTGAGTGTCTCATTATGGCTGATTAATCCGCAATGGACGAAACCAAAGGGCACGCCTGATTTATCGGTATCGCTGATCCAAGGCAATATCCCGCAAGACCTAAAATGGCTGACCGAATATCAAGTAGAAACCTTAAAAATCTATGCAACCTTGACGCGTACCGAGTGGGGGCGTGACATTGTTTTATGGCCTGAATCCTCGATTCCAATGTTTCAGACCGAAGCCGTTGGCTTTATCAACGAAATGGTCAAAATGGCCAAAGAGACTGATACCACATGGGTCACAGGCATCCCTTATAAGGATGAAGCGGCATTTGATGCTAGTACAGATAAATATCCACCATTTTATAATAGCGTGGTTGCATTGGGTGCACAGGCAGAAGGATTGTATAAGAAGCAACGCCTCGTGCCATTCGGTGAATATATTCCATTTGAAGGCCTGCTCGATATCCTGCCTAACTTAGCTGGTAGCCAAGACATCATGAGCTATAGCCGTGGTAGTGATCAGCAGTCACCATTACGTGTACGCGGGCATAATTTGGGTGCAGCTATCTGCTATGAAGTTGCTTATCCTGATACCACGCGTAAAAACGCGATTGGAACAGACTTTTTATTAACTATCTCAAACGATGCATGGTTTGGCACATCGGCAGGTCCACTGCAACATCTACAAATGGTACAAATGCGCGCGCTTGAGAACGGTCGCTGGTTTATGCGGGCGACCAACACTGGCGTGACGGCTATTATCGATCATAAAGGGCGTATCGTCGAGCGTGCACCGCAGTTTGAACGTACCGTATTACGCGGTGATGTTCAGGCACGGGTAGGTAACACACCCTTTATGCGCTTTGGTAATTATCCGATTTTGCTCATTATTGCGCTCTTGTTATTATTGAGCTATCTTGGCAAGCGCGAGACTCCTCGAGGCCGTTCGATGAGCTAATTAATTAGAATGATACATGCTAAGTTTCGCAATTTTTCGATAATAAACCCTTTAAATAGTTAAGGGTTTTAACAAATGGGCATAAATTGCGATATAATAGCCAAATATTTCAAATATTCTGTGCAAGGTGGATAAGGTATGTCAGAAGATATCGTCAACAACAATCCAAAAAAAGAGCTGTTGTATGCTTTAGGCGGCGTTGGCTTATTTTTAGCGATTGTATTACTCATTGGTGTCTCAGCATTCTTGCGTCCAGCAGGAGAGCATATTACGGCTGACACGACAGAAAGCTCAGCCGCTGCTCATGAAGCAGAAGCGGTGGCTGCTGAAGATGCCGCGCCAGCTGAGACAGACGCCGCAACCGCAGAAGAAGCGATGGCACCTGCTGCTGCAGATGCAACCGTAACACCAGCGACAGATGCGGATAGTGCGGGCGTCACTGCGGAAGCAGGTACAGCGACCGCCTCTGGCACAGTAAGTCAAGCGGCAGTGGCTGATGCTGATTTGACAGCTGAACAAGCAGATGGTGATCTAGATGCGGGCAATGCCGCTGATAATACGGCAGCAGTACAGTAGTCTGTAACATGGTCGTTTAAATAGCCAAATAGTGACACTCTGCGCTAAAATGAGTGGCATTATGGCGTCTTTATCGGCAGTGATATCAATAGGATAGTACTGCTGTCAAGATTAAAAAGAAAAACTCGTTCTCATCTGATGAGAACGAGTTTTTTTATGGGTATTTGTGTAATTTATAGCCAACTTTTTCTTTACTTGGCCATAACCAAGTGAAACAATATTCCGCCTATAATGACCGTTCATCTAAATAATTGGGGGTTTGGTCATTACTAATATGATCTTTAAAGGAATAAAGTTATGGGCATAGAAACACAATCAGGAGCTAGCGCGGCTGAATTGGAAGCGCTAGACAACGGCTTTATGGGGCATCCCAAGCCATTACGCTCGCTATTTTTTACGGAAATGTGGGAACGTTTTTCTTATTATAGTATCCGTCCTTTATTAGTCCTGTTTATGGTAGCAACGGTAGGCAGTGGTGGCTTTGGTTTTGATGAGGTCACTGCATCTGCTATCTATGGTATTTTTGCTGGTTCATTGTACTTAGCGGCAGTACCGGGCGGTTGGCTAGCAGATAACTGGTTGGGGCAAGAGCGCGCTCTTTGGTGGGGCAGTATTATTATTGCGCTCGGTCATTTATGCATTGCGCTCTCTGCGTTATTTGGCATGACGTTGTTTTTTGTCGGTCTGATGTGCATTGTTCTGGGTTCAGGGTTATTTAAGACTTGTATTTCAGTGATGGTTGGCGCTCTATATACCAAGGGTGATGTACGCCGTGATGGTGGCTTTACCTTGTTCTATATGGGCATCAATATTGGTGCGCTACTAGCGGCACTTATCGTCGGGATCTTTAAAGAAAAAGGCATGTGGCATGTCGGCTTTGGTGTCGGTGGTCTTGGGATGCTGGTGTCGTTACTCATCTACCGCTTTGCGGCGCAAAAAAATCTAACACGCTACGCAAAGGCCAAAGGCATCAGTGCTGAATGGGAACATGCCAACGGTCGTTATAAAAATATCGGTCGCTGGGTTGCAGGGTTTTTAGCATTGTTGGTTGCGGTTATCGTTTTGGTGTCTACGGGTATCATGCCGTTCAATCCTGAGATGGTCGCGCAGTACATGACTTATATCATTGCAGCCGTGGTGATACTGTACTTTGCTATTATGTTTATCTCACCGCGTTTAGATAAGACGGATAAGTTACGTCTATTGATCTGCTTTATCTTAATTATTGGTTCAACGTTATTCTGGTCAAGTTTTGAGCAGCAGCCAACGTCTTTTAACTTATTTGCTGATCGCTATACTGACCTTAATGTCTTAGGATTTGAGGTACCAAGTATTTGGTTCCAGTCATTGAACCCTTTATTTATTCTTATCTTAGCGCCAATCGTCAGTATTATCTGGGTCAAGATGGCTAACCGAGGTCTTGAGCCGAGCAGTATGGCTAAGTTTGCACTTGGTATGTTACTTGCGGCAGCAGGTTTTGCGTTGATGATTTTTGCGTCAAAAAGCATCCTAACCAATGAAGCTGGCTTGGCGTCACCGTTATGGCTGGTAGGTAGTTTATTATTATTGACGTTGGGTGAGTTGGCACTAAGCCCAGTTGGTTTGTCTGCAATGACGAAGCTGGCACCAGAGGGCATGCAAGGCCAAATGATGGGACTTTTCTTTGCCTCTATCGCCATGGGTAACTTGGTTGCCGCTTTCTTTGGTGGTCATGTATCTGCTGATAAAATTGAAGGGTTACCGGCTTTATTTACAACCATGACCATATTTTTGGTGGCTACCGCTGTATTGTTATTGGTATTAGCAAAACCTATCAATAAAATGCTTAAAGATAGCGAGCGTGAGAAACAGCTAGCCAAGCAATAAGGTATAGTTAATCCACTATAAAACCGCTACAGTGTCAACCTCGCTAACCATACGAATGTATAGCTTGCACTCGGTTTCCTTGTATCGATATTATTTTGGGTTAACTATAGGCTGATGTACATTTGTGAATAATAACAGCACAAGTGACGTATGATGAGACGTGTTACCATTATCGGTAGCACGTTTTTATTATTCTATTAAACCAGTTGTTTTCTATATTTAACTGATACATGAAACCATTCTAATCACCCAAATAAGACGGCTATCCATAGTCGCCTCACAGTAGTGTTTTTTCAACTCTAATTTCTCCAAAATCAATTGCTCTACCTCTAATAAGGACACATCTAATGAATAAACAAATCATTCATGACCGTATCGACAGCTTACGTAAAAGCCTAGCGACGCAGGATCTCACTGCGATCATCGTACCCTCTGCTGACCCGCATTTATCTGAATATTTACCAGAATACTGGCAATCACGTTTATGGCTATCAGGATTTACCGGTTCAGTCGGTACGCTCGTTGTGACTGCTGATTTTGCCGGATTATGGACGGATAGTCGCTATTGGGTACACGCCGCTGATCAGTTGGAAGGCACGGGTATCACTTTAGAGAAGCTTGCTCCAGGTCAGCCAAATCATATCGATTGGCTAGCAGATCATTTACAAGAAGGCGATAGTGTCGCCGTCGATGGCAATGTGCTGTCTATCGCGGAACAAGATCGACTGCTAAATGCATTTGATGTCAATGACATTACTTTGATCACTGAGCGTGACGTGTTGACAGAAATCTGGTCAGATCGTCCAGCGCTACCCGCTGCCAATTTGTATCAACATGACGCGCAGTTTGTGGCACAGTCTGCTACCTCAAAACTTGCTGCTGTACGTGCAGGTATGGCAGAGGCAGGAGCGACGCATCATTTACTCTCAAGTTTAGATGACATCGCATGGTTGACCAACTTACGTGGTGCTGATGTTGACTATAACCCTGTGTTTTTATCACACATGCTCATCAGTGAAAATGACGCGACGTTGTTTGTCGATAACAATAAAGTCAGTGCTGATATCGCCACAGCCCTAAAAGATAGTGGCATTACGATTGCTGATTATGATGCGGTACAACAAGCATTGAGTACGCTTACGCCAGAAGATTTATTGTTATTAGATCCAAGTAAGGTTGCAGTCGGTACGCTATCGAAGATGGCAGACGATGTTGGCTTTATTGAGAAAATGGCGCCAAGTACATTACTCAAATCTGTTAAATCTGATGCTGATATCGATCACGTGCGTGAAGCCATGCGTCAAGATGGTGCTGCCTTAGCTGAGTTTTTTGCGACATTTGAGCAGCGCTTAGCAAACGGTGAGCGTTTAAGTGAGCTAGATGTTGATAGCATGCTAATCGAAGTACGTAGTCAGCAGCCATACTATGTATCACCAAGCTTTCCAACGATTGCAGGTTTTAATGAAAACGGTGCGTTGCCACATTACCGCGCAACTCCTGAGAAGTTCAGCTACCTTGATGTGGCCGAGGGCGAGGGCGGATTATTACTGATTGACTCAGGTGCGCAATATCAAAACGGCACGACTGATATCACTCGTGTGGTCGGTATCGGACAAGTAAGCTCTGAGCATAAAAGTGACTTTACCACCGTGCTCAAAGCCCATATTGCATTGGCAAAAGCGCATTTCCCTGATGGTATCGCCTCACCATTAATTGATGCCATTTGCCGTGCGCCATTATGGCAAGCACAGATGGACTATGGTCATGGTACTGGTCATGGCGTTGGTTACTTCTTAAACGTCCATGAAGGCCCACAAGTCATTGCTTATAGCGCCAGCACGCCAAAAGAGCGTGCGATGAAAGTCGGTATGATTTCGAGCAATGAGCCAGGTCTATACCGTGAAGGAAAATGGGGCATTCGCATAGAAAACCTAATGGTTAATACACCAGTGGCAAGCCCTACCGAGACAGAGTTTGGTAAATTCTTAAACTTTGAAACTGTTACTTACTGCCCGATTGATACGCGTTTGATCGAGTCGTCATTGTTGAATCAAGTAGAGATTGATTGGCTCAACGACTATCACAGCCAAGTTTATGCGGAGCTAAAAGACCGTGTCGATGGCGCAGCACTTGAGTGGCTGACCGAGCGTACTCAGGCTATCTAAAGTAAAAGCCTATATCTGCGCATTTAAAATAAAAAAATCCCCGTAAATTTTACGGGGATTTTTTTCTAAACAGCATCATTTAGTTTTCTTATGACTTTTTACTAATCTCTAATTTATCCTGCTCACTTAAATGCTGAGTGACCTCTGCACGTAGCCAAGATTTTAGGTTTTCAGACATGAGCATCATCTGATCGCTTAGGTAGTCATCAATCTGCATTTCCAACTCGCGGATTAATTCTTGATGCGTCGCGCTCAGTTTTGCGTCTTTTAATGCTAACTTGATGGCAGTACTGGCTGTATCATTAATGGCTTTAATAGCGTTATCGTTTTTAACACTGCTATCATTATTGCTCGTATTATCTTCAGCAGTGTTTGCATGTTCGTTGATGGTTTTATGGTTCGCCGTAGGATTTTCAGTAGCCACACTTTGGGTATTATTTTTTTCAGAGTTATCAGTGGCACTACTATTAACGTTTGCTTTGTCCGCAATATTTGTCTCGATCGCTGCTACTGACTTGTCATCATTGCGCTTATCAGCAGCTAGCATCGCATTCTTTTCTTGTTCTTTTTGCGCGGCTTCTGCTTCTTCGCGCAGTTTGGCCTCTTCTTTTAATTTAGCTTCTTCTTGGAGCTTGGCATCCGCTGCTGCTTTTACTTTTTCTTCTTCTTCGAGACGTTCTTTTTCAGCAGTGGCGCGTGCTTGTTCTTGTTTTTCCGTGATCGCTTTGGCAATGGCTTGCTCAGCTTCGTGGTTTTCATAGAGCTCATCGATATGAGCGTCTAAATCATGGGTTTGAAATTCAAAGCTCTCAAAGGGTGTATCGCTTTGCAATAAAGTGGTGATATCTTTTAGTTCTTGGGTGATTGCTGCGCGTATAGGCTCAGGCGCACACGTCCAGCGCTGATAAAACTGATGGGAAAATGAGTAGCTTGACATGGTATCTTCCATAAATGTTCCAAAAATTACCCCTTATCATACGCAAGTACGATAAGGGGCTGCAAGTGGACAAACGTAGCAAATCTGACACCAAGGTTACAACAACGCGTGTTGTATGCTTTTATGCTCTAGTCATTGCTAGGCCAACGTGCAAAGACTAATGAGCCATTGGTGCCACCAAAGCCAAAGCTATTCGAGACAGCGTACTGTAGATTTTCGACTTTACGTGATTGATTAGCGACATAATCGAGGTTACAGTTGTCTTCCACATTATCCAAGTTAATGGTTGGTGGTACGTGTTGATGCTGTAGGGAAAGCACTGTAAATATGGCTTCGACACCACCAGCGGCACCCAGCAAGTGACCAGTCATTGACTTGGTTGAGCTGACTAGAATACTGTCTTTTACTGGGGCGAATACGGTTTCAATGGCGATTGATTCAGCGACATCACCAGCAGGCGTGCTGGTACCATGAGCATTAACATAACCAACACTCGATGGCTCAATACCAGCATCGTGCAAGGCATTTCTCATTGCGCGTGCGGCACCATTGCCATCTTCTGGTGGTGCAGTAATGTGACCTGCATCATCACTCATACCGAAACCCACCAATTCAGCCAGTATGGTCGCGCCGCGTGCCTTGGCATGAGCCAAACTTTCGAGCACGACCATACCAGAGCCATCACCGAGTACAAAACCATCGCGAGCTTTATCAAATGGACGCGAGGCTTTGGTTGGTTCATCATTGCGAGTCGAGAGTGCATGCATAGCACCAAACCCTGATATGCCAAGCGGGCTTGAGCCTTTTTCACTCCCACCGGCCAGCATCACATCGGCATCACCATAAGCAATCAGGCGTGCTGCAAGTCCGATCGCGTGAGTGGCTGTTGTACAGGCAGTCGATGTTGCGAGGTTGGGGCCTTTTAAGGTGTGCTTAATCGCCACCAATCCAGCCGCCATATTTATAATAGAGCCTGGAATAATAAACGGCGAAACTTTCAGCGCGCCTTTTTCACGCAGGGTATCGCGGCTGTTTTCAATGGTTTGAATACCGCCAATCCCTGAGCCTAAAATAATACCAAAACGCTCTTGGTCAACGCCTTGTACAGGCGCATCAGCCGCGCTTATTTGGTCGATAAAGCCCGCGTTCTGTAGTGCCATGCTAGAGGCAGCGATACCATAATGAATAAATTCATCATAGCGACGTGCGTCTTTGGCATTCATATATTGTTTGGCATCAAAGTCTTTGACCACACCCGCGATTTTCGCACGATATTCGGCAGCATCAAAATGGGTAATCGGTGCGATACCACTCTCGCCATTGAGCAGTTTCTTCCACGAGCTATCAACGTCTAGACCCAGTGGTGTAATGGCACCCATGCCAGTGATCACCACGCGCAACTCATCAGAGCGCTCGTAGTGAGGTGGTTTATGGCGCGGTTTGTGCGCCGAGGTTGCGCTAACCTGATCGGCTTGTGAGGTGGTTGAATTGCTGTGTTGGCTCATGCGATATATCCTGTACTTACGGTCCTAAGAGGATGTTGTTTCGGAAGTCATTATAAAACACATAGGTGCACGTATGTAAACTAAAATTAATGGACTAGGCAAAGCACACTTGACCCAGCACCACGTTTTTACTTGCACCTGTCACTGCTGGCAAATTACCTGTTTCACCCATCAATGTCTGTCTCGCTAGCCATGCAAAAGCAACAGCTTCTACCCATGTTGGATCTAATCCTAAGCTCGCAGTGGTTTCTACCGTGCAATGCGGGAGATGTGCCTGCAAACGCGTCATCAAGTAGTCATTTAAGGCACCACCACCGCAGACGTATACCGAAGTGTTTTTATTAGCGTCGATAAATTTATTAATTTGCGCACTCGCACTGATGGCTGTCAGTTCAGTGAGTGTGGCTTGTACATCTGCTGATGAATAACGAATGACCGCAGATGCCTGTTCGAGTTCTTGTAGCTCGTCTTGCAGCCATGCCAAATTAAAGTCTTCACGGCCCGTACTTTTAGGATAAGGTTTTGCAAAAAATGGATGTTCTAACAGTTGGTTGAGTAATGGCTCAATGACTTGACCGGACTGCGCCCATGCACCACCCGCATCATAACCTTTATCCGTATGCAATGCGGTCCACGCGTCCAATAATAAATTGGCAGGACCCGTGTCGTAACCCACAACAACATTACCTAGAACATCGTCTGGTTGATTTGATGAGTTATCAGAAGTCGCTGGCAAGACGGTGACATTAGCAATACCGCCCAAGTTTAATAACACGCGAGTACTATCAGGTGTGGCAAACAACGCTTGATGAAAGGCTGGAACCAGTGGTGCACCTTGACCACCGACTGCCATATCACGGCGTCGAAAATCGCTAACCACGCTGATACCTGTATGCTCAGCGATGATATTGGCATCGAGCAACTGCAAGCTAAACCCCATCTGCGGACGATGGCGTACAGTCTGACCATGACAGCCAATGGCTAGCACCAACTCTACATCGGTATCGGCTTGCGTTAATAACGTATTGACCACCTCACTCGCAAACTCACCATACTCGCGGCTTGCCCAGCCGAACCAGTCAAGCTCGCTGTTTGGTTCGTCAGCCGTGGGTGTTAATGTCTGAACACCATTGGGCTGACATAATGCTAATAATACTTCACGCAGTCGCGGTGGGAAGTCTTGGCTATAAGAAGCTAACAAGCGCATGGGCTGCTGCGTTTCTTCTTCATTACTAATATCTATACTGAATTGACAAAGAACGGCATCCATACCGTCCAAACTGGTGCCCGACATCATGCCGATATATAAGCCATCATCGAAGTTTTCAAACACTGTTTGCTCAAGTGCCTCAGTAAGTGTGGCATAATTTAAATCGTCAATATTTTCCAAGCTATTATCCAAATCACTGTCCATCTCTAAATCTGGATGAGTATTGTGAAGAGTATCAGCAGTCGATGCGGGGTTGGTCATGGTAATTTACCTTAAAAAACGCTAGTATATCCGTCAAATTCTAACATCTTTTGACAGCGACGAGATTCTAAATCGCTCAAACGTTTAACCCTTAATAAAGACAATAAAGAGATCATCATGACCACGCAAACTTACACCCTAGAAGAACAACTTGCCCTTATCCAACGAGGTACTCAAGAAATCCTATCTGAAGAGGATTTAGTGGCGAAGCTTAAGCTAAACCGTCCATTGCGTATCAAGGCGGGCTTTGATCCCACCGCACCTGACCTGCATTTAGGTCATACCGTGCTAATCAATAAGCTCAAGCATTTTCAAGATTTGGGTCATGAGATTTATTTCTTAATCGGTGATTATACGGCCAAAATTGGTGATCCTTCTGGCAAAAACAGCACGCGTCCGCCATTGACTGATGAGCAAATCAAAGCCAATGCCACGACCTATGCTGAGCAAGTATTTAAAATTTTGGACAAAGAAAAAACCCGTGTGGTCTTTAACTCTGAGTGGTTCAATGACATGAGCGCCGCTGATATGATTCAGCTTGCCAGTCAGCAAACGGTTTCGCGTATGCTTGAGCGTGATGATTTCTCTAAACGCTATGCCTCACAGACCCCAATCTCTATCCATGAGTTTTTGTATCCGCTCGTGCAAGGCTATGATTCTATCGCGCTAAAAGCGGATGTTGAGCTTGGCGGTACCGATCAGACCTTTAACCTATTGATGGGTCGTACGTTGCAAGGCCGCTATGGTCAAGAGCAGCAAGTATGTATAACCGTACCAATTTTGGAAGGGTTAGACGGCGTTAATAAAATGTCTAAGTCCTTAAACAACTACGTGGCCATTTATGATGCACCGGGCACCATGTACCAAAAAATCTTATCTATGCCAGATACGCTAATTCGCCGTTATTTTGAATTTTTAAGCTTTAAACCAATGGATGAAGTCGAAGGTTTATTGGCAGAAATGGAAAATGGTCGCAATCCACAAGAAATCAAACGTATTTTAGCCGAAGAGTTAATCGAGCGTTTCCATGATGCTGATGCCGCTGCCAATGCGCACAAATCAGTAGGCAATGTGTTGGCTGATGGCGAATTGCCAATCGATTTGCCAGAAGTAACGTTAGAGTTAGAAGGGCAGGATGCACTGTTTATTACTCAAGTACTCAACCAATCTGGGCTTGCTAAAAACAGCTCATCTGCTAAAGATATGGTAAAACGTGGTGTGGTAAAAGTAGATGGCGATGTGGTTGATGGTGGATTTAGTCTAACGTCTGGTCAGACAGTCGTTATCCAAGCAGGCAAAAAGGCTTATGCGAAAGTGACGGTTGCCTAAGTGGCTGTTGCTTAAGTGACGGTTGCTTAAGAGACCATTGCTTAAGTGACTACTGCCTAAACTAATAGTGGCTTAAGGAAAAAGAAATGCTAGATTTACCGACATTATCAAGTAACGGTATTACCCTTAAGCCACTGATGCTCAGTCATGCGACTGACTTAGCTGAAGCTTGCCAAGATGGTGAGCTATGGAAAATAAACGAGACGTCGGTACCTGAGCCAGACAAGGTCATCGACTATATCAATGCCGCAGATTCAATGTCTGACAGACAGGCTTTTGTGGTCATCAATGAATCAAATGGTAAGGTGATTGGTACAACGAGTTTTCATGATATTTTACCAACCAGCAAACGCTTAGAGATTGGCTATACTTGGTATGCTAAGTCGTATTGGCGAACGCATGTTAATACGACTTGTAAGCTTATGCTGCTAACCTATATATTTGAAACCTTGAAGTATCAAACCGTAGGTTGGCGTACAGATATTGACAATGATCGCTCACAACAAGCCATTGAGCGCTTAGGTGCTAAAAAAGATGGCGTGATTCGAGGCAATCGTGTACGCCGTGATGGCATTATTTCAGATACAGTCATGTATAGTATGGTCAGTTCTGAATGGTCACAGATAAAGCCCAATCTAGCAGGAAAATTACAAAGCGTTTATTAATCCTTTAATTATCAATATGAATGAGCTATTTATGTCTCAAAAAAATAAATCCATTGTCGCCCAAGGTATCTACCGCCATTATAAAGGCAGCCTTTACCAAGTGTTGCATACCGCTCAACATTCAGAAACCGAAGAATCACTAGTCGTGTACCGCTGTTTATACGGTGAGTATGGCGTTTGGGTAAGACCGTTAGCCATGTTTGCGGAAACCGTTGAAGTCGATGGCAAAGTAATACCACGCTTTGAGCTTATTAAATCATTAGCGGATTAATGAATCAACTTCGTTAAAATCCATTGCCCAAAAAAATCCATTGTCCAAATAAAAGGCGACCCGTTAAGGTCGCCTTTTTTATGTCTGTTAAATAATCATTAGCTGTTCAAAAACGCAATCAATGTGTCATTAAATTCTTTCGCATGGGTCACATTGATACCGTGTGGACCACTTTCGACAATATGCAACTGACTGTCGGCAATCATATCGTGCGAGCGTTGACCGCTAGCCTCGAATGGGACGATTTGATCAGCATTGCCATGAATGACTAAGGTTGGCACATCGAATTTTTTCAGATCATCACGGAAGTCGGTATAAGCAAAGGATTTAACGCAATCATAAGTCGCTTTCGCTGAAGCAAACGAGGCGATATCGCGATTATATAAGCGCATTGGTTTGCTGACTAATAGCTTACCATCTGCTGGCGTAAAGAAATTCTTGGTAAAGTCGTTCAAGAAGGCAATACGATCGCCGCTGACTCCGTCTAGGAATTCTTGGATATCTGCTTCTGCTAACGCACCATCAGGATTGTCATCAGCTTTAAACAGATAAGGCGGAACGGCAGAGGCGAGTACCGCTTTGCTGATACGCTCGGAACCAAATGTTCCCAGATAGCGAGCGACTTCACCGCCACCCATAGAGAAGCCAACGATAGTAGCATCTGTCAAATCCAGCTCATCCATCAAGGCTTTTAGATCTTGTGCCAATGTATCGTAGTCATAGCCATTCCATGGTTTAGAGGATTGACCAAAGCCACGTCTATCATAGGCTATCACTTGATAGCCTGCTTCGACCAGTGCAGGAAGTTGTGCCTCCCAAGCGCGTCCACTCAGCGGCCAGCCATGGATTAATACTACAGGTTTGCCAGTACCTTGGACTTCGTAATATAGGTCGACAGATTGTTCATCTTGCTGTGCAACGTTAACGTAAGGCATAAGTTTTTCCTTTTAGAATTATTATTAAAAAGTATTTTATTTTAACGTTAATGCGCTTACACAGCTAACGTCAGGTTTTTAGTATAAAAGGTGGATAGAGCGATTACTATGACGGGTTGTACAGTGACAGTGTCGATTATAGAGTGGTTCTGTGACATCACAGTAAGTTGCACTGAGCTAGCGATTCTGCAAAAAATCTTTTAACACTTTATAAAATCTAATCGGCTCATCCAAAGGAATGGCATGACCTGCACGTGGCAAAATAACTTCAGTAGCGTTAGGCAGCATGTGGGTCACTTTCTGCTGCCATTTGGCGTCATAAAGCTTAGAGCGACCACCGATGAGATTGACCACAGGAATAGTCACTTTATCTATGGCACCGCGAAAATCGTAAGGTAAGATCAAATAGGCTTGCAAGCAGCGCATTTTTTGATGCCAAATGCCGTGGTCGTAAAGCGCGAGTGTGTGGTCGTTTTTATGAGTCATCGCTTGTATAAAAGCTTTTGAACGCGTGCGATTGACGGATAACAAAGAAAACAGCCTTTCGACATCGGTTGCACGGCGCTTGAGCGCAAAAGGCAGATGGGCAAAGCTATTAGAGTCCGCATAAGGTAAGGTCAGATCGATTACTTCTTGAAAGATATCGAACACTTCTTGCTGCCGCGTGCCAAATAGACCCCCTTGCCAATCGTCTTGATTATGAATCGCTGGATTTTGATCAATATTAAGATAGCGACTGACCCTTGATGCGCCAAAACGCTCAAAATAAGACCACATGACTTGCGCGCCCATCGAAATAGCCGCCACTGGCAAAGCCTCTATTTGACGCCATTCACAAATTTTCTCAATCACAGCGTTGGCATCATCCGCATATTGACGGACAAAATCAAACTGTTCCATCGTGAGAGCTTTTGCAGCGCCAAAACCACGCAGATGCGGCAAATAAAATGTATATTTACCTGTCAATGCTAAGATAAAAGGCAAGAACTCGCGTGCGTCCATACCATAAGCATGCAGCATTAGCACTGGCGTGCCTTGACCAATGACTGAAACCGGCAGAGACGTACCGTCAGTAGCAGTAACCGTCAGCGTTTTCAAATGATAACGCGACTGGTAGCGATTGGGCAACGTCATTAAATTGGTCATCATAGCGTCGTATTTCCGTCATATATATTGTAATTAATTAGGGCATGTTGAACATTCATCATAAAATATTTTTATCTTATCGATGAGAGCTTGTTATAGTAAAATCTGTGCTAATAAAACTTGTATTAATCAAACACAGCTAAGCTGACCATAGCATAAAATGTATAGACAGTAAGTGACGCTTGTGATTAACAGCCATTATCCTAAACTTGAAATAAAAGAATAAAAGGGCGATGCTTATGAGCACACCGACACTAGCGTCACTGGATCGCAGCCTTTACCCACAAGTTTGGGAGCAGCAGATATTTAATGATGCGCACAGCTTATTGATAGCGATGTTAACGGGCAACATTAAGACAGATGCCAAGGCTTTTTCCGATGCTTTCACTAGGCAATTACTGGCCAATGATACTTATCAACAGTGGATTAACTTTACGGTATTTGGCAGTTATTTGCAGCGTCACTTCATTGCTTTTTACCGGCAGACAGAAGACAGCTTTAATACAGATATGCCAGCGTTGTTTCGCCGAGAGCTCATACGTCATGCTCAGTATTTACCGCTTGCGCAAACGTTGTTTTTGGCAGGAGATATGCCCAAAATCGCTCGTTTCGATAAGCTATTAACCACTACTGTGAATCCTGCCACAGCAGTCTTTAACGCACAGCAAGCCCATAAAAAATCTGCTATGAATCGTTCAGTAGCAGTTATTAATCAGATAACCGTCGTCGGCAGGCAAGTGATGGGATTTCCCATACGTCATAATAGGCGTACTAGTGAGCGCACGCGCAATGAAGTATTGATTTTAGATTTTCAGGAGTTGCGCTTGGTCAATGAGCTAACTATTGAAGACATAAAAAAAAGCAACATAGATGAGACTATGTTGCTTCGATATTACGAATTACGTTAATGAGCCAAACGCTCGGCTAAACGTTCAAGAATCTTTCTTAGCAATCGTCAACCCGTTATAAGTTTGCGCAACTGGCATCACTTCCAAGCGATTGACATTGATGTGAGCCGGCGATTCAATCAGCCACAATAAGATGTCGCCGATATCCTCACCCGTCATGGTTTTAAAGCCATCATAAACCTTGGCGGCTTTATCATCATCGCCATGATAGCGGACGTTTGAAAACTCAGTGCCTGCGACATTACCCGGTTCAAGATTGGTCACGCGCACTTGGGTACCGATTAAATCCGCGCGCAGATTTAGACTGAATTGCTTGACGAATGCTTTGGTCGCGCCATAGACGTTCCCACCAAAGTACGGCCAACTGCCAGCAATCGAGCCGACATTGATAATATAACCGCTATCGCGCGCGACCATCGCTGGCAAGACCGCGTGAGTCAGCGCCATGAGACCTTTTATATTGGTATCAGTCATACGCATCCAGTCATCAAGGCTGCTACTTTGGGCAGGCTCAGTACCGAGTGCCAATCCCGCATTATTAACGAGCACATCGATTTGCCTAAAACCATCCGGCAATTCAGCAATGATTTGTGGAATAGAAGCCGTATCGCTCACATCCATCACCACAGGTAAGAATGATTCGCCCAATGTATCTGCTAGAGCGTTCAGCTTATCAAGGCGTCTAGCACAACCAATCACACGATGACCATTAGCGATCAGACGCTCTGCCAGCGCTTTACCAAAACCGGCGCTTGCTCCTGTAATCAATACGTTCATTATCTATCCTTATCGTTGATGCTGTGTTTGTATCCTGATTTTTAAGACGACTGTTTGTCTTAGCGTATATGTTTTGATTTACTTGCATTAACCATAATTGTCGCAACTACGGTTACTTATTTATCAGGCAGTTACTTATTAGCTAACTGTTTACCAAATATCTTATCACCTGCATCGCCAAGACCTGGAATAATATAACCGTGTTCATCCAAATGACTGTCTAATGCAGCGGTATAAATGGTTACGTCGGGATGTGCTTCATTGACCACACGCACGCCTTCAGGTGCGGCAACCAATACCAACGCTTTGATATTGGTGCAGCCATTTTTCTTTAGCATCTCGATGGTCGCAACCATTGAGCCACCAGTGGCTAGCATTGGATCAATGATCAGGGCAGGGCGTTTGTCCATGTGGCTGACGAATTTTTCAAAGAAAGGTACTGGCTGTAAGGTTTCTTCATCACGCTGTAAACCAACCACAGAAATCTTAGCAGTAGGAATCAAATCGAGCACACCGTCCAACATGCCAATACCTGCACGTAAAATCGGTACAATCGTTGCTGTTTTACCGATAATTTGCTCACCAGTGATTTCACCACACCAGCCTTTCATTGGGAACGTTTCAATCTCAAAATCGCGGCTCGCTTCATACGCCATCAAGCGTGCAAGCTCTTTGGTCAACGTACGAAACTTATAAGTACTACAGTCTTTTTCGCGCATTAAACTGAGTTTATGACGGACTAGTGGATGATCGATTACCGTAATTTCTAAACCGCTATTTAAGTCGCTCATAAATACTCTCTTGGTTTTGGTCTGATGCTTGCGCAGTCACTGCGTTTGCTATTAGTATAAAAGATACAAACACTTACTACACTTCAACCCTATAGGTAACACAGTAATCATAAGCTTAGCGTTTCCATAATCGCAATCAAAGCAAAGATGGTTTAAGCCAATTAACTTATCATTTGCCTATCTAAGCCGACTATATACTATGGTTAAATACGAAGTAGTGTTTAGGCCTGCTATGATACCAAAAAAACTGCTTTTCTGATGAAGAATCTTATGAACAATCAACCAGCGAACACTGAAGATGTAATGAATAATGCCAATAGTGCTAGCGCCTTATCCACAACGAAGGCTGTAGAAATAGAAACCCATCCGTTCGCTCCTGTGTTACCGCCAGATGCCACCGTGATGATGATGGGCACCTTTCCTCCGACTGCCGATAAATGGGCAATGAGTTTTCACTATCCGAACTTTTATAATGATATGTGGCGTATCTATGGTCGCGTATTTTTTGATGATGCAGATTATTTTAGAGTAGGGGACGAGAAGCGCTTTGATCCTGAGCGTATCCGCGACTTTATGTTTGAGCGTGGTATCGCTTCTTGCCCCACAGTAAAACAAGCGATTCGTGAAACCGGTAATGCGTCAGATAAAAATTTAACGGTTGTGACCACTGTCGACCTAGATAATATTTTGCCACAAGTGCCAAAGGTTCATACGTTGTTTACCACAGGTGGTAAGGCAACTGAAGTACTGCTTAACTTATTGGCCGAACCACCAGCCAAGTCCAAATATCCTAAGACCAATCAAAATATGGATTATCCCTATCAATGGCAAAACGATAACAATCAAAAAGTGAATGTAAATAATCTTACCTTATATAGGTTGCCTTCAACCTCACGTGCCTATCCTTTAGCCTTAGATAAAAAAGTCGCGGCCTATAAAGACTTCTTTAAAAAGATAGGTAAGCTATAAAAGCATCATATATAGAAGAATTCTATATAGAAGCTCCGACTAAATTTAAGGAAAAGAGTTATTCTTGATAAAGGCAAAACTATTTTTAGCCCTAACCAACTGATAAATAGATGGTATTAATTATAAAATTAGATAGTCCCCAAAATAGCAGACAAACCCCTTGACCCAGTCTTAAAACCCCGTATAATGCGCCCTAGTTGAAAGGGAAGGCTGTTTAGAATGAGTGATGAGACATTTACTTCAAACTAAATAGAAATTACCTCTTGACACAGAATTTAAAGCGTCTATAATACGCCCTCATCAAGACGAGCTGGAAGTAACTAGTGTGTAGATTACACATTAATAACCCAGTTAACCTGATGAAACAAATTATAAAACAGCTTGACAATTCAAATCATTATGATAAGATAGTCGGCTCGCTAGATAGCTTAACCCGCAAGGGATTAAGTCTAAACAGCAAGAGAGTTACCCAATATATCAGTTACTGGACGACAGTGATTGAGCACTATTTAAAAGCATAACTAAAGAACAACTTGTGTGGATTTTTGCTGATTCAGAATGCTAAAAAATAAAGTTGGTTTTAGCTCCTTTTCGGAGTTCATTCTAACTATAAAAATTATCATTTAAGACAGTAAAAAAACTCAAAGTTAATTCATTACGAACATAATTTTTAGCGATTTTGCCAGATTAGATGAGCCAAGTTTAGTAGCCTCTTTAAAGGGTTACATAGCAAGATTAAACTGAAGAGTTTGATCATGGCTCAGATTGAACGCTGGCGGCAGGCTTAACACATGCAAGTCGAGCGGAAACGATGATAGCTTGCTATCAGGCGTCGAGCGGCGGACGGGTGAGTAATACTTAGGAATCTACCTAGTAGTGGGGGATAGCACGGGGAAACTCGTATTAATACCGCATACGACCTACGGGAGAAAGGGGGCAGTTTACTGCTCTCGCTATTAGATGAGCCTAAGTCGGATTAGCTAGATGGTGGGGTAAAGGCCTACCATGGCGACGATCTGTAGCTGGTCTGAGAGGATGATCAGCCACACCGGGACTGAGACACGGCCCGGACTCCTACGGGAGGCAGCAGTGGGGAATATTGGACAATGGGGGAAACCCTGATCCAGCCATGCCGCGTGTGTGAAGAAGGCCTTTTGGTTGTAAAGCACTTTAAGCAGTGAAGAAGACTCCTCGGTTAATACCCGTGGACGATGACATTAGCTGCAGAATAAGCACCGGCTAACTCTGTGCCAGCAGCCGCGGTAATACAGAGGGTGCAAGCGTTAATCGGAATTACTGGGCGTAAAGGGAGCGTAGGTGGCTCGATAAGTCAGATGTGAAATCCCCGGGCTCAACCTGGGAACTGCATCTGATACTGTTGAGCTAGAGTATGTGAGAGGAAGGTAGAATTCCAGGTGTAGCGGTGAAATGCGTAGAGATCTGGAGGAATACCGATGGCGAAGGCAGCCTTCTGGCATAATACTGACACTGAGGCTCGAAAGCGTGGGTAGCAAACAGGATTAGATACCCTGGTAGTCCACGCCGTAAACGATGTCTACTAGTCGTTGGGTCCCTTGAGGACTTAGTGACGCAGCTAACGCAATAAGTAGACCGCCTGGGGAGTACGGCCGCAAGGTTAAAACTCAAATGAATTGACGGGGGCCCGCACAAGCGGTGGAGCATGTGGTTTAATTCGATGCAACGCGAAGAACCTTACCTGGTCTTGACATATCTAGAATCCTGCAGAGATGCGGGAGTGCCTTCGGGAATTAGAATACAGGTGCTGCATGGCTGTCGTCAGCTCGTGTCGTGAGATGGTTGGGTTAACGTCCGCACGAGCGCAACCCTTGTCCTTAGTTACCAGCGGGTTAAGCCGGGAACTCGTAAGGATACTGCCAGTGACAAACTGGAGGGAGGCGGGGACGACGTCAAGTCATCATGGCCCTTACGACCAGGGCTACACACGTGCTACAATGGTAGGTACAGAGGGCAGCTACACAGCGATGTGATGCGAATCTCAAAAAGCCTATCGTAGTCCAGATTGGAGTCTGCAACTCGACTCCATGAAGTAGGAATCGCTAGTAATCGCGGATCAGAATGCCGCGGTGAATACGTTCCCGGGCCTTGTACACACCGCCCGTCACACCATGGGAGTTGATTGCACCAGAAGTGGATAGCTTAACCTTCGGGGAGGCGTTCACCACGGTGTGGTTGATGACTGGGGTGAAGTCGTAACAAGGTAGCCGTAGGGGAACCTGCGGCTGGATCACCTCCTTATAGATGGCATTCGGTCAGCAAGAATTCACAACAAGTTGTTCTTTAGTTTAGCTAGTATTTATTATTAGCGCTTTGCCTTTACAGGCAGACACAGGCCTGTAGCTCAGCTGGTTAGAGCACCGTGTTGATAACGCGGGGGTCGGCAGTTCAAGTCTGCCCAGGCCTACCATTTATTTACGGGGCCATAGCTCAGTTGGTAGAGCGCCTGCCTTGCACGCAGGAGGTCAACGGTTCGACTCCGTTTGGCTCCACCATAATAAATACGATAGTAGATATATTAAACGAGCATAAACAGAAACAAATAATTCAGATATTACATCATACGATTATTTCTTTCTGTTTTATACAGAACTTATGACTCGACGAGAGCGTAAGAACTATTTAAAAACATAGATATGAGTCTGGGTTAGGAACACGTGTTCACGCGTTGTTTCTAACCTTAATAACTCACTACTTAACGACATCAGTTGTTATCCCAGTAGTGAGTTATTAAAAAAGTAAAGAGAACTGAATCAAGCGTATAAAATTAGCTGATATCGTTATCATAATTAGACTTTATGACACTTTGAAGTTAAAACTTATTTATAAGTTAAGACTACTTGGGGTTGTATGGTCAAGTAATGAAGCGCACATGGTGGATGCCTTGGCAGTCAGAGGCGATGAAAGACGTGACAGCCTGCGATAAGCTTCGGGGAGGCGGCAATATCCTGTGATCCGGAGATTTCTGAATGGGGAAACCCACTTACCATAAGGTAGGTATCTCGTACTTGTACGAGAAGCGAACGAGGGGAAGTGAAACATCTCAGTACCCTTAGGAATAGACATCAAATGAGATTCCCCAAGTAGCGGCGAGCGAACGGGGAGAAGCCGATTAGTGCTAATGTAGAAGACAGCGTGGGAAAGCTGACCGTAGTAGGTGATAGTCCTGTATTCGAAACATTAGCGTTAACATATTAAGTAGAGCGGGGCACGAGAAATCCTGTTTGAAGATGGGGGGACCATCCTCCAAGGCTAAATACTCCTGACTGACCGATAGTGAACCAGTACCGTGAGGGAAAGGCGAAAAGAACCCCTGTGAGGGGAGTGAAATAGAACCTGAAACCGTGTGCGTACAAGCAGTGGGAGCCTTAATTTATTAGGGTGACCGCGTACCTTTTGTATAATGGGTCAGCGACTTATGTTCTGTAGCAAGGTAACCGTTTAGGGGAGCCGTAGGGAAACCGAGTCTTAATAGGGCGTTTAGTTGCAGGGCATAGACCCGAAGCCGAGTGATCTATCCATAAGCAGGTTGAAAGTTGAGTAACATCAACCGGAGGACCGAACCCACTGTCGTTGAAAAGCCAGGGGATGACTTGTGGATAGGGGTGAAAGGCTAATCAAACTCGGTGATAGCTGGTTCTCCCCGAAAGCTATTTAGGTAGCGCCTCGGACGAACACCATTGGGGGTAGAGCACTGTTTCGGCTAGGGGGTCATACCGACTTACCAAACCGATGCAAACTCCGAATACCGATGAGTGATATCCGGGAGACACACAGTGGGTGCTAACGTCCATTGTGGAGAGGGAAACAACCCAGACCGCCAGCTAAGGCCCCAAATTCCTAGTTAAGTGGGAAACGAGGTGGGAAGGCATAGACAGCTAGGAGGTTGGCTTAGAAGCAGCCATCCTTTAAAGAAAGCGTAATAGCTCACTAGTCGAGTCGGCCCGCGCGGAAGATGTAACGGGGCTCAAACTGGGAGCCGAAGCTGCGGATTTGAATTGTTTTCAAGTGGTAGGGGAGCGTTGTGTAAGCCTGTGAAGGTGTGTCGTAAGGCATGCTGGAGGTATCACAAGAGCGAATGCTGACGTGAGTAACGATAATGCGAGTGAAAAGCTCGCACGCCGGAAGATCAAGGGTTCCAGTCCAACGTTAATCGGGGCTGGGTGAGTCGACCCCTAAGGCGAGGCCGAAAGGCGTAGTCGGTGGGAAATCAGTTAATATTCTGATACTTGTTTATAATGCGATGGAGGGACGGAGAAGGTTATGTCAGCCTGGCGTTGGTTGTCCAGGTGAAAGGATGTAGGCTTACAACTTAGGTAAATCCGGGTTGTTATATGGCTGAGATCTGATAGCAAGCTGTACTTGTACAGCGAAGTGGCAAATACCATGCTTCCAGGAAAAGCTTCTAAGCAATAGTTATAAACGAATCGTACCCTAAACCGACACAGGTGATCAGGTAGAGAATACCAAGGCGCTTGAGAGAACTCTGCTGAAGGAACTAGGCAAAATGGTACCGTAACTTCGGGAGAAGGTACGCTGTTGATGGTGATAGGACTTGCTCCTTGAGCTGTTGACAGTCGCAGATACCAGGCTGCTGCAACTGTTTATTAAAAACACAGCACTCTGCAAACACGAAAGTGGACGTATAGGGTGTGATGCCTGCCCGGTGCTGGAAGGTTAATTGATGGGGTTAGCGTAAGCGAAGCTCTTGATCGAAGCCCCAGTAAACGGCGGCCGTAACTATAACGGTCCTAAGGTAGCGAAATTCCTTGTCGGGTAAGTTCCGACCTGCACGAATGGCATAATGATGGCAGCGCTGTCTCCAGCAGAGACTCAGTGAAATCGAAATCGCAGTGAAGATGCTGTGTACCCGCGGCTAGACGGAAAGACCCCGTGAACCTTTACTACAGCTTTACATTGAACTTTGACCTGACTTGTGCAGGATAGGTGGGAGGCTTTGAAGCAGACACGCTAGTGTTTGTGGAGCCAATCTTGAAATACCACCCTGGTCATGTTGGGGTTCTAACTCAGGTATAACAATACCGAGGACAATGTATGGTGGGTAGTTTGACTGGGGCGGTCTCCTCCTAAAGAGTAACGGAGGAGTACGAAGGTGCGCTCAGACCGGTCGGAAATCGGTCGTAGAGTATAAAGGCAAAAGCGCGCTTAACTGCGAGACCCACAAGTCGAGCAGGTACGAAAGTAGGTCTTAGTGATCCGGTGGTTCTGTATGGAAGGGCCATCGCTCAACGGATAAAAGGTACTCTGGGGATAACAGGCTGATACCGCCCAAGAGTTCATATCGACGGCGGTGTTTGGCACCTCGATGTCGGCTCATCTCATCCTAGGGCTGAAGCAGGTCCTAAGGGTATGGCTGTTCGCCATTTAAAGAGGTACGCGAGCTGGGTTTAGAACGTCGTGAGACAGTTCGGTCCCTATCTACCGTGGGCGTTGGAAATTTGAGAGGATCTGCTCCTAGTACGAGAGGACCAGAGTGGACGAACCTCTGGTGTTCGGGTTGTCACGCCAGTGGCATTGCCCGGTAGCTACGTTCGGATGGGATAACCGCTGAAAGCATCTAAGCGGGAAGCCCACCTCAAGATTAGATTTCCCTAAAGAGCCGTTGAAGACTACGACGTTGATAGGCAGGGTGTGGAAGCACAGCGATGTGTGTAGCTAACCTGTACTAATTGCTCGTTTGGCTTGACCATACAACACCCAAGTGGTTTGTATCAAAGCTCTAATTAATCTATCTTGTAAAGCGAAAGCTTTAGAATAAAAGAAAGAATATTTCGATATCACCTTTAACCTTGATTCAGTTAGGTTACAAGTTGATCGACCATAAACTAAACATTTATAGTCAAACAATAAAAACAACAGACTCATATCTAACCCCCTTTGCTGACGACAATAGCGCGATGGCCCCACCTGATCCCTTCCCGAACTCAGAAGTGAAACATCGTAGCGCCAATGGTAGTGTGGATTCGTCCATGTGAGAGTAGGTCATCGTCAGCTCTCTATTCCTGAAAAGCCCCTCAACAATTAAGTTGAGGGGCTTTTCTTTCGTGCGCGGTTTGCTTCTTTACAAACATTCGTTGTTTAGAACATCTAGCTTGCAGTCGGTAATCCGTCGAAATTTAGTATCTGAGAGTACTATTAGATTTGTCCATTGAGTTTCGTTAATCTATGCTTATTTTTGAATGGATTATTACTTTATATGCTCAAAATGATTTGACTTATATCATTATAGCTGCTAATTTTATATGGTGTATTTATTACAGATTTATTAGAAAGACGTTTTAACTTTGTAAATGATTAATTATTTCATCGACTTAGAGTGCTAAACGTAAGCTCTACTCCTCACCTCATAATTATCAAAAGGAATTGATAATGAAGCTAGCTCCTCTTTTTTCAATTGGTGCCTTGGCAGCGATCAGTCTTTTAGGCTGTTCTAACCAATCCGCTGATACTACTGATGGCTCATCAGCAACTTCTCAAGAAACTACTGTTTTACGCTTTTCTCACTTCTGGCCAGCAACATCATCTATTAGCACTGAGGTTTTTGAACCTTGGGCTAAACAAATAGAGACAGATTCTAATGGTCGCTTGAAAGTAGAATTATATCCTTCAGCAGGTCTTGCTAAAGCAGATGTTACCTATGAATCTGCTGCAAAAGGTACGATCGATATTGGCTCACAGGCTCATGGCTATACTAACGGTCGCTTCCCTTTAACTCAAATTACTGAGCTCCCTGGACTATCAAACTCAGCCACTCAAATGGGTTGTATGCTCCAGACCCTTTATGATGATGGCACACTTGCTAGTGAATATGAAGATTCTCATCTCCTGTTCATGTACGGTGCTGGTCCTGGTGCACTTCATACCACTGACAAGCTAATTCGAACGCCTGAAGATATGAAAGGTATGCGTATCCGTCGTCCTTCAGCCGTGGCTGGTGATATCATCGAAAGCGCTGGCGCTTCACCAGTAGGTCTACCTGCTAATGATATGTATACCTCTTTACAGCGCGGAGTTGTAGATGGCTTGAGTTTCCCTTGGGAAGCAGTTACTGCTTTCAAAATCGATGAGATTACGAAATATCATACCAATATTCCTTTTTATAGTTCAGCGCTCATGGTGACGATGAACAAAGATAAATACGATAATTTGCCTGATGATCTAAAACAAGTCTTGGATAAAAACTCAGGGATGGCATTGGCTAATAAGGTCGGTGAAGTGTTTGATAAGCATGACCAGCTGGCAATTCAAGCTGCCAAAGATAAGGGTGACGAAATTATCGAAATTCCTGATCCACTAAATGATCCAGATTGGAAAGGGCCACTTGAAAAAGGAACGCAAAAATATCTAAAAGACGTCAATGCTTTAGGTTTGGATGCTGATAGTGTCTATGAAAAGGCCAAAGCTGCCAGTGCTACCTGTAAGGTATAACCTATTGGAGGTGTCACATGGCATTTTTAGTCAAAATCAGTACCTTTATTTCTAGATTATGCCAATTTTTTGGTGGTGTCAGTCTTATCATTATTGTTCTAACCACCATGCTGGATGTGACGGCTCGTTATATATTCAAGCTCACTGGTGGTGAGTTTGGATTTACGGTCAAGGGTAGCGTGGAAATTGTGTCTTATTTCATGCTATTTTCCTTGCTTGCCGCCTTTGCCGCTTTCGTCGAACGCTCACAAATCATCGTTGATGTCTTTACTCAAAAGATGCCTCAAGCCGTTAAAGGCTACATGATGGGCATCTTTATGATGGGCTTTTTTGTCATTGGTATTGTGTTCTCATGGGGTCTCTATGAGAGCGCCATTGATGCCATAGAATACGGTAAAGTTACCCAAGATCTTCGACTATCAATGATGCCCATCTATGCATTTAGTGCATTCTTAAGTCTTTTACTCGCTATTCGCTCGCTAATCGAATCCATTAATATCTTTAAAACGGGCGAGTTCTTTGACGCCGAGGAGACAGGCGCATGAGTCCAGAAATTATTGGAGCCATTGGCTTAGTCGTCATGATCCTGCTTGTTGTCCTGCGAGTGCCAGTCGCACTTGCCATGTTGGGTGTGGGTTTGGTTGGTTTTGGAGCAGTGACTGCGCCAAGCGGTGCTTTGCAAATGCTCAAAGACATTCCGGTAGATGTCTTGGCAAAATATGACTTTAGTGCTATTCCGTTATTTATTTTAATGGGAGTCTTTGCCACGCATTCGGGTATGGCAGGAAAGTTGTTTGAAGCTACCCGAACCATTTTTGGTGGAGTACGAGGGAGTCTTGGTATCGCGGGTATCGGATCATCTGGTATTTTTGCTTCTATTTCAGGCTCATCATTAGCTACTGCCTCTACTATGACGAAAGTTGCGTTGCCACAGATGGAGAAGTATGGTTATCAACCTGGTTTTGCTTGTGGTATTTTAGCAGCAGGTGGCACATTAGGTATTATGATTCCGCCTAGTATTGCGCTACTGGTTTATGCCATCCTAACTCAGCAGTCCGTTGGTGACATGTTTATTGCAGGCTTTTTGCCTGGTATGTTAGGGATGGTGATGTACTCAATCACTGTCATGATTATGGTGCGCTGGAAACCACACTTAGCGCGTCGTGGCGAGTCGACTACTTGGAAAGAGAAGCTCATATCGTTAACCGGTTTGATACCGTTTAGCTTCATTTTTATCGTGATTATTGCGGGTATTTTCTTTGGGCTATTTACTCCCACAGAAGGCGCAGCAGTCGGTGCATTTGTCTCTTGGGCTTACGCTTTTGTTAAAGGCATGCGTATGAAAGGCCTTAAGCAATCGCTGATTGAGACGCTCGCATTATCAGCAGTGGTCTTCTTTATGCTACTGGGTGCAGAAGCTTTGGGCTATTTTATCTCAGTGTCACGCTTGTCTTATACATTAGCGACATGGATTGGTACGTTAGCAGTGAGTCCAATGGTCGTACTGATCTGTATCTTGATCATGTACTTCCTCTTAGGGTTGTTCATGGATGCTTTAGCGATGCTGGTTATTACCATTCCAGTGGTGTATCCAATCATTGTTGCTTTAGGCTTCGATCCAGTATGGTTTGGTATTATTGCCGTATTGACGGTAGAGCTTGGATTGATAACGCCACCGATGGGAATGAATATTTTCGTGATTAAGGCAATGGCTCCGCATATCAAACTGTCCGACATGTTCCGCGGGGTAGCACCATTCATCGTTTCTGATGTGATTCGATTGGTTATTTTGGTGATGTTCCCTGCGATATCTTTAGTGCTATTAAGTTAATTCCTACATAAAATAACACTGAAGCATTGTTGCGTACTATGTATAACGCTAGAATAAATGAGAGACATCGCTTTTAAGTAGCATTATCTACGATAAGCTTGTCTTAAAACACTCATTTTAGAATCACATGGATGCGAGAAATATTATGACTATTGCCAAGAATATCGAGATCAGTAGTACCTCTGAAACCAGCTTTGAAGATGCTATTCAACAAGGTATTGAACGGATTTCTAAAACCGTTAATAATGTTGAAGGCGCTTGGATAAAAGAGCAAAAAGTAGGGGTTACTGATGGAAAAATTAGTAAATATCATGTCATTATGATTGTAAGTTTTGTCATTAATGATGGTGCTGATATTAGCTAAGTGTTGCTTGAAACCTAAAAAAGACTGCGATTGCAGTCTTTTTTTTATCATAAAAAATATATATTGAGGATTGTTATGATTAGCAGGAGTAGCCACACAGCTTGCCTATATATGTAGTAAAATAAAACGCTATCATTTTGAATATTTAGAATAGAAGTAAACATTTATGGCTGTCGATTTTAGTAACACGCTCATAGTCGCGATTTCTGCAACCGCGCTGTTTGATTTAGCAGAATCAGAAAATTATTTATTACAGCTATTAGAGCACCGGCCTGAAAGCGCTATAAAAGAGTTTCGTGACTATATGGCAGCGCGTGAAAACGAGCCATTAAATATTGGCGCGGGCTATCCGCTTATCAAAGCATTGCTAAATTTGAATCATTATTGTGAAGACGATACTGTACAGCTCCCTGATATTGAAGCGCCTTTGGTCGAAGTAGTGATTGTCTCGAAAAGCAGTCCAGATACGGGCATTCAAGTACTCAATGCCATTCGTGAAAATGGACTCAATATTTCTCGATCGGCATTTATATCGGGTAGTCCTGTTTCGCCTTATATCAGAGATTTTAATATCGATCTGTTTTTGACCACCAATCGTGAGGATGCGCAGCAAGTTGCTGATGCCAATATCTGCGCTTGTGCGATACTCGATGCGACGCCTGTTAATACTTATAAATTGGATACCAATCAGCTGCGTATCGCTTTTGATGGTGATGCCGTGCTGTTTGATGATTCAGGTGAGCTACTCTATAAGCAAAAAGGATTACGTGCCTTTCATGATCGTGAAGCACAAATGCGTGACTTGCCAATTGAGAAAGGGCCTTATGCTGAATTATTAATCAAGCTATCGAACTTGCAAGAGCGTCTACCAGCAGGCCTTCAATATTCTCCCATAAAGATTGCGTTGGTGACGGCTCGCAATGCACCCGCTGACCTGCGTGCGATTAAGACATTGCGAGAGTGGGGCGTCAATGTTGATATGGCGTTTTTCTTAGGAGGTTTGGAAAAAACGGCTGTACTTAGAACGTTTGCACCACATATCTTTTTTGATGACTCTATTAAGCATATCGATGCCGCGCGCAGTTTTGTTCCTACCGCCTTAGTGCCTTATCATTCAACGTCGTTACTGCATGCCAATAGTTATTTAACAGCGGACAAAGATGCTTCATTATTATCATTTAAGCCGATACAGCAACCACTATTTTCAGTGAACCATTAGGGTCTGTTGAATAAAATAAAATCAATAGGATAAAAGATTATATGAAGTGGCGGCAATTACTCACGTTGATATTAGTACGAATCAAGCAAGTTATCGGTTTATATGCTTTTGTCTTAGTGCCGATGTGGGGTATGTTTTTTCTTAATAAGTTTGCGCTGTTTGGACTGTGGAATATTTTTGGCATCGTGCCGCGTGCTCTTGATATCGGTAGCATGATTGGGGTGTTTGCTTCATGGACGATGCATGGCAATTTTTCACATTTGCTTGGCAATAGTGTAACTTTATTACAAATTCTATTTTTATTTGGGCTTTTTGAGAACAATGCTTATCGTACGATTGTTAAGCTCATTATCGCTTCGGGTTTGGTCACTTGGGTCATTGGCTCGCCGCTATCAATTCATATCGGGGCATCAGGGTTATGCTTCGCGATGCTTGGTTATATGATAGGGGGAGCCGTGTTCGCTCGGCGTTGGGGTTATTTAATCGCTTGTATCGTTATGGGGGCAGGGTATTGGCTCACTATCAAAGAAGGCTTAATGCCGCAAGAAGGTATCTCTTTTGCCGCCCATTTTGGTGGTTTATGTGCGGGGCTACTGCTAGGTGCCAATTCTAAACATACCTATACGACAACGTCTCATCAGTAAAAAGCAAAGCAGACAAATAAGGTGGTATTTTTAGATTTTTTATTCATTCAAAATACCGCCTTATTATCATATGTTTCTTTGAAGACTTCCCTGTTGATGGATGCACTGTTCTAAATCTCTCTCAATTCGTTAGCTTTGTTTATCAGTGCAAATACTGATAAATAGTGGATCATCTGTTGCTAGGTCTCGCCATGCAGTCGTTTGCTTTACATGTTCATCAATTGATAGCGTATTGCCTTTTTCAGGTATAACGTAGTCTGCACGTGCAGGAATACTACAATCGATAACTTGAGGGACTGTCTCTACGGCTCTTCGTCTTTCAAATAAATATAAATTGAATAAATGTATATCTTGGTTATCTACTTGTACACTCGCATTTCCAATATCGGCAGCGATAAACCGTAATATTTGCGGCTTAGCATAAGACCATGGGCGGAACCACTCAGTACTTTTCGCTGTTTTGACGACTTCTACACCTTTTGGTAGCTTCTCCACTTGTTGACCATACCAGCTGTACTCCTGATTTATCTGAAATGCAAACATACCAATAGCAGCAAATAAGGGAATCAGCCATTTAGGGGCACGTTTGCCTGCCAGTTTGCTGAGGTGAGTTATGATAAGTGCTAGTCCAGCCATACCAAATGCGGCAGCGATGGTAGCGATAAACTCAAAAAGCATAAAATATTCCTTAATGCGTTAGGTATGTTTAATTGAACTTATTGGATATAAGGAAGAATTTAAAATATCGTTATTATAGCGCCAAGATAAAAAAATCACTCACAAGCAGTGACTGCCTGTGAGTGATATATTAACAGAAGATATATCCTCAGTTGCAAGCTTAGTGGTCGACGGCACCACCAGCGCCACGTGGAGAACGTACGCTCTCAACCAACTCTTGGATATGTGCTGGTGGTGGGGCAGTAGCATAAGATACGGCGAATGCTACGATGAAGTTAAGTAACGCACCAACTGCACCAAATGATAATGGTGAAATACCAAATAACCAGTACTCTTCAGTATCAGGGAAGTTAGCAGTACCACTGATGAAGAACCAACCTTTGAACATAAAGATATAGACAAGGACGACGATTAAACCAGTCAACATACCTGCAATAGCGCCAAGATTGTTGATGCGTTTAGAGAAAATACCCATCATCAACACAGGGAACAATGAGGATGCCGCAATACCAAAGGCTAAGGCAACAACCTGCGCAGCAAACCCTGGTGGGTTAATACCCAGATAAGTCGCTACTACGATTGCCACACCCATCGTAATACGAGCATATTTAAGCTCTTGTTTATCAGTGATATTTGGGTTTAAGTTACGTTTAATTAAGTCATGACTAATCGCTGATGAGATCGCAAGGAGTAGTCCAGCTGCTGTTGATAGTGCTGCTGCCAAACCACCTGCCGCGATAAGACCAATAACCCATGATGGCAGATTAGCAATTTCTGGGTTAGCAAGTACTAAGATATCAGCGTTTACATCAAGCTCGTTACCTGCCCATCCGGCATCAGCAAAACGACCATCAAGTTCTGCATCATGTGCAATGCGAGCTTTTTCTACCGCTGCAGTTGCGGTAGCAACGTCGCCACCATCAGCTTGAGCTGTATTAAGGGCTATTTGAGCGGCACCAAGTCCACTGTCGCTATATAATTGAATACGACCATCATTATTGAGATCGTTATACTTAATAAGACCAGTCTCTTCCCAAGTTTTCATCCAGTCAGGACGTTCCTCATTGAGAATAGGCTGATTTTCGACACCTTGTGGATAGATAGTATCTACTAAGTTTAAGCGTGCCATCGCACCAACGGCAGGTGCTGTGAAGTACAGGAGCGAGATAAATACCAATGTCCAACCTGCGGTCCATCGCGCATCAGCCACTTTAGGAACCGTAAAAAAGCGAATGATAACGTGTGGTAAACCTGCAGTACCGATCATGAGCGTCAAGGTGAATAGCACCATGTTTAGCTTGTTAGGCACATCAGCAGTATACGATGCAAAACCTAAGTCAGTAACCACTTGATTCAACTTGGTCAAGATAGGAACACCTGATTCAACATGATTTGAGAACAAACCAAGACCTGGAATAGGGTTACCCGTTAATTCAAGTGAGATGAAAACCGCAGGAATGGTATAAGCAATCATTAGAACGACATACTGTGCAACCTGCGTGTAAGTAATCCCTTTCATACCGCCTAATACCGCGTAAAAGAATACAACGACTGCTGCGATAATCAGACCAGTGGTACTTTCAACTTCTAAGAAGCGCGAGAATGCAACCCCAGCACCGGTCATCTGACCGATAACGTAAGTGGTCGATGCGGTAATCAAACAGACCACAGCAATCATAGCTGCCGTCTTGGAATAAAAGCGATCACCGATAAAGTCAGGAACGGTGAATTTACCAAATTTACGTAAGTAAGGGGCTAAGAGCATCGCGAGTAGAACATAACCACCTGTCCAACCCATCAAATAGGTGGAAGCGCCATAACCGCCAGCAGCAATAAGACCTGCCATTGAGATAAATGACGCCGCACTCATCCAGTCAGCAGCGGTTGCCATACCGTTAACGACTGGATGGACACCGCCGCCTGCAACATAAAATTCACTGGTCGAACCAGCACGGGCCCAAATCGCGATACCGAAATACAGAGCGAAGGATAGACCCACAAATATAAGATTAACTACAAATTGACTCATGGGGCTATTCCTCGTCTACGCCATATTGTTTATCTAACTTATTCATACGCCATGCGTAAAAGAAAATCAGAATAATAAACACTCCGATGGATCCTTGTTGGGCAAACCAAAAACCCAAGTCAGTACCACCGATCTTGATACCAGCTAATAGAGGACGTAATAAGATAGCAAAGCCGTATGAGCATAGTGCCCAAATAACTAGGCTACCTACGATGAGACGGATATTGGCACGCCAATATCCGGATGGATCGTTATGATTTTCCATAGGACAACTCCTTTTGTCTTACCTAAAAAATACCAACAATATAAAAAAGACAGTGGTTATTTCTTATCAAAAAAATCAATATAAAAAATAGACACGTACTGCTTTATATAATGAAAACGATGACGCGCAATAGTATGTTTATTTATTGGTGGTTTTTTACTTAAAATAAAAGCAACTACTCTTGTAGGCATCACATTGATTGAAACCATTGATCTAAACCATCGAATGGTAAAAACAGCATTTCTTGAGGAAGGCAGAAAGGGTGGACTATCCAGTGTCTTTTTTGCAATCTCGTCTTCCTGACAAGAGTTTTAATGTTTTGAGCACTCTAACTCTTTGTGCTGACTGGTAATTATAAAAGCAGCACAAATAGATATGAAATTCATCTTAGCACGATTCAATAAATATCATTGCAAACAACTGAGCATAAATTATGGGGAATATATTGATAATTAGTTTGGTTACTATTATAAAAACGATATTACTGAAATTGTACGAAAAATGTTCAGTGTATGCAGCTAAATTATTGTTTATATATATTCTATATAATATGAGATACAAGCATTATTTATTTTAGAAATAAATATATAAAACGGATAACCAAACGTGATACTCGCAAGTCATTTAATATCTATATCATGCACAGGATGTTTTAGTATCAGACATTTTGTCCATAACCTTGTGAGGTTTTGAATCGTTAAAATATGATATTAATATAAAATTTAAGTAACGTATATAAAGAATGAGTAGAGAGTCCATATGAACGAAGGGATAGTAAGTTGGTTTAATAACATCGTAAATTATGGTGTCAGTATCATCTGGGGTAACAATGATTGGTTAATTGCGAGCAATCCTTGGTATGGATTACTGATGTTCGTGCTGATTGGCGCAGGTCTTTATTTTACCGTGGCCACACGTTTTATACAGTTTCGCCACTTTGGTCATATGTGGCAGCTGTTACGTGTCTCAAACCAAGGGCGCAAAGATGGTGGTATCAGCTCGTTTGAAGCCTTGATGACCTCACTCGCGGCGCGCGTTGGTACGGGTAACTTGGCAGGGGTCGCAATTGCTATTTATCTCGGTGGTCCGGGTGCTGTTTTTTGGATGTGGATGACAGCGATAGTCGGCATGTCGACCAGCTTTATTGAGTCTACTTTGGCGCAAGCATACAAGGTGCCGCATAACGATAACGTTTACCGCGGTGGACCAGCTTACTATATTGAAAAAGGTCTGGGTAAACGCTGGCTAGCAATATTTTTCTCGTTATGTTTGCTGGTGGCTTTTGGTTTGGCGTTCAATGGCGTGCAATCAAATACCATTGCTCAAGCAACCAATGAAGCCTTTGGTATTCCAACATGGATGACAGGCTTAATATTAGTAGTACTGGTGGCGCCAGTGGTGTTTGGTGGTTTACGCTCAGTGGCTCGTATCGCGGGTAAAATTGTGCCGGTGATGGCGATTTTATATATCTTATTGGCACTATTCATTATCGTCACGAACTTTAGCCAATTCCCCGCAGCGATTGCGTTAATTGTAAAATCCGCCTTTGGTTTTGAGCAGGCAGCGGGCGGGGTCATCGGTTATGGTATTGCTCAGGCGATGATTAACGGTATCAAGCGTGGTTTGTTTTCTAACGAAGCAGGTATGGGGTCAGCCCCGAATGCGGCGGCAACAGCAAAAAGTCATCCTGACCATCCAGCAGTGCAAGGATTTATGCAAATGCTGGGCGTCTTTATGGACACGCTGATTATTTGTACTGCCACCGCATCGATTATTATCTTATCGGGTGTGGTTGACCCGAACGTTGAGCAAGAAGGTATTCAGCTTACGCAGTTGGCCTTGTCCCAGTATGTTGGCGATTTGGGTGTGGTCTTCGTTGCAATTGCTATTTTCTTTTTCTCATTTACGTCCATTATTGCCAATTACAGCTACGGTGAATCAAATATTGAATTCATCTCTGGTGCTAAAAATGCCAAAGTGATGATCATGATTTTCCGCTTCATGGTACTTGGTATGGTCTTTGTCGGTGCGATTGCTAGTTTGCCTGCCATCTGGAACTTCGCTGACTTGTCGATGGGTCTGATGGCCTTGGTCAACTTAGTGGCGATTTTACTTTTGTCTCCAGTAGCACTTAGAATTTTGCGTGACTACGAGCGTCAGATTAAAGAGGGCAAAACTGGGGATCAGATTAAGTTCAATCCGGATGACTTTGTGAAGTTAAAAGACGAAGCCAATCGTGATGCCTGGACGGATTAAGTTGACAGATTAGTTGCGATTGTTGAATAGAATGTATAAGTAAAAAAAACCGCCCTTATGATTAAGAGCGGTTTTTTATTGATTTCTATTTATCTCAATCATGACTTACATGTTTGGATAGTTAGGACCGCCGCCACCTTCGGGCGTTACCCAAGTAATGTTCTGCGAAGGATCTTTGATGTCACAAGTTTTACAATGTACGCAGTTTTGCGCATTGATAACAAACTTAGCACCTTCTGCATCTTTGACCACTTCATAGACACCCGCTGGGCAGTACAAACGTGCTGGCTCAGCATATAGGGGTAAGTTGATTGAAATAGGCACCGTTTGATCGGTGAGTTTCAAGTGCGTTGGTTGATCTTCGGTATGGTTGGTGTTAGAGATAAATACCGACGACAACTTGTCAAATATCAGCTTGCCATCAGGCTTGAGGTAGGTGGGCTGATAAGCGTGGTTGGCACGCTCTAGCTGATCGTAATCTGGCAGGTTATCGTGCAAGGTAAATGGCATTTTACCTTTCAATAAATTGTGCTCGATAAAGGTAAACGCTCCGCCCATAAACAGACCCATACGGTGTATTGCAGGTGAGAAGTTGCGCGACTCGTAGTTATCTTGATACAACCATGACTCTTTATACATGGTGGTATAAGCAATCACTTCATCGTGCTGACGATCTGCTTGTAATGCTTCAAAAATAGCTTCGGCTGCCAGCATGCCTGACTTCATCGACGTGTGCGTGCCTTTGATTTTTGCTGGGTTCAAGAATCCAGCATCATCACCGACCAATACACCACCTGGGAAGGTGAATTTTGGTAGTGAGTTTAAGCCACCTTTAGTCAAAGCACGCGCGCCGTAAGAAATGCGCTTACCACCTTCTAATACATTCTTAATGACAGGATGCGTCTTTAGGCGCTGCATTTCATCAAATGGTGACATGTACGGGTTGTGATAGGACAGATCTGCGACGAGACCAAAACTGACTTGGTTGTTTTCATCGAAGTATAACCACCAACCGCCAGTAGAGCCTGTTTCGGTCAATGGCCAGCCAAGTCCGTGCATAACCACGCCTTGCTCGTGCTTCTCTGGGACAACTTCCCACAATTCTTTTAGACCAATACCGTAATGCTGAGGATCTGAGTCTTTATCAAGATCAAAGCGGCTGATTAAGCGCTTGCCTAGATGACCACGGCTGCCTTCGGCAAAAATAGTGTATTTGGCAAGCAGCTCATAACCTGGCTCAAAGCTTGGCTTGGCTTCGCCATTGGCGGCGACACCCATATCACCAGTTAAGATACCGCGTACCGAACCATCGTCGTTATACAAAATATCATCAGCTGGGAAGCCTGGGAACATCATGACTTCTAGCTCTTCAGCTTGTACTGCCAACCAACGAACCACATTACCTAGCGAGACAATATAGTTACCGTCATTGTGCATCGGTGCTGGAATCAACGGATCAGGCACTTTAGTAGAGCGCGTGGCTGAATTTAAGTAGTAGAAGCGATCTTCGGTGGCTGGTACGTTTAGCGGTGCGCCTTTTTCTTTCCAGTCTGGTATCAGCTCATTTAAAGCACGTGGCTCGATAACAGCGCCAGATAAGGTATGAGCACCGAATTCAGAGCCTTTTTCGACCACACAAACCATAAATTCATCGTTGCCAGCTTTAATAGCGAGCTGACGCAGACGAATCGCAGCAGATAGACCAGCAGGTCCACCGCCAACGATAATAACGTCAAATTCCATGGATTCGCGCTCAATCTCTGGCTCTGCCGCGACAGGTTCTACTACTGGCTCAGGCGTTTTTTCGACCGCTACTTTCTCAGCAGGCTCTTTATCCACGGCGACCGTTTCAATGGCTTCTGTAGTAGCAGTTTCATCGGTCTCTGCTTTATCAAGGTCGGCGGTTTCGACAGCAACTTCTTCAGCTGGCGCTTCTTTGGTCAGCGTCGTTGACTCTGGTGTTGTGGTGTCTGGCTTGGCCGTATCTGTCGCGACTGGTGCATCAGTGTGAACGCTATCACCGTCGACGACTGGCTTTTGATTGTCTTGCTCTTGCATACCTACTCCTAAACTTTTAGTGGCTTATCTCAGGGCATCATTAGCTTAACAATTGCATAATAAGGCTTGCGGCGCTAATTTCACTCAGACATATGGCTGCTCGACAGAAACTGTCTTTGCGGCATCAATTGACAACGTTGCTATTAAACTAAACCCAGTTAATGAAAAACTATTAACACATCAGCTAAAATGTGTCGTTAATACAACGCTCACTTGACTGTTTCAATAAAAAATCGTTACTCATTATAAAAGAAAAGTCCTATAAACACGATACGCATTTACGAGTATCAGTGTTAAGGTGAAATTCATGTAGCAAAGGTATAATGTTGATATGGTCTCATCATACCCGAAACTAAAATTTATAGTAATAACAGATTTGCCAAACTTTAATTACTAGGTAAAGGATGAACTGATGAGTAATGACAATAGTAAGATAGATAATAATATACAAAGCAGCGCTAATAGCCCACAGAACGTGGCATCCAACCAAAATCCGATGAAAGCACTTAACCAATATCTAAAGTCCGCCGCAGGCACACGCGAGGGAAGAGCGATACCACCACTGGAAAAATGGCACCCTGAACAAGTGGATGATATGGATTTGGTGATTAAAGCCAACGGCGAGTGGTGGCATGAAGGCGGACAAATGACCAGAGAGTCATTGGTGAGCTTATTTGCCACTATCTTATGGAAAGAAGAAAATAATGGCGTAGCAGAGTATTTTTTAAAGACACCCGTACAAAAACTTCGCATTCAGGTAGAAGATGCACCATTATTAATTAATGATGTCGGTATCGTCGATGAAGCTAATAATAGCTGGTTAGAATTTACCACAACGACTGGTGATGTGGTACGTTTAGATGACGCGCATCCAATTACTTTACGGGCCTATACCTTTAATGGTACTACTGACGACCAATCTGACGTGCAAGTAAGACCTTATATGCCAGTCAGAAACGGTTTGACTGCATTGATTGGTCGTAATGTTTTTTATCATTTGACCGAAATCGGTGAACTGACAGAGCAAAAAGGTGAGACGATACTAACCTTGCAAAGTGGTGGTCGATCTTACGAGCTTTCTATGCCAACTGGCTAAGTCTTACTTATTATTGCGATAAGCTGCCTTTCTACTTATATTAAGAGTAGTATTCTACATTAAGAGTAATGTTTTATATTAAGCGTAACATTTGAAAATTGCTATCAAAATGAAGGTATCGACATGAAGACAGCGGTAGCGTACCGATGAATATTGCTGCAACCAATCTGTTAAACGTGGTTGAGAGGCCATCAATTGCCGTTGAAAAGCGGGATCCTAAAAAATCTGTTATTGATACCGCTAAAAATGCCACTTCGGTTAGCCAAGCTATGATTAATAAAGAGCGCAATGCCCCGATTGGGTTATTTGATTCTGGTATAGGTGGTCTGTCTGTCTATCTGCATTTAGCCCAGCAACTGCCTGCAGAGCGTTACATTTATTATGCAGATACCTTGCATGTGCCGTATGGCAATCGTGATAGTGAAGATATCGAAGCCTTGACCCTGACAGCAGTAGAGTGGCTGTATCAGCAGGGCTGCAAGCTCATTGTGATTGCCTGCAACAGTGCTTCTGCCTATGCTTTAGAGACAGCTAGACGATGTTATCCGCAGTTGCCTATTGTCGGTTTGGTACCAGCGCTCAAGCCAGCAGTGTTGGCCAGTAAGAGCAAACACGTTGCTGTATTGGCTACCAAAGCAACTTTGAATGGCATGTTACTGAATGAAGTCATTACTGCTATTGCCAGTCCTAATCGCACACTAGTGACCAAATATTTTGACCCACAGCTGGTGCCTTGGGTCGAGGCAGGTATGCCAGAGAATTGTGAGACTGCGCAAAGGTTACGGCAGCAGCTACAGATATTTGCACAAGATGGAGTGGATCAGCTGGTATTAGGCTGTACCCATTATCCGTTTTTTAAAGCATTCTTGTTGGATGAGATTGCGCAGCAACAGCTGTCGATAAAAGTGGTAGATTCAGGACAAGCGATCGCTGAGCGGGTCAAGCAACTATTGGTTGCAAATCAGTTGTCTGCCTTGCTTGATAGTCATGCGAAAAATGATGGTATAGAAGGTAAGGAGACGGGTAAAAAAAATCGACCGCCGTTGACTTTTTATGCGACCAAATATGATGATAAATTAGTCATGCTGGTACAGCGTTTACTTGGCAAAGAGACACACTTACAGTACTATGCTCAGTAAGCGTTGACATTGATAGGCGAAGAAAAAACTATTTATAACCATCTCGCTATATCTGTATTAGACAGCATAGACCTGATTAAAAAATAAGCTGAGCGTATCTCAATAGGATTATGCTAGGCTGTGCAAGACATGATATTTGTGCTATTTTTACGTTCATATTTATTTCTGTCATCACCCAAGTGCAGAGGTTATTTTGCCAAACCGTCGTTATCATATTCATGTCATATGCGCTGACAACGATCAGTTGCTAGTGCTAGACAGTTTGGCGGTTTTTTTTCAGGCGCGCGCATTTCTGACCTACGATGTCTCCAGCAAATTACCAAAGGCCTCGTTATATGGCCGCCAATGTATTGATGCGTGCGATTATGCGCTAATGGTCGTCGGGGATAGCTACGGCACAGTACAAAATACTGGTGTCAGTCAAATGCATTTAAGCTATTTGAATGCCAAAGCCAAACTCAAACCCTTACTAATATTAGTCAAAAAGCATCATCAGGGTGCAGATATCAGTCGGCAGTTGCAAGAGTTTATTAATACAGTCACCCAGCAAGCCAAGCATGTTCATTATTATGATGCGGATACAGATATCGAGCAACTGCTTATCCAAGCCTACCATAATATGGTGATTCACTATAGTCTAAAAGATGTGTGGTTAAAGCTCAGCGAAGAATCGATAAAATTAATCAAACAAGCTTCACCTGATTCGATAATCTCTCGGCCTCCTATGAATACGCCGCTGAAACAAAATAGTGGTGTTGTCGATGGAGGGGATGTTGCGGATAGTGTTAGCAAGCCGATCGCCTTAACAGACACTTTTGTGATTCAGTATAGCGCGCAAGCCTATGCCGGTGGCAACTTGACAGATGTCACTAGATCGATGACATTAAGTTGGAAGGAGGTATGGTACACGTTGATGAAGATACCTGCGACTTTCTCAAGTTACGGTTTACAAAGTGCTATTAATCGTCTAATTGCCTCTAAAGCTGAGCATGACATCAAACAAGAGATGCCAAATGTCCATGCTGTATCACGCTGTCAAATCGCCCAAAAGGACCTAAACCATTTGCAACGCCAGCTAGTGGCGGCTAACTGGATACAGTTGACGACTTATGGTACGCGGGTCTCGCAAGAATTGTGGAAACTGACTTTCTATGCTCAAAACCTACTAAAAAATCAACAACCCGCCATTCGGACTCAGTAATGGCAATCAGAAGCTTTAATCAATGGCATGGTAAGGATTGTCAACAGATTTCCTGTGCTTCCCACTACGTTTTGTAATACAAAGCATACGTGGTAACGGTTGTGAATTTAGCCAAGACTCTTGATAATAAAGCTCATTAACGTAAAAAATATTTTACGATATTGGTTATTGGAACAATAGGTATTGAGACAATAACTGAGATAAAAACGATTCAAATGGTGTACTAGCCTATATAAACTTATCTACCGTAAAAACGACAAACATAAAAGCGTATAATAATATTGACTGATTAAGGAGCACTATCATGAGTAATGATAAACATGACGAGTTAAGAAAAGAGATTGATGGTCTAGAGAAAACCATGCACGATGCTGAACAGTATCACACGCTAGAAGAGCAAGTGGCAGACATGAAGCGCCGTGGCATCGACCCTAGTAAAGCCTATAAAGATTGGGACAAAAAACAGGAAGACGAAGATTGGGGCGACGACACTTGGAAAGAAAATGGTAAATGGGAGCCGAAGACGCCTGCGGATTTGGATGATAAAGCCCGTGAAAATTGGGATGGTGATAATGGTAAACCCAATCCACCACCGATCGTATAAATGATCTCAATATAGTCAATCCACTATAAAAGCGTTACAGCGTTAACCTCGCTTGAGGTATTAAATATACATCTACACTCGGTTGCCTTGTACCACTTTTAAATTGAACCGACTATAGCAATAGCATAAAACTGACCAAGCATTATTTTACAGTGATTTCTAGCCATTGACCAATTAATTGCAAAACAGGGCTGTTGTTTATAGTCTTCCTTAGATATGACTCAAATCAGCATTGAGTTAACCCTTAGTTTTACAAAAAATTCTCAAACTATAGCGTGAAAATATTTGAGATTAATCATCTATATTAACAAGCATAAAAAAACGGTGTGAAACTATTCCACACCGTTTTAGAAAAATCTATTTTATCGATAGCAACAAGCAAGTTCCAAGCGGTTTAGCAAAAAATTCAAAATAGCGCCAAAGGATGGCATTTGTTATTTTAGCGACCGCTCGTACTATTGTCGTTAAATTAACGACGTAGACCCAACTGGCTAATAAGGGTGGTATAGCGACCAAGGTCTTTACCTTTTAGGTAATCAAGCAATTTACGACGCGTGTTAACCATACGGATAAGACCACGACGGCTATGATTATCAGCTTTGTGCGCTTTAAAATGGTTCTGCAAATCATTAATGCGTGCACTTAGCAAAGCTACTTGAACTTCTGGAGAACCAGTGTCGTTTTCGCCGCGCTGGTATTGAGAAATGATTTGTTCGCGATCAGTATTAGTTAGCATAAATATCTCCGGCAATGCTAAAAGCATCCAAGATGCACTCAAATTTAAGCCATCTTAAAAGCTCTAGAATAGTAAATAAAGTAACTTGTACGCCATTCAGGACAACCCTGCATTACTAGAGTTGACCTAGTGTACGACAAGCTCAATGTGTTATAAAAAACCACTTAAAAATAAGCCAAATATCAGCGGAATATTGCTTAACTCAATCATCTGCTTTGAACAGTGAGTTCAGCAACCTGCTTTATCTAAAATCTTAATTCAAATGTGACGGCTATTATACCAAAAAACTGCTGAACTAGCAGCAGTTTTTCATAATAGTTTCATGGCAAGATGAATTGCCCAGATAATAATCTAAGGTACATTCACAGCCGTTACAAGCACAGCAACTACATTGATAGCCATTACAAGATTCTAGCGTATTACTTTTTCACATCGCTCTCAGTAGCATTGCCACCTAGCTCATCATCAGCAAGAGGTGCTGCCGTAGTGACTTCCGCTAAACTATCCGGAGTGGCATGTTCGCTGGGGTTGATATCTTCTGCAAGCTTTTCAATCTCTTTTTCTTGCTCGTCCATATTATTCGGTGAATTACTCATATCAGCTCCTAAGTTATTATTTTCTGAACTATTTACTTTTATAATTATTGATACCAAGCTAAAAAGATATGATAGCGTCACCCAGCTATGAGTGACACTTTAAATACTCTACTTGTCTTCTTTAGCATGTTCTAAATTGTCCGCAATACGATCTGCCGCTGCTTCTGACTCTTCAGTATGGTTGTTTTCGGTTTGGCTTTTAAGAGCTGCAGTTGCTGATTCAGAACGTTGTTGCTCAAGTTTCGTATCGTTTGGGTTAGAGTTTGACATAATATTTTCCTCGATCATGGTTGGTTATAGTTATTGGTAGATTAATGTTATATGTTCATCGTTAATGTCTTATAAAGCCAGTTAAGACAAGGCTTTATCGATAGCATCAACGAAGTTTTTGATATCATCTGGATTACGCGAAGTAATTAAGTTACCGTCAATTTGTACGGTTTTATCAACGAAATTTGCTCCCGCATTTTCCAAATCTATTTGCAATGAGTGGTACGCCGTTAAGGTCTTACCTTTTGCGATACCCGTGTTAATAAGTACCCAAGGCGCATGGCAGATGACCGCCAACGGTTTATTTGCTTCATTAATTGCATTGATTATACTGTGAGCTTCTTTATTGCCTCGAATGGTATCCGCATTTACAGTACCACCTGGCACTACTAGCGCGTCATAATCATCAACTTTAGCCTCACTTGCAAAGATGTCAGCGGTGAAAGTGTCACCTTTATTGACATCCTGATTCATCGCTTGAACTTTTTTGTCTTCGTTAGTAGTAATAAGCAATGTGTTATAACCTTTTGCTTTCAGTTGGTTATTAACATCTTCATACTCTGCTTGTTCAAAATTATTGTGTAGTAAGAAAGCGATCGTTTTCATAATATTCCTCGTCTTTATATTTGTGATTCTATATATAAATTTTATTATTGATTTATCTGTTTTTTTTGTTATAAGTACTTTTTGTTTTTATAGTACTTCTTTGTTTTTATAGTACTTCTTTGTTTTTATTTAGTGTTGAGACTTCAGTAGTAAATTTTCCTTATTAAAATGATTCCCTACGTATTTTTATTATTGTCTATTTTTCTTATTAGTATATTGATTCATTCGTCCAGCATTCCCTAGCTGACTTATCTAATGTACAAAAAAAACAGGCTTCACCATAGGTGAAACCTGCAATAAAATGTGAGGATATGTGATTAGTGTAAACTGTTAGTAAGTTTAAAGAGGATTAATTGGCTCATAGCCACATGAAACATACGAACTATGAAAAGCTTAGCAAATGTAACCCTACCGCTGGATTAACTTCTTAGGCTGTAGTCGGCCATTGAGACTAACAGCACCCAATCCAATAAAATCCCCTTGCTCATCTAGCAAGCGTATATCTACCGCTATCTCGTGGAGCAATGGTTGTTCATCGTCACTACTAACAACATCGCTATCTAGTGGAGTGTCATTGCTTTCTGAAACAGAAGACTGATGGCTAATACTGGTTGAAATATAATCGCGCAAATCATCAGTAAGCTGCTCAAAGACATTCAACCGCTGCCCCATCTGGACACGGGTATACTGTTCAGCAGTCAATGTAAGCTCAGCCTCGATATTGACACACGCATCAATAGCAAGGAGCTGTGCCTGTCTCTCATCTAACGATAGCGCCTCTAACGCTGATAAAGAAATCGCTTCCACTATGCTAAACTTTCCGACCTGCATACGGCGCAATGCGATTAAATGCCCTAATGTGCCCATTATCTTGGCAATATCCTCTGCCAATACGCGCACATAAGTACCTTTGGTACAAGTCACCGTCAATTGAATCTGCTCGTTATCAATAGCTTTTAAATCAATAGCCTTAATCACGATATCTCTTGGCGCTCGTTCTACTTCGATACCAGCACGGGCATACTCATAAAGCTTTTTACCATCCTTTTTTAAGGCAGAATACATCGGTGGTATTTGCTGCTGAGCCCCTAAAAACTTTTGAGCAACCTTGTCCAATACTGATTGATCAAAAGTTGGAATAGACGCCTGTCCAACGATTTGACCATCAGCATCGCCAGTATCTGTCTGGCTACCAAGCAATATCGTCGCTTGATAGGATTTGTCAGCATCAAGTTGATAATGGCTAAACTTTGTGGCCTCACCCATACAAATAGGCAATAGACCAGTGGCCATGGGATCAAGCGTACCTGTATGACCAGCTTTTTTGCTGTCATGTGCAGGAGACTTAAACAAATACTTTACTTTTGAGACCACTTGCTGTGACGTCATACCTTGCGGCTTATCAACTAAGATAACACCGGAGACTTTTTGTTTATCCGTTGTCTTTTGACTAGTCATTGTCATTAATCATCATTTTCTTTGCTGTCGACTTCATCTTCATTCTGCTCAGTTTTGATGACCGCTTGACTGATCAAGTCCATCATATAGTTGCCACGAGCCGTTACTTCATCATAATGAAAGCGCAGACGTGGTGTCGTACGCGTTTTGAGACTATGGCTCAATTCGGTACGCAAAAAACCTGCCGCTTTATTCAGCACTTTGATGCTTTCTTCGTGGTTGGTTTTGGTCATAGCATCATTAAGCTCTGGCTCCATGATGGTGACATAAACGTCTGCATACCCTAAGTCTGGGCTGACCTTGACACTAGAGATAGTGACAAAACCAGTTAGACGCGGGTCATTGACTGCGTCACGAATAAGAACAGCAAGCTCACGCTGAATTTGATCGGATAAGCGCTGTAAACGTTGGTTCATATTGTTACCTTAATTTGATATGGCCTATTTTTATGGATTAGCCCGTTTGCTTATTAATAAATTTAAGGGCTGATATTTGTTAAAAAAGGCCTAGCAGGATGTACCTGCTAGGCCTAAGTACAGCTAGATATGAAGGAGATACTAATATGCTCAGCTGATTAAGCGTCTTGCATGATTAGAGACCTTACTATCGAGCGGTGACTTTAGATAGTACGTTCGAACTCTTGAATTTCAAAGACTTCGATCTTATCACCAGCTTCGACATCATAACCACGAACGGCTAGGCCACACTCCATCCCAGTACGTACTTCATTAACGTCTTCTTTATAGCGACGTAATGATTGCAGTTGACCAGTAAAGATAACTTGGTCATCACGCAATACACGGATAGGCTTATTACGATAGATTGTACCTTCAACCACCATACAACCGGCAGCTGCACCGAACTTACTAGAACGGAATACTTCTCGAACGTCAGCAACACCCAAGATTTTCTCACGATGTTCAGGCGCAAGCATTCCACTCATGGCTGCTTTTACATCATCAATCAAGCCATAGATAACACTGTAATAGCGAATATCCATGTTGGCTGCATCTGCTTTGCGACGTGCGGTCGCGTCTGCACGAACGTTGAAGCCTAACAATACCGCTTCGCTAGATTCTGCAAGCGTTACATCAGACTCAGAGATAGGGCCAACACCTGAACTGATGACGCGAACTTTTACTTCATCAGTTGACAGCTCATTCAGTGCCGATAGTAATGCTTCGAGCGAACCACGCACATCAGTTTTAAGAACAATGTTCAAGAATGACACATTGCCTTGTTCCATCTGATCGAACATGCTCTCTAAGCGCATGGCATTCTGACGTTCAAGTTGACGTTCACGCTCGCGATTGGTTCTGAAATCAGCCACTTCACGGGCTTTTTTCTCATCTGTAACGACTAAGAATTCGCTACCAGCTGCAGGTGTTTCAGGTAATCCTAAAATCTCTACAGGGATGGAAGGACCCGCTGACTGAATACGCTGACCATGTTCATCAGTCATCGCACGGACTTTACCATAATGCTCGCCCGCTAGAACCAAGTCGCCTTGTTTTAGTGTGCCTTTTTTGACTAGAACACTAACAACAGGACCACGACCTTTTTCAAGTCTTGACTCAATCACCACACCTTGCGCAGCACCATCTAACGGCGCTTCTAACTCCATTAGTTCTGCTTGGATGCTGATATATTCTAATAGCTCGTCAATACCTTCACCCGTTTTGGCTGAGATACGCGCCATTGGTGTATCACCACCCCACTCTTCTGAGACGACTTCTTTAGCAGTCAACTCATTGAGTACACGATCAGGATCAGCGCCCGGCTTATCCATTTTGTTGATGGCAACGATAAGCGGCGTACCAGCAGCACGTGCATGGTCGATAGCTTCTTCCGTTTGCGGCATCATGCCATCATCAGCTGCGACAACCAGTACAACGATATCAGTCGCCTGCGCACCACGTGAACGCATAGCACTAAAGGCTGCGTGACCTGGGGTATCTAAGAAGGTGATCACACCGCGACCAGTTTTTACATGGTAAGCACCGATATGCTGAGTGATACCACCTGCTTCGCCATTCGCTACTTTTGTTTCACGAATTTTATCTAGCAATGAAGTCTTACCATGGTCGACATGACCCATAATAGTTACGACTGGTGGACGTGTTTGCACGTTACTGCTGCGTTCATTGACTGCAGATTGTAGATCGTCTTCAACCTTAGTATCACTAACTGGTACTGGGTTATGACCCATTTCTTCAACAATCAGACTGGCTGTCGCTTGATCAATCGTATCTGACTCACGAGCCATCTCACCCATTTTCATGAGTAGTTTAGTGACTTCACGGGCTTTAACTGCCATACGCTGGGCAAGATCTGCAACGGTAATTTGCTCACTGATCTCGACATCATAGACAATTTTTTCAACAGGTTTTTCAAACTTATGCTGTGACGCTTGTGTTGAACGTAAACCATTTTTACGGTTTTTGATCTCACGCTCATCTTGATTTTTACGACGACGACCACGAGCACCAGTGCTACTTGCACCGCGCTTGATTTCACGACGTTCTTTTTCAAATGATTCTTCTAATGCGTCACCGACTAGACCTTCAGCCAATGGCTCATCTTTACGAACTTCAGCAGCAGGCTGGTCCGTATATTTACCAGCCATTTTACGCATTTGCTCAAGTGTGCGCTTTTGCGCTTCTTCAGCTTGAACACGGCGTGTTTCTGTCTCAATTTCGCGTAGACGATTTTCTTCTTTTTCACGTACTTCACGAGCTTTACGCTCAGCTGCTGTTTCAACTTTAGGTTTCGTAGCAGCAACTTTTTTCTTCGGCTGTTCTTTAGGCTTGACTTCAATAGTAGTCTTGCCGCCCTTTTTCACAACAACTGAAGTAGAAATGTCGTCATTCTTATCGTCTGATTTTTTGCTAGAGCCTAAGCTGGCACGCATCGCAGCTAAGGTTGCTGCTTGACGCTCTTCAGATTTTTTCTTAGTAGCAGCACGCTCTTCAGCGTCCTTAGCAGCACGTTCTTGCGACTCAATCATCGCTTGCTCACGCGCAGCCAACTCTTCAGCCATTTTTTCTGGATCAGGCTTTTCGAATACTTTCTTTTTACGCACTTCCACATTGACACTCTTAGATTTACCTGAAGAGCCGGTCACACGCGCGGTGCTCGTTGTTTTAGACTTGAGACTAATACGACGCTTATCTTGCTGACCATGACTTTGCTTTAAATACGTCACCAACTTCTCTTGCTCAAGCTCGGTGACTAGGTCATCCTCTGCGCGAGCAGGCAGTCCAGCATCTACCAGTTGCTGTTTTACAGCACTTGCGGTTTTGCCTACCATATCTGCCAGTTCTTTGACGGTCTTATCTGCCATTTATTATCACCTACTGTCTATTATTTGCTATATGTTCAATTCAGTTGTTGGCTACAAATGATTGGGTTAAGGCTGGTGGTTAGGTTGCATGTATTATGCGACTTTATACCAGCACTTTATTATCGATAGCATATCACTAAAAGACAGCGATATGCAGTTACCGCTTATTCATTGAACCAAGATTCCCGAGCTTTCATGATGAGTTTTCCTGCGGTTTCAGTATCTAATCCTTCGATATCTTCTAAATCGAAGACGGCTTGTTCTGCCAAGTCATCAACAGTAATGATGTCTTTTTGAGCCATTTTATAAGCCCAACTGACGGTCATTCCTTCAAGATCTTGTAACTCTTGACTTGGCTCTTTCATGTTTTGTTGTTTGACTAGCTCATCAGCGATGACGACTTCTTTAGCACGTTCTTGAATCATGTCAATCGCTTCGTCGTCTAAACCTTCGATGTCATAGAAAGTCTCAACTGGCACATAAGCCACTTCTTCGATACTGGTAAAGCCAATATCGACAAGCGCTTGAGCTAAATCTTTATCGACTTCTAAACGCTCATAGAACAATTCAATGAACGCTTTCGATTCGTTTTGTTGACGCTGCTGATACTCTTCTTCGAGCATCATATTAAGCTTATAGCCCGTTAGTTCAGACGCTAAACGGACGTTTTGACCTTGTGAGCCAATCGCACGCGCTAGCTGATCGTTGGTGCTAAAAATGATATCAGCGGTCTGCATGTCTTCATCTAGGATGATACTACTAACATCTGCTGGCTCTAAAGAGCTAATGATAAATTGGGCCGGATCATCTGACCAAACCACCACATCAATACGCTCACCATCCAACTCTTGCTGAACCGCTTGAATACGCGTACCACGCATACCGATACAAGCGCCAACCGGATCAATGCGATGATCGTTGGTTTTGACGGCTATTTTAGCACGAGTACCTGGCAGACGAGCAACGTTACGGATTTCAATGATTTGTTCTGCAATCTCAGGCACTTCTTTTTGCATCAATGCCGAGAGCATTTCAGGATGAGTGCGCGACAATAATAACTGGGCACCACGATTTTCACGGTTTACATGATATAAAATGGCGTTAATACGAGATTTCGCTCGTAATTGCTCACGTGGTAGCATCTGATCACGTGATAAGTAGCCTTCGGCGTTATCACCCAAATCAATAATATAGCCATCGCGTGTTTGTTTTTTTACTTCGCCATACATCATTTCACCAACACGTGGCTCAAAAGCGTCTGCTACTAGCGCACGCTCAGCCTCACGTATTTTTTGAATGATAACTTGCTTGGCTTGCGTGGCAGCAATACGACCAAACTCAATGGATTCAATCTGTTCTTCTTTAATATCACCAATTGACCATTCTTCTTGATCAAGGTCAGTAATAGCAAGCTGACAGGCTGGCATTTCATGGTCTTCATCGGCAACCACTGTCCAATAACGGTACGTATCATAATCGCCAGTTGCACGATCAATGGATACCCGCACCTCTACTTCTGGCTGTTCGGTATAGACTTTTTTCTTGGTTGATACCACCAAAGCGTCTTCTATGGCTTCAAAGATATCTTCAGGATTTAAGCCCTTTTCATTACTGACAGTTTCTACTACCGTTAAGATTTCACGACTCATGCTATACCTGTCCTATCATTTTATAATTGACTTAAATTTTATAATTGGCATATTGACGTTGTGTTGTCATCGTCAGTCACGCCCTATTTAGGGGTCAAAATATTGATTAATACTGAATTGCGTTACCATTGAATATTGAAATTAGACATCTTCATAAATCAAGTTGGCTTTATCAATGTTACTCAAGGCAATCTCAAACTGTTCACCATCGGTAGACGTCAACTTTAAAGACGTTGCATCGATACTGTCTAAAGTACCTGTTGCTTTACGGCGCTTTTTATCGCCTTCACCAATGGCTTGTATCAAGCGCAAGCTCACAGTCTGACCGACGTAATCATACATTTGGTCATCTGAAAAGAACGCCCGATCAAAACCAGGTGAGGAGACTTCTAAAATGAACTCACCAGCAATAGGATCATGCACCTCTAGGATGCCGCTTACCTGATGGTTAACCGCCGCACAGTTTTCGATACTTACCTGCTTATCCTGTGCTTTTTCTTCAGGTAAAGCCTCAATGTAAATACGCAATAACGAGCGATTGCCTTGTGGGGTAAACTCTACGCCCCACAGCGCCACATCACATGCAGCTACCGCAGGGGCAATAATAGTAGTTAGTTCTGCAACTTTAGTCGAAAGCTTCATAATTTATTTATATCTTCCTATTTACTTATCTGTCGTACTTAATGAACCACATTATTTATTACTTTTTTATTTGCGCGGCTCACAGCAATCGTTAGGTGTTTTATCTATTATATAATAGCACTAGCTCAGTATTATATTCGGTTGACATCTACTATATATAAGGACATTACCTAGGAACATCAAGCTCAGCTCATGAATGTGCTTATTATGTATAAAGCAAAATGATCAATAAAAGAGTATGAAGTAAAAGGCAGCGTCGCTTGCGAATAGTCACGCAAGTAGTGGTAAGTAGATGAATAGTAAGTATCGTACTCTATGGGCATAGAGCCCAGCATAAGTAGGGCAGATACCGCGACAACCCTGACTCACAGATACAAAAAAACCCACAAACATAATGGTGGGCTAATCGGCACTGACAAATTTAGTGTACAAAACATCAGTATAAAAAGTGGTAGCGGGGGCTGGATTTGAACCAACGACCTTCGGGTTATGAGCCCGACGAGCTACCAGACTGCTCCACCCCGCATCAATCTAGAACGCACATTATAGGGAGGTTTTGTAGAAGTGTCAATACTTTTTTTAAATAAATTCTAAATTAAGTATTCTCTGCTAAAAAATCCAACCTGACGCTATATGCTACGTCTATAAAACTTGGTGCGATTGGGGGGACTTGAACCCCCACAGCTTTCGCCACCACCCCCTCAAGATGGCGTGTCTACCATTCCACCACAATCGCATTTTGCTACTCTGTTCTCTAACGTTTAATCTACCGTAAATGATGCTTAAGGTAGGCATCAATAGATAAGGTCTTGCGAAAACAGAAAGGCATTGTAAATCTAACGTGCCAAAATAGCAAGCACTGCCTACTTAAAAGACACTTACTCAGGATTTTGCGTTAATGGGCGCGGCGTTTGCGGAGCTGAAACAGGAACATCTAAACGAAACTGATCTTCTGCCTGCTTACGTGCATGAACAGCAAGGGTCATACTGGTGATAAAAAATATGACTGTCAATACTGCAGTCGCACGTGTTAAAAAGTTGGCAGTTCCTGCGGCACCAAATACCGTACCTGACGAGCCAGCACCAAAAGAAGCCCCAGCATCTGCCCCTTTACCATGCTGTATCAAGATCAAGCCGATCATGGCAATCGCCACGATAATATGCAGGGCTAATATAAACGTAAACATGGTGGCCTCTTTTGCCGCGTAATGACGACAGATAACGGAAAATAAATCTTAAAGTTAATAGTGGTAGCAACTAAGTTATAATGCTGCCAAATCGATTATATAAATAAGGCGCATTGTACACGATTGCAAGGGCACTGTTAAACCTACTTTTGCCAACTGATAAAGACATTTTTTAGACAAGTTAGCGATTAAATAGCTGTTTCATCACCTTACCCTAACCAAGCGCGCGACTAAAAGCGTTGGCAATCATCAAAAAACTGTCTGCTTTTAATGAAGCACCGCCAACCAATGCGCCATCTATCATGGGATCTGCCGCAAAACTATCGGCGTTATCAACATTGACGCTACCACCATATAGTACAGTCATTGCTTCTAATGACTCAGCAAAGCCTGTGACGGTTTGCTTAATATGTTGATGCGTGGTGCTAACCTCTGCTACTGTTGGCACTTTGCCCGTCCCAATCGCCCATACTGGCTCGTAGGCAATGATTAAGCGCTCAGATAATGAAGCAGCAAGATCGGGCTGTTGCGCGAGTAAATCCTTTACAACCGATAATTGAGTATCAATGACCGCCAGCGTTTGCTTATCGTCATATTGTGCTTGCGTCTCACCAATACAAAATACCACGCCCAAATTTTGCATCAACGCATGAGTCAGCTTTTGCAGCAAGCAATCATGAGTTTCTTGATGATATTGACGGCGCTCAGAGTGACCAAGTATCGTCCAAGTTGCACCAGCATCAGCAACTTGCTGCGCGGAACAATCACCCGTATACGCACCAGTGTTCGCGCTATGCGCACTAATATCTTGCGCGGCACACAGCACTGAGGTATCTTTTAAGCGGGCGCTGACAGCAGCTAAGTGAATACAACTGGGAGCCACCATTAACCTGCAGCTGTTTTTGACCACTTGCTCTTCAGTATTAACTGCAGTCAATAAGTCATCTAGTAGCGCATTGACGTCGTAGCTCGTTGCTGGATTTTGCTTCCAATTGCCAATTACCCAAGCTTGCATACTCATTTACCTTGTCTCATGTATTCCTGCCAATTTGGCTTATATGCGCGCCAGTATAACAAATATTTCACAAGTGCTATAGTATAGTGCGACCTGCAGCAGAACGGCTTTTACGGCCGTCCTGTTTTCATTGAATTTTACTCAGTTATGACGCTCTGTAGATTAATGGCTCATGGACTGATTTAAGGGTGGAATACTTTAAATAGCGGCATATCTTATATATAGTGCCATATTTATATAGTGCCATATTCCATATATAGCTTTTAAAAAATATAACTGCTAAAACAATATCAATTCCACACGGTGTTATTAATACTAAAAAATGACAGCATCTTAAAATTATTTACCTCAAACGGTTATAACAAGCGTTAGCGATAATTAATGATAAAGGGCTACTCATGAAAACCATCAATACCGAGCAAGCGGATTTTAGCAAAACATTCGATATCAAAGAGAGGTTATTATGTCTATTACAGCCAATAAATACGGTGGTCTAGCCCAGCAGCTGATTAGCGAAGGTGTCGTGAGCGAAGCGCATATGAAAACTGCGCAGACGGAATCACAGCAGCAGCAGATCGGACTCGTCCCTTATTTGGTAGACAATAAATTGGCCAATGCTTATCAGCTAGCACAAATGCTGTCTCAAGCTTTTGGTGATCCACTCTTTGATCTTGACGCGATCAGTTTGGATGTCATTCCAAAAGACTTAGTCGATGAAAAAATCGTGCGTAAGTTTAATGCTTTGCCTCTTTTTAAACGTGGGCAGCGCTTATTTGTCGCTTTAAGCGACCCAACCCGTATAGATGCCATTGATGCGATTGCCTTTAACTCTCGCCTCTCTATCGAAACCGTCGTCGTCGAAGAAGATAAGCTCAAAAAACGCATTGAAAGTCTTTATGCCGATACCATGCAAAGTTTTGATAGTTTTTCGGACAGTGACTTAAATGTAGGTTTTGACGATGGTGAAGAAGAGGGTGAAACTGAGCTCAGCGACAGTGTTGATGAAGCCCCTGTCGTAAAATTTGTCAATAAAATGCTGGTTGATGCCATTCGCATGGGTGCCTCAGATTTACATTTTGAGCCGTATGAAAAAACCTTTCGTGTCCGCTTTCGTGTCGACGGTGTCATGCAAAAAATGGCCAACCCACCTGTGCAGCTTGCCAGCAAAATCGCAGCACGGCTAAAAGTGATGTCACAGATGGACATCTCAGAGCGTCGCATACCGCAAGATGGACGCATCAAGCTTAAAATATCTAAAAATAAAGCCATCGATTTCCGGGTCAACTCATTACCGACCCTGTTTGGTGAAAAGCTTGTTTTGCGTATTTTGGACCCGTCATCCGCTATGCTCGGCATCGAAGCCCTTGGTTATGAGCCTGACCAACAAGAAATGTTTTTGGAAGCTTTACATAAACCGCAAGGTATGCTGCTGATTACCGGACCGACGGGTTCTGGTAAAACGGTATCGCTATATACTGGTATTAATATACTAAACACGGGTGCAACGAATATCTCCACTGCTGAAGATCCAGTCGAGATTAACCTCGAAGGCATTAATCAGGTCAACGTGAACGCTAAGGTTGGTCTGACCTTTGCCAATGCTCTGAAGTCATTCCTACGTCAAGATCCTGATATTGTCATGGTGGGTGAGATTCGTGACCTTGAAACGGCAGAGATTGCGATTAAAGCTGCGCAAACGGGACACATGGTACTTTCGACTCTCCATACCAACTCAGCACCAGAGACATTGACCCGCCTACGCAATATGGGTGTGGCTTCCTTTAACATTGCCACGTCAGTAAACTTGGTCATCGCCCAGCGCCTAGCAAGGCGCTTATGTAAAAACTGTAAAAAACCCATTAACGTCCCACGGCAAAGCTTGCTTGAGCTTGGCTTTAATGACACCGATTTAGACAACCCAGACAATGTGATCTATGAACCAGTAGGCTGTAGCGAATGTCGTGAAGGTTATAAAGGCCGCGTAGGTATCTATGAGGTGATGAAAGTCAGCCCTGATATTTCTCGGATTATCATGGAAGACGGCAACGCGATAGATATCAAAGATGCTGCCCTCAAAAATGGTTTTCGAGACTTGCGCCGTTCTGGTATTTTGAAGGTATTGCAAGGCGTGACCAGTATTCAAGAGATGATGCGTGTCACCTCTGAATAATCGTAAATGCTAAAAGTAGAAATAACGGTGGTAGAAATTTCAATATCGATAGCTTTTAGATTTAATAGATTGGCTTTTATAAATGAGCAATAATATCCACTCAGATGTACTTAAAAATAAAACAGAGTTATACTGGTTTTTTACGTTAAAATAAAGTATGCCATCTTTGTGTAATAAGTCTGGCATCGTACATCTTTGCAATATTTATATTGGACAAATTTTGAGGGTAGTATCATGGCAAAAGCAAAGACCGACATGCTGTTAGACTTTGTCTATGACGGTGTAAATCGACGCGGACAAAAAGTAAAAGGTGAAACGACCAGTCGTAGCTTAGAGCTGGCAAAAGCTACTCTGCGCAAACAAGGCATCACCGTCAAAGGTATTAAGAAAAAACCGAAGCCCCTTTATACCTTTAAAAAGTCTATTAAGCCTATTGATATTGCCATTTTTTCTCGGCAATTGGCAACCATGATGAAGGCTGGCGTGCCATTGACTCAATCCTTTGAAATTGTCGCCGACTCCCTCGATAATCCTAGTATGAAAGAGCTGGTCTTGCAAATAAAAGCTGATATTGAAGCCGGCAGTACTTTTGCCTCTGCCCTGCGTAAGCATCCTCGCTATTTTGACGATCTCTTTTGCTCGCTCGTTGACTCTGGAGAACAGTCGGGTGCGCTTGAGACCATGCTAGAGCGGGTTGCCACCTATAAAGAAAAAAGTGAACTATTAAAAGCCAAAATCAAAAAGGCGATGAAATATCCTATTGCGGTCATCGTTGTTGCCATTATCGTGACTATAATTCTACTTGTAAAAGTAGTCCCTGTATTCTCTGGATTATTTGAATCATTTGGCGCGGAGCTACCAGCATTCACCCAAATGGTAGTAGCCATGTCTGAGTGGATGCAAGCATGGTGGTTTGTTTTAATTATTATCATTGGTGGGGCGATTATTGGTTTTTCAGAAGCCAAAAAACGCTCTAAAAAATTCCGTGACCTTTTAGACCGCGCAGTGCTAAAAGCTCCCATATTTGGCAACATTGCTTATCAAGCAGTCATTGCTCGTTTTGCGCGTACTTTATCTACCACTTTTGCCGCTGGTGTACCACTTATTGATGCCTTAGACTCAACGGCGGGAGCGGCTAATAACGTCGTTTTTTACAATGCTATTCAGCAAATAAAAAATGACGTATCTACTGGTCAACAACTACAGTTTTCTATACGCTCTACCAATTTATTCCCAAGCTTAGCCATTCAAATGGTCGGTATCGGTGAAGAGTCTGGTAGTTTAGAAGAAATGCTAGATAAAGTAGCGGTCTATTACGAAAACGAAGTCGATAACGCCGTTGATGGATTAACCAGTTTAATGGAACCTTTAATTATGTCAGTACTGGGTGTATTGATTGGTGGCTTGGTGATTGCGATGTACTTGCCGATTTTTCAAATGGGTGCAGTAGTAGGTTAAAGATGACGGAAAGGAAAGCTACTTAATGCAATTTATAGAATTACTACAAAGTAATATGGCGGCAGCATTGGTCGTATTTGGTCTGTTGGGCCTTTGTGTGGGCAGTTTTTTAAATGTGGTGATTCACCGTATGCCGCTGATGATGGTCTATAGCTGGCGTCAAGAATGCAGTGAATTTATGTCTCAACAAGCAGACATGCCGCAAGAGCATACCATACCACTGACCAATATCGTCGCAGCGGATACCCCTATTACGTTGAGTCGACCAGCGTCACGCTGTCCTCACTGCACGCACAAAATAAAGTGGTATGAAAACATACCCTTAATAAGCTGGCTGCTGTTACGTGGGCGCTGCTCAGACTGTAAAGCTCCTATCGGCCTGCGTTATCCTGTGGTTGAGCTAGTGACTGCATTGCTGTCACTATTGGTCATCTATCAGTTTGGGGTCAGTGCCGCTGGGTTATCAGCCTTAGTTTTAGTATGGACATTGGTTGCGCTAACTGGTATTGATTTTGATACTCAACTACTACCAGATCGCCTAACCTTTCCGTTAGCGGGCTTAGGATTGGCTGTCAACTCACAAAGCTGGTTTGTCTCGCCAACTCAGTCTATTTGGGGTTTATTGTTTGGATTTTTATCACTATGGATAGTGGTCAAAGTATTCTTTCTTATCACCAAAAAACACGGTATGGGACAAGGCGACTTTAAGCTACTAGCAGTATTGGGTGCTTGGCTTGGGCCTATGATGCTGCCATTGATTATTTTACTGTCTTCCCTACTCGGCTCAATCGTTGGGATTATCTTGATGAAGAAACAAGGTGAGAGCAAGCCGTTTGCCTTTGGTCCTTATATCGCTGTCGCTGGTATTGTTGCTTTATTATATGGCTCAGATATCGTCAACTGGTATCTCGGCATGTATACTTACTAGATTGTCTTAGAAAGTATTTTGATCGCTCCTCTTAAAGTAAACATCAAATCTTAAAATAAGCGTCAGAATACTTTCTCAACTTATAACCATCACTGTCATTATATCGAGCAGATAAGTCATTATTATGTCAAAACAAGCATCTTCACCTTATTCTTATGAGCCTCAGACCCCGCAAAAGAAAAGCAAAACCTTAGTCATTGGCTTAACCGGGGGCATCGGTAGTGGCAAGTCTGCTGCCAGTGATTGGTTCGCTGAACAAGGGATTGATATTATTGATGCGGATGTCATTGCTCATCAGGTCGTTGCTAAAGGCAGCTCAACCCTACGCAAAATCCAGAAGAAGTTTGGTAATTGGGTATTGAATGGCAATGGCGAAATGGATCGTACCGCCGTGCGCACCCATGTGTTTACCCACCCTGAGGCACTCATTGAGCTAGAGGCGATTACCCATCCAGCGATACGTGAAACCGCAAAATTACAGCTGGCCGCCAGTACCTCACCTTATGTGGTGTTATCAGCGCCACTACTCATTGAAGCGGCGGAGGCAGGTCTGGCTAACTTGTGCCAGCGTATTTTAGTCATGGACGCCGCGGTAGATACTCAGCTAGCCCGTGCCAGCCAACGAGATGAACAAAGCGTACAAAAAATTAAAGCCATTATGGTCAATCAGCTAAGTCGCGAAGAGCGCAATCAGCACGCCGATGATGTCGTGCTTAATGATGGTAATTTAGCTGATCTCTACCTAAAATTAGAGCCGCTACATCAGAGCTATCTTACGCTTGCCCAGCAGCTAAGGTACGCTGCCGATTAACCTCATACAGCGCCATACCCGTGGCAACACTTACATTTAGACTTTGTAAGTTGCCATGTTCATTGCCTGACATCGGAATATAAACCAGCTCATCACAGCTCTCTGTCGTCAGGCGGCGCATGCCCTCTCCTTCTGACCCCATAATCATCGCCGTCTTGCCCGTCAAATCTGCCTCATGTATCGGCTTCGCCTCTGCATTGAGTGCCGTACCGAATACAAAAACACCTGCGTTTTTAATTTGCGATAATGTACGTGCCAAATTGGTGACGCTAATAATAGGCATCATTTCTGCCGCCCCTACTGACACTTTAGCAACCGTAGGCGTAAGGCTAGCCGCATGATGTTTCGGACAAACCACCGCATCAACACCCATCGCGACAGCAGTACGCAAGCAAGCACCAAAGTTATGTGCATCAGTAATTTGATCCAAAACCAATAGCAAACACTGTTCGCGGCCGATAATAATATCAAGCAAGCCTTCATCAGCGAAACCTAACGGACGCGCATTCAGCACCACGCCTTGATGCTGCGGACTGCCACACAATTGCGTGAGCTTGTCTTTTTGCGTCGGTTGAATGCTGATGCCATTGTCTGCTGCCTGCGCCATAATCGCTCGGACATGACTGTCACTCTCGCGACCTTGCTGTACAAACAAGCTAAGGCCATCAAGAGGACGGTGTTCGAGTAACGCGTCAATAGCATGAATGCCATAAAAATAAATGGGTTTTGCCATAATAGGACTACCGGTTATAAAGTGGGTATCGCACACTGCGATAGAAAGGGGAAATATGACGATAATTGTAGCAACTAATGAAGGGCTTAAAAAATAATGTTACCAAAAAAAAGAAATAAACCTTATCGCAAGATTTATTTCTTTTTGAGGGCTTAGGCGTTATAAATTGTCTTTTAAAAACTTTAACTTGGGATAGTCTCAACCTTCTAAATGACAGATATACTGCACGATTTCCTCTGTGCGTAAGTTAAAACCACTATTGCCTTCAACGACGAATGATTGTCCCGCACGATAGTAGCTGAATTCTTCATCACCATTTATTTTGACTTCACACTCGCCGCTGATGATCTCAATACGTTCGGAAGTGTTAGTACTAAAGTGATAATGCTCAACCAAGTTGTCGCAAGGTAAGATCACACCTAATGTTTTATGCCGACCATCCTCAAACATAATGGTATGGCTTGAGCAACGACCATCATACGATATCGTGGCTTGGGCGTTGACTGTTACACTGGTAAATTGCGCCGCTGTCATAGTGGCTTCCTTATCAAATAATTATTGCCAAACTAAAAAATAAGTAACGAATTTAATTGCTTACTCTACCTAGGTTGTACTATTCATTTGCGATATGGTAACAACACGTCATGACGTACAATGATTAAAAATCTAGTGGTAAGAGTTTATCATTATGTGAGATTATGCTACCACATTATATCTATAAAGTTTGTTACAGCGGCAATGAAAATTTTATTTGGTTTTTAGGTTAAAGAACGCTTGATGATTCATGCTTAGATTATCGGCTTGCGCCTATAAGACTGAAGCGTTGAGAGCTATTATTGCTGATGCGCTACTATACTGACACCCTGCTATTACAGTAACTCCTAATTAGGATTATCCTCCCTAATATTGCCGTTACAAAGACCATCATTAAGATAGTAATTACTGATTTATCATAAGCTTAATGGATTTTCATGACAGTCTTTTTAGGGTGACTTGCAGGATTTAATGGCTTTAAAATTTGTATTTAATGGCATTTAACATCATACTATTTGCCAACCATATTTGTCTCGCTAACATTATCAACTGAACGACTTCATTCCTTTATTTATCCTATTTTAGATATGGCCTCTTATGATTTCATGCGAGGTCGACTGTCTGTCATGAGAGGCGTTGATGCTTGTATCATTAACTTTACATCAGTTTGCGTTGATCGCTCAGCATGAGTTGAGTGTGGCTGAAGGCTTTAATGTCATCACTGGTGAAACGGGCGCTGGCAAGTCGCTATTACTGGATGCGCTATCTTTATGTGCAGGCGAACGTGCAGACAGTGCGATGGTCAGACATGGCGCGGCGCACGCTGATATTTATGCTCAGTTTGATGTGGAAAATAACAGCGTCGTCACCGATTGGTTTGCCAAAAATGACCGACCATTAGAAGAGCCAGAAGTATTGATTCGTCGTCAGCTGAGCAATACCGGACGCTCAAAAGCGTGGTTGAATGGCACGCCAGTCAGTTTGGCTGAACTGAAAAACCTCGGTACGTTACTGGTTAATATTCATAGCCAACATGCTCAGCAAGCGCTCCTTAAGCCGCAGTTTGTGGTGCAATGGCTTGATGAGATGGCACAAATCACGCCACTTGCTGTACAAACGACCAGCAGCTATCAAGCTTATCAGCAGCTTAAACGCCGTGCTGATGACATTGCGAGCCGTGAGGCTCAGCGCCAAGACCGTATGCAATTATTGCAGAGTCAATTAGCTGACATTGCGCCGTTATTGGCGGTTGATTATGCAGAAGTCGAAGCGGAGCACGAAGAGCTGTCTAATATCGAAGCTTTGATGATCGAGGCCAGTCATGGCTTGCATCTGCTTGATAATGACACGGATGAGCCAGATGTCATGACCTTACTCGGGCAGGCGATTAAGCTTTGTGATAACCAAATGAGCGTCAGTCAAACCTTTGAGCAAGCCTCCGAGCAACTGCATTTAGCGCAGCAGCAAATCACTGAGGTAACAGGCTTACTGTCAGATTATGCTGAACAACAACTGCCTGATCCTGAGCGTTTGCAAACGCTAGACAGTCTTATCAGCTTAGGTCATCGCTTATCTCGTAAACATAGCTTGCCAGCGAGCGACTTAATCGAGGAAGCTAAAGGTTGGGAAACGCAATTAGAGCAGCTAGAAAACGAGCCAAGCAGCGATGCCATGGCAGCACAAATTGAACAGGCTTGGAAAGATTACCTTGCGCTAGCAACGCAGTTAAATAAAGAGCGCTCAAAAGCTGCGCCCACTGTCAGTAAGCAACTGGTTAAACAGTTACAACCGCTAGCTTTGCCCAACGCGCGCTGCGAGTTTGTCTTTACCAAAAAGACCGAACCTAGCCAATATAATGCGCAAGGTTGCTATGATATTGACCTATTATTTAGCGCCAATGTCGGCATGCCAATTCAACCACTACATAAAATCGCTTCAGGCGGCGAGCTGTCACGAATGGCACTGGTGATGCAGGTATTACAAGCAACCAATGCTGACAATAATGCTGCCAAGCCCATGCTGGTATTTGATGAAGTCGATGTCGGTATCAGTGGCGGCACGGCGCAAGTGGTCGGTGAGCTGCTGCGCGCGCTTGGGCAGACGCAGCAGTTACTGGCCATTACTCACCAAGCACAAGTCGCGGCGCAAGCGCATCAGCATATCTTGGTACAAAAACACCATGACGAGCAAACCGAAAGCGAGCTATTAATACTGACCGATAGCGCGCAAATCGATGAGCTGGCACGCATGTCTGGTGGTGTGATCATCACTGACGTTACCCGCGACCACGCCCGCAGTTTATTAACGGACGTTAAGTAAAGAACCTTGTCGTCATTAGGGCGTGTCCTCATTTTAAAAATGAGGACACGCCCTAGCATCTCATAACCGCTAAATATTTGCTTTGGTTGATTTTCACCTCAGTATCGCCATATAGTGGTGTGTCATCTCTATTATTTTACCTTTAATACTAGGTTGCATTTGTTTCTATGTCTAAAGCCAATTTGACCCATCATTTCTTAATCGCGGCACCAGAACTGTCAGACCCAAGGTTTGAGCAGGCGCTGATTTATATTTGCCGTCATGATAAACACGGTGCACTCGGTCTGATGGTCAATCGTCCATTAGAGCAGGCACGTGTGGGCAAACTGCTAGAAGATTTAGACATTGAAGTGACAGATGCACAAGTGATGGAAGATGTGGCATTAGAAGGCGGCCCGATGTATCCAGAGGTTGGATTTGTGCTGCATACGGGTCAACCAGAATGGGCATCGTCTTTTGCGATCTCAGAGAATGTCTGTATTACTACCAGCCAAGATATCCTCAAGCGTATCGCCGCCGGTCAAGGCGTTGGTCATTATCAGCTGTGCTTGGGTCATGCCAGCTGGGGTAAAAAACAGCTCGATCAAGAGCTTGCTAGTGGCGACTGGCTCGTCTGTCCTGCTGATCTGAATTTATTGTTTGATACGCCATTTGAAGAACGTTGGCAAATCGCCGCTGATAAGATTGGCGTTAACTTTGACTACCTTAGTAGTGATATTGGTCATGCTTAATGATTGGTTATGATGGTTAAATTATCCGTTTAAATAAAGCCGCATTCAAATTAAAGCCGTTAAGCCAAATGAATCACGCCCAACAGAAGAATCACGCCCAACAGAAACAGGAAGCGCGCATAATGATTATAGAGTCTGATACTAGCACTGAAATCGAAACTGCTGACAGTTCTGTGGTGGAACCAGTTATTAAGCCTCATCTTATTTTGGCGCTCGATTACGGGGTTAAAAAAATGGGGATGGCGCTAGGCAATACTATTACCGAGACTGCGCGTGCCTTTGATATTTTAGCCATGAATAATGGTCAACCGGACTGGGATAATCTGCTAGGTATTATCAAAGTCTGGGGTGTAACAAAAGTGGTGGTGGGGTTGCCGCTTAATATGGATGGTAGCAGCTCAATGCTGTCGAAGCGTGCGCATAAATTTGCCCGTCGCCTAGCGCATCGAGTCATGGAACAGCATCTACCAGTGGTCGTGAGCCTCTGTGATGAGCGCCTGACCTCAGTGGCGGCGCGTGAGATCGCGTGGGATAACGGTTGGATTAAGCATGAACGCGACCCAATCGATGACATCTCTGCCTGTATTCTGATGTCGACTTACTTTGCTGACCCGAGTAGCAGTATCGCCATCGACGCCATCAAAGCCGATTAAATCAGCGACAAGCCTGCTGTTAAAACAGCGCCAATTTCTGACATATCGTCACTCTACACGGATAAATGCCTGATTATTATGACCACTGTCTCAGACCACTCTTTGCAAAAAAAATCGCAACATGGTTTTGCGCCGCTTGCCATCGCCCGTATCAAAGGCGCACAGCGAGCGAATCAAATAGCGATTTATCTTATTTATGCCGCCATTCTCGCCTTTGTGGTCTTTGGCACCATTGCCAGTATCAAAGCCTTTCATGACAATCAGCTGCTTTATCAACTTTTCTATAACCTACCCTATGCCTTGGTTGCGCTCACGATTCCTATTACTATTTATGATGCGCTGGTAATTTATCGTTATCGCTTAAACCAGGCGTCAATGATTGCCATGAGTATTGGCGTCTCGACCATCATATTGGTTGGTGGGTTATTATTCGCTGATACCGCTTGGTTAGGGTTATCCTGCTGGCTAGGTGTGGCGTTTTTATTTAAAGTAAGCTTTAAGCGCTTTTTTAATTTTTTAGAAGTAGAAAAAGACAATGAAATCGCTGAAGAAGCGTAAAACATGCTTATCAAAATATACTTATAAATGACGCAAAAAACTTTCACCTTATATTATCGATTTGAATGACTATTATGAACACTTCTACCACGCAAACGACGATCAATCATCATTTAGATACTCAAGGGCTGATCTGCCCTGAGCCTGTCATGATGCTGCATCGAACCATCCGCAAAGCCGATGCTGGCGAGGTGATTGAAATACTCGCTACCGACCCAGCCACCACTCGTGACATTCCTAATTTCTGCCGTCATTTGGGGCATGAGCTTGTCCAGCAAGAAACGCTGGCTGAAAATGTAGATCTAAGTATCGATCCTGATGAAATAACGGTCGCTGGCGATGAGGATGCACCAATCAGCGCCACGCTTTATCGTTATTTGGTTAAGAAAAAGAATATTTGAACGCATTCAATTAGCTCTATATAGCATCAAGATATCTTTGCTTTGTACCAAACATACCATTCACAAATTAAAGGTAGATAACGTGTTACCAACCGAAAAACAGTATGTGCAGTGGCTCGAAAATAAAGACGGAAACGACATTTTCCATAATGCCCGCTGGTTATCGGAAAGCAATCATCTACCGCCTGCGCGTATTGTATTGGTCGATGACAAAACGACCGCAGATGAGGCTTACCGCTTGGCTTGCGAAGGCACGTCACTGCTGTGGCGTGGTGACTTTCATAATGCCAAGCAATTACTACAAGCCCTCGCTCGGCGCATCGAGCGTACCAATGAGCGCTCCGAGCAGCGCAAAATAAAGAAAGCGGCTAATAAATCTGCGGCTGAACCTAATACAGTAAACGCTAATAAAATCCCTAACCTATTTCACCAGCAGCGCCAAATACAAGCTCAACGCTCGCGTATATTAAGCCGTTTGCTACTAGAGCTTGATGCCAATTATGTCAGCCAGCTACGCCGCGCCCCTGATGTCAGTGCGGCCTGCACAGCAGCTTTTGGCCAGTTGGATAAAACGATAGACGAATCATGCGTGCTGTCGTTTCGTGATTTGCAAGGGGCGCTTGGTGCAGCGCAGTGGCGCGAAAAAGGCGTCCCAATTGAAAGCCTAGGTCTATCGATATTCCCGCATTATGGTGTTTTTGCGCCAACACGGCATGAGTATGTACCGCTACTGCTTGATGCACCACTGCCAAAAATTCATGAGGTTGCTTATGATATCGGTACTGGCACTGGTTTACTCGCCGTTATCTTAGCGCAGCGCGGTGTCAAACAGGTGATTGCCACGGATTTAAATCCACGTGCTTTGGCCTGCGCCAGCGAAAACTTTACACGCCTACAACTGGCTAACGTACAGTTGCAGCAAGCAGATTTGTATCCGACTGATGCACCTCTCGCTAATCTGATTGTCTGTAATCCACCTTGGTTACCTGCTAAGCCAAGCTCGCCTTTAGAGTACGCCGTCTATGATGCTAATAGCGAGATGCTGCGTGGATTTTTGCAGGGCGCGAAATCTCACTTAGCTAAGCAAGGTGAGCTCTGGTTGATTCTGTCGGATTTGGCGGAACATCTACAGTTACGTACTCGTGATGAGCTATTGGGTTGGTTTGCAGATAGCGGTTTAAAAGTGAAATACCGTCTCGATACCACACCTAAGCATGGTCGCAGTCAAGACGATACCGATCCTCTTTATGCGGCACGTAGTGCGGAAGTGACCTCGTTATGGTGCTTAGAACCTGCCTAATATTTAATAATTGAGCATTATTTTATGAGCCATCACTTATGAGTCGCGACCGTGCCGTGCAACAGCGCCAACCCAAGGCGCTGGCAGTAGACGACGAACCAACTTATATCACTGAGTTTCGTCAAGCGATGCTGGCGCGTGGTTTAGCAACACGTACGCGTAATGCTTATGTGCGCGATTTGCGCTCTTGCGAGCTGACCAATCCTATCGCCCTGACCCGCTGGCAGCCTGATGACGTGCTGCACTGCTTATCAACCCTTACCCAAGATGGCAAAACCCCACGTACCCAAGCACGCATGCTCTCAAGCTTGCGTCAGTTTTATCTATGGATGATTGCCAGTAATCTACGCGAAGACAATCCTTGCGAGCGTATCAAAAGCCCTAAACTTGGGCGTCCACTACCAAAGGACTTAAGCGAGGGCGATGTTGATAATCTACTCGCTGCACCCGATACCAGCACCGCGCTGGGACTGCGTGATAAAGCCATGCTAGAAGTGCTATACGCCTGTGGTCTACGTGTCAGCGAGTTGATTAATCTGTCACTAGAGCAAGTGAATCTAAACGCTGGCTGGCTACAAATCACAGGGAAAGGCAATAAAACGCGACTGGTACCATTAGGTGAATATGCCAGTGATGCGCTAGAAGATTATCTGACGCATGCTCGTGGTGATTTGATTGCGCATTTGAAATCTGGCAATTGCCAAGCAGTATTTTTGACTGCGCAAGGTGGCTACATGACGCGGCAGAACTTTTGGTATTTGCTCAAAAAATACGCCAAGGTTGCTAGTATCGATAAAGAGTTATCACCGCATACTCTTCGCCATGCCTTTGCTACCCATCTACTCAATCATGGCGCGGACTTACGTAGCGTGCAGCTATTGCTTGGGCATAGTGATTTATCAACGACGCAGATTTATACCCATGTGGCAACGGCGAGATTGCAGAAGTTGCATGCTGAGCATCATCCGCGCGGTTAAAGTCTAAATCAAAGATTTATTGATAATTGTAAAAGGAATAAAACGTGTTGCAAGCTCAGCCATCTACTCTGCCTACCCTAACAAAAGGGCAAAATTCTATCCTTAAAAACCTGACCATCATGGGTTACTTAGAAGGCACTTCTTTTTTATTATTGCTTGGTATCGCCATGCCACTAAAATACATGCTGGGTATTCCTGAAGCAGTGAAATATGTCGGTATGGCGCATGGGGCATTGTTTATTGCCTATATTTTGATGCTGTTGATTGCAACCAGCAAAATAAAAATGCCGCTGTGGGCAATGCCTGCAGGTGTGCTTGGCTCATTTTTGCCATTTGGGCCGTTTGTGTTTGATCATTTGTTAAAGAAGCATTTGCGAGGATAGGATGGAAAAATTTTGGGTATCGGTTGCACTTAGACTTTTGAGGATAATGATTTGATTACGATGACAAGATTGCAGAAGTTGCATGCTGGGCATCATCTAGGGAGTTAAAGTAGTTTCGATCTTTCGTCATGAAGTAAACCAAAACCTATTAATCTAATTCTAATAACACTTTTTGAAACATCAAAGTAACGAGCTAGCTTGCTAACAATATTGTTCGCTATCATTTTGTTTTCGGGCTGGTTATCTAAATAGATCCAGAACACACCTCTTCGTTTTAATCCTGAATTAGAATATATCTTTGAAAATTCTTTTGCTAATTGGTCATTAGGAACCAACAAACAGCTTGCCAAGTAATTTGCTTGAAACTCGAGCTTTGCAACCATAGAGTTATCTAAAACTTCTAGATTATCTAAGTCGCTCTCTTCAAGTGAATCTTTATCCAGATATTGACTGTGTCCTAGTAAGATATGTGAGATTTCATGTGCAAGAGTGAATCTATCTCTTTTTTTGTCATCAACTTCTTTTTTATACATAAAAATTTCATTACTTTTAAAATCAACTCTACCGAGTAGACTCTTCTCATGTACAGATGGAATAACGTTTTGATATAACTTTACGTTATTTAATACCTCGTAAGATAGTAATTCAGATAAGCAAACAGCACCGTCTAAATACGCAATTTTTATCAGTACGTCTTTAGCCATATCTTCTAAAGTATCTTTAGAAAAATATTTTACTTGAGATTTAGTGACTTCGTCTTTCTGTCCAGTGATGTGTTTTAGGTATTCCTTCAGACTACTAAACCATCTATTATGAGCATAAAAGAACCAACTAGAGTTATAGTAGTTTGGTTGGTCGCTATCCACGAATATACCCTCTGAACTAAGAGCTTGATTGATACCATATTTTTCAAAGCTTCTATTTAATATCCATTTCAGCCCATCGCTTTCGTTTATTTTGATGAGTCCTACATTCCTTTCTAATGCTATATTATAAGCTGACTTCGCTAATCTAGAGCTAATCGCCATTATTGGCTTTAAACCATGTGTAAAACTGCCCTCACTAAGATCTCTAACATCTTGTAAAAACTTATTTATTTGATCAACACCAACCGCTTTTTTATAATCTTTACACTCAATAAGTATTAATGATGAATAATTTGGAATATTTTTATCTCTATATATTTCGATAGCAATATCAAACTCTATATCCCCTTTACGAAACCTTGAATAATATTTTTTCTTTTTAAAAACCTTTATATGACTCTCATGACCCATCGATAGGCTGAAACTTTTGATATCCTTCATAAGAAGTGATAATACTTTGTCCTCAAATTTATCGCCTTTTTCTGTCGTATTCATAATAATCTCATAGGCTATATCGTTATAAACTAATCTTACACTACAAGATAGATGTAGGGTGCGCCCAGCGCACCGATTTTAGACGTTTTCTCCATTGAGGTGCGCATGGCACACCTTATCTATAATAACTTGTCCTCTCAACAACAAGCTAAACCTGAATCAAACTAGGTTTTTTAGCCGTGACTGTCGCGGCATCCTGTGCATCTGAGCGGGCTGCGTCACTAGGCTGAGGGTAGTATCGCTGAGTAGGAATGCCATTAGCCAATAGTGACCGCCCCGCTCGGAGGTACAGATACAAGCAGAAGGCGCGATCAGCTCCCACCACAATTTTTACAATGACAACTTCCTACAATACAATTTCATCAATCCATAGCTGCAAACCCGCTCTTTTCTCGTTACAATACGCGTATGATGTGCACGCTGCATAACTGAGCGATGCACCGCCTTTTATTTATCCATTATTCGAGAATCCTATGAGCCATAGACCCCCTGCTGACCTGTTGAAAAGTGCCCAACATTGGCGCGAAGACATTAACTTTCGCCAAGATGTACTGGGCAAGCCGTTTGATTTTTCGACCACGTGGGGTATTTTTTCACCGCAAAAGCTCGATGATGGTAGCTTGATGCTACTCGATTATGTGGATTTTGAAGCGGATGATGACTCAATCGATTTGGGCTGTGGCTATGGCGTGCTTGGCATGACGGCGGCGCGTGAATGTCCAAACGGTCTGCATACGTTGATTGATAAAGACTTTATGGCGGTAGAATATGCGCGCCTAAATTGCGAGAAAAACGGTCTGAAAAATGTCGATGTACATTTATCAAACGGCTTCAATCACGTGGCAAAAGACAAAGACTTTAGCCTCGTGATGTCGAACTTGCCAGCCAAAGTGGGTAAAGAGCAGCATTATCTATATTTCCTCGATGCCTATGCGCGCATGCGTAAAGGTGGCCGCTTTTATGTGGTGACAATCAATGGCCTACGTCAGTTTGTGAAGCGTTCATTTACCGAAGTGTTTGGCAATAGCGACAAAATCAAGCAAGGCAAAACCTATACGATTACGATGGCGACCAAAGACTAGATTTTTGAACATGACACAAATAAAAAGCCTGCTAAAACATATAGTTTTAGCGGGCTCTTCTGTAGCAGATTATATCTCGCTACATCTGTCGCTTAAGCAAATACCCACCCAATATCGCACTGGCAATGATCGGTAGTAGCACCATCAATAACGGCGAAAATCCAGTCGCCAATGAGACAAAGCCAACCAAGTCTTGCACATAACTAAACAGCAAGCCGAACAATAATGCCACCACGATACGCAAGCCCAAGCTATGCGTCCGCAGTGAGCCAAAGACAAAGGAGCAAGCAACGATCACCAACGACAATATCGATAATGGTGATAGCAATTTTTGCCAAAAAGCCAGCTCATGACTCAAAGAGCGCTGACCTTGTTGGCGCATAAACTGACGATGCTCGTATAGCTGGGTCAATGACAGATCTTCGGCTTTTCGGGTGAGCAAATATACTGATTCAGGCGCAAAGGGCAAGCTTAAGGTATCTGACGGCGAGATCGCTTGGCTACTCTCAAAGCCTTGATTAATCATCAGCTTGGTCATGTTATTCAACGCCCACTCGTAACGATACTGCTCGCTCGGCTGGCTACTGACTGTATCCAGAGGTTCGCGACCAATATACTGCCCACCCTCAGCGTGAACAGCCGTTTGTAGATTGCCATTATTGTCTAAATGCCAACGTTTGACCTCGCCGATATTGCCTTGCACATCGGCATAATCGATATACAAAATATCGCTACCATCCGGCTTAGTACGACCAGCTTTTGTATTCTCAAAACGTGGTTGCACTGTCCAATAACCGCGCACTGATGTGACCAACGAAGTGCTGTCTTCATCGTTAATCTCTTTTGCCAATTGATTAGAGTGCGGCAGAATAAACTGATTGATGAGCAAGGCGAGCAGTACAAAAATCAAAGCAGGCTGTAATACCCAGCCAACGATGCGATAGACGCTAACGCCAGCGGCGCGCATGACGACCAACTCGCTTTTATTGGCGAGTAAACCCAAGCCGACCACTGCACCGAGCAATGCACCCGTCGGGATAAACTGCTCTAAAAAATAAGGCGAGCGATAAAAGATATATTTAATCGCCTCACCCATTGTATAGCTATCATCTAACGAATCCAGCTCAGACAAATAAGAAAATACCAGTTGTAATGCCCACAGACCTATAACCGCTCCGACGATTGCTAGCAAAGCATTCAGTTTGACGTAACGGCTAAGGACTTTTAGATTGGCAGGTTTTTTGGCAAACTGAGCATTCGCGTTTTGCGAGTCAGCATTGGGAGATTTAGAGAATAAAGCACTCATGAGGACTGCCCTCCTTGTGAGCCACTGCTTTGATGATCGGCAACTGTTAGAGACCCATTCTCTGGTTTGCGAAAGCGCAATCGGTGCTGCACACGGCTACCCCAATTCATATAAAGTGCCAATACCATAAATCCTAAAATCAGCCAAGCATACGCCCAAACGCTCACACTGCCTTTGCTCACAGCGTTTTTGAGTGAAATGATACCCAGCGCACAGCTGACAAACAATAAAATCGAAGGAAATAGGCGTAACCAACGACCTTGGCGTGGACGTACTTGCGCCAGTGGGACAGCGAGCATCGGCGCGATAATCATCAGCCACGGCAAAGCAAAACGGTAGCCAAGCTCACCCTGTGCCGCACGCAGCGCATTTTCACCACCGAACTGGGCACTGCCAGTTGCCGCTTGCCATAACGGTCCGATTGCTTGGGTTTCGATATTGTCTTCGGTGATCACATCTTGTGAGGATTCCGTCAAGGTAATGCGATAGCGATCAAAGCCGACTTGATTATACTTCAAGCTGCCCGCACCGACCTCGTAACGACGCCCTTGGAATAAATCCAACTGGGTCACGCCCTTGTCACCTGTCTGTACTTGCTCGGCTCTTTTGGCCAAAGTAATGGTGTCTTTACTGATGTTTTTATCGCCCTTGCTTATCAGCGCTTGCGGTACATCTGGAATCGCTAATTGTTCTGCGGTTTCAGGATCAATCGTATTATCGACATCCATAGCAGCCGCTTTGGCGTTGCTACCTTTAGCTTTTGGCTCAGACTGAATAAGTATCACATCTTGTAGCTGTTTTTTGTCATCGCTAAGGCTGCCAACATAAAGATGATAATTGCCACTACTGATAAACTCATTGGGGCGAATCAAATCAAAAGCACTGGTAAAGGCTTGCTGCTGCCAAATAGCTTCAGATGAGCGTACACCCCACGGTTTTCCGACGACTGATAACGCGGCCTCGCCAACGAATAAGACCAGTATCAAGGGAGTCATCAGCCGAGCCAGTTTGCCGCGTGAGACACCACTGGCATTGATAACCGCCATCTCTTGATCGACATATAAGCGCCCAAACACCAGCATTAAAGCAATAAAAAAAGCCAAGGGCAAAATCAGCTCTAAAAAATACGGCAAGTTATAACCAATGATGGTAAATAATAAGCTGATATCTAGATTGCCTTCTGCGGCAATGCCAAAGTAACGTATCAGACGGCCACCAAGCATCATAACCACCAAAAACCCCAATACCAAAGCGGTGGTTGAGGCAACTTGTTGGGTCATGTAGCGGCGTAATATCACAATAGGTACTCTTTAACAGTGGATATGTGGACGGTGTATCGCGTGCTGACTGACAGAGGCAAGCGCAATAGTATGGTGTTACCAGCGTAATGCTACTCAAATGCCTAAACAGACAAACACTTAAATAGATATCAACGTAACGGTGCCACTTATAAGTCAAATGATATAAAGATAAGCGATAAACGTAACCGCTAATGCTAGCATATTTTGATAAAAAATGACTGTGAAATGTGTTTGAAAACATTACCTACACCTTGCTGATAGCGCATTATTGACAGTGAGAGAGAAATATAGCAAATATTGGATGAAGCGGTAACCAAATCCTGAATAAGATTAAATGAACGATGTCTCTTCCACTAAGTTTTTGCTTTATTTATTTTATAAAGGTTTGTTTGTCATTCGTATCACTGAGCGCGTATGACTAATATTAATTGCTAGACTGAGTGACATCGCTAAGTAAAAACAAAAAATATTTTTATATCGATCAATGGAGAATAATAATGAACAAAATCACATCTACACCCTCTACCCTACTTGAACTCGCTGGTGGCGCATTCGATGCGCTTGATTGGTCAAACTGCGCTGTCGTCTTTATTGATTATCAAAACGAATATATCGATGGCGCCATGCCATTAGGTCAAGCAGGCAGCAAAGCAACTGCAAACGCGCGCCTATTGCTGGATAAAGCCCGTAAGCAAGACGTTCCTATCTTTCATATCGCTCATCATGGCGAAGACAATGGCAATGTTTTTGACCCATTGTCTGCTAACGTCGCTATTGTGGACGAGCTAAAACCAATGGATGGCGAAAAAATAATCACCAAAAAGCATCCTAATGCCTTTCATGACACTCAGCTTCAGGCACTTATCTCAGCGACCGGAAAAAAACAGGTTATTTTTGCAGGCTTTATGAGTCATATGTGTGTCAGCTCTAGCGTCAGAGCAGCGTTTGATTTAGGCTTTGATAATTTTGTTTGCCATGATGCCTGTGCCACTCGCGCACTTCCTAGTGCTAAAAGAGAGGGCATCAGCGCTGAAGTGATGCACGATACTGCCATGGCGGCCTTGCAAGATAGATTTGCGGCTTTGGTTGCGACTGACGACTTGGTTAATGGTTAATGTCACTGTCACTGTCACTGTCACTGTGCGTAATCGTCATACATTCGATAGTATGGCGGCTGCCTGCTTTTAGCTTGTTTCCAGCTCGTTTTCAGCCACTAGCAGACTCGTCGTAGAACGTCCCATACGCCTTAGCAAGATAGTGCAGCAAATTTAAACGAAAACATTACCTAATCCTTGCCGACTGCGCAGCGATTCGCTGATATGCTACACTACAATAATAAGCAATTTAAAAATTTAAAAAATAGTGAGGCGACATAAGAGTAGTAAAATGCTGATATTGTCTTCATCACTGATTTGCACTTCTAAATTTATAACTCTAATAAGGATAACTATATGAATATTAAATTATCTCAGCACCTGCCAAAAACTCATACTCAAAAAATTCTAAAAAAAGAAGCTAAAAATAAAGACGAGGCCTGCCTAGTCGTCCTAATCGATGACAAAAAAAACATCCTTGCTCAATCGGTGTTGACAGACTATAGCACTCGTATCGAGCAATTGATCGAAGTCTCGCACTTCAACGGTAAAGCTGGCGAAACGGTAGTTGATTATGCATTAGCGGGTGATAAAAAAACCACTAAGCAAAACCCTATCCAGCTATTATTGGTCGGTGTTGGCAACGTTGATAAGCTCAACAATACGGTCTTGCAAAAAATCACTCAAACCATCTATAGCAGCACACAGAAACGGGTATCCTCTATCACCGTTGCGTTAGGCGACACGCTTGAAGAAAACCAATTTGGTCAGTTTGCCCTCAATCTATTGGCCGCGACCTATCGTTTTGACAAATACAAATCTGAGCAAAGCACACCTGCGCTAACTGATATTTATCTACTAGCTGACGAATCACTACAGCCAGCATTAGAATTCGCAGAGTCAGTATTTGCTGGTCAAAGCTTGACTCGTGATGTGGCTAACGAACCAGGCAACATCTGCTTCCCAGCTTACATGGCAGAAAAAGCCCAAGAGCTAGCAGCAACCTACCCTGACCTATTAACAGTCACCGTACTGGGTGAAGATGAGATGTCAGCGCTGGGCATGAATTGCTTCTTAGCAGTCGCGCAAGGCTCTACTAAAGAAGGCAAGCTGGTACTCATGGAGTATCGCGGTAAGTCAAACTTTAGCGCCGACGCTGATAAATCCACGACTAGCAGTGCCAAAGTTAGTGGCGGCCTAAAAGCCTTGACTGATAAACTACCAACCAAGGCTGCTAACAAAAAAGCCTCTAAAAAGAACGATGACACTGTGCAAGCAGCAAATGATGACGCGCCTATCGTATTAGTCGGTAAAGGCGTCACGTTTGACTCAGGTGGTATCTCAATCAAGCCCGGTGCGGCGATGGATGAGATGAAATTTGATATGGGTGGTTCAGCTTCTGTACTCGGTACGATTAAAGCTTTATGTGAAGCGCGTCTACCGATCAACGTCGTTGGTGCTCTCGCTTGTGCAGAAAACATGCCATCAGGTGATGCCACGCGCCCAGGCGATATCGTAAAAGCCATGAATGGTAAGTCCGTTGAAATATTAAATACCGATGCGGAAGGTCGCTTAGTATTGGCAGATACTTTATGCTACGTACAGCGTTATCAACCAAAAACTATCATCGATGTCGCCACATTGACCGGCGCTTGCGTGGTTGCACTGGGTCATGTCCGCTCGGCTGTCTTTAGTAATGATGAAGATGTCTTATTTGATTTAGAAAATGCCAGCAACCTATCTGGCGATCTCATCTGGCATATGCCGTTGGATGACGAGTATCAAGCACAGATCGACTCGCCTATCGCTGACATGCAAAACATCGGTGGTAAAGGTGCAGGTGCTGTAACTGCTGCATGCTTCTTGTCGCGCTTCGTCGAAGAAGGTCAAGCATGGGCGCATTTAGACATCGCTGGCACGGCATGGAACTCGGGTAAAGATAAAGCCGCGACTGGTCGCCCTGTACCGTTATTTATGCAATACTTAAAAAACAGCGCAGACATGGTTTAGTCAATCAATGACAGTCAATTTATGAAAACTATTTGATGAAAATCACTTTATGAAAACAATTCTATGAAGATCAGTTTTTATGTATTAAGCGACAGTAAAGCCCAAGATTTCTTGGGCTTTATTTGTCAGTTGACCCAAACGGCACTCAATAAAAGCAGCCAATCGCTGCTCATTCTTGTGGGTGATGACGCAGAATTATCATCGACGCTTGATGAGGCGCTATGGGCACAAGAAGCGACAAGCTTTATACCGCATCAACGCCTTTTAACCAACAATACTAAAGGCAATGATCCTGAGATTGATATTAACAAACGATTAGCGCCTGTTCTGCTTGGCGGCTATATGCCAGCAGATTTCAACGGTATCGTTATTAATACAACAACACAGCCCGTCAATGCTTTTATGCAAGCAACCAGCAATGCCCAACCTACCCGTATTCTTGAGCTGATTAAACCTGACGCGACCAGTGTTCAAGAAGGTCGTAATAAGTATAAAGCCTATCAACAATTAGGCTATGAGCTGACGCATTTTAAAGTTTAAGTTGCAGCCTGCGCCCTAACACCTCCTCATTTCTCACGAAAAGCACGATTTCTCATCAGAGAATCCACGTCAATTTTTCTCATATTAAGTCTCTACCTTCACCTGTCCCGCCTATGTCGGTTGGTGGTAAAGGTAGGCTCTTATCCTAAAAAATGCTACCATCCTTCGATTATTTTTCTGTTTTCACTATAAACGTCTTATTTACAGTCGAATTATTTCAAAATGGCGACCAAGCAACCGAGCGTACAATGCGTATTTTAAGCAAGGTTAATGCGGTCATCATTTATAAATAATTTGGAATATTGACTAAATCGAGGATGTATAGATGCGTTCACTAATTGCGATGTACCAGCGTATAGGTCTGGTGCCGCTCATTATTATTGGTTTGATATTAGGCGTACTGATTGGTTGGCTAGCACCAGATACTGGTATAGCACTAGGCTTGTTAGGGACGCTATTTGTGGGTGCACTAAAAGCGGTGGCACCGATACTGGTATTTACTTTGGTCATCGCAGCGATTAGTCAGCATCGTAGCGGCAATGAAGTCTTCGTTAAGCCCGTGCTCATTATGTATATGTTCGGCACTTTTTTGGCCGCCCTGACTGCGGTGGGCGCAAGCTTCTTGTTCCCGACCGAGCTGACGTTGGTGAATGCTACTATCGAGCAAGTACCACCGGCGAACTTAAAAGAGGTGTTGACCAATCTGCTGATGAATTTGGTGGCCAATCCTATCAGCGCCATTGCTGAAGCCAACTATATTGGTATCTTGGCATGGGCAATCATCATTGGCTTTGCGCTACGTCAAGCTAGCGATACGGCTCGTACTGTCGTCGGTGATTTCGCGGATGCCATCTCACAAGTGGTGAAATGGGTCATTGCCTTAGCGCCTTTTGGTATCTTAGGCTTGGTTGCCAATACCGTCGCGGAGACAGGCTTTGGCGCGTTGGCTGGTTATGCGCGTATCTTGATGGTACTGGTCGGTTGTATGCTATTTATCGCCTTGGTCGCCAACCCTATTATTGTGCTTATTAAGACTGGTAAAAACCCTTACCCACTAGTATTCACTTGCCTGCGTGAGTCAGGAATTACAGCTTTCTTTACGCGTAGTTCCGCTGCCAACATTCCCGTCAACATGAACCTTGCGCGTAAACTGGGTCTGCACGAAGATACTTATTCGGTGACGATTCCACTGGGTGCGACCATTAATATGGCAGGCGCGGCGATTACGATCAACGTCTTAACACTTGCAGCGGCGCATACCTTGGGTATCGAAGTGACGTTTGCTTCAGCGCTTCTGCTAAGTTTGGTAGCAACGATTAGTGCTTGCGGTGCGTCTGGTGTCGCTGGTGGTTCGTTACTACTGATTCCATTGGCGGCGAGCTTGTTTAGTATTCCAAACGAAATCGCCATGCAAGTGGTGGCAATTGGCTTTATCATCGGTGTGATACAAGACTCGGCAGAAACAGCACTGAACTCATCGACTGACGTACTATTTACGGCAGCTGCTGATCCAACGTATTCTCGTTAAGCTTTAGTCCGTTATTCATTCTGGCAATAAAAAAGGGTCTGATTGAACTGCCCCCCGAAACTTGGACGGTTTAATTAAAGATAGGACTGAGCTCTGTATTGTACAGGGCTCAGTCCTTTTAGTTTAAGCTGAATTCTTTCATGATTGTAGTAATGCACATACTTATGAATCTGTTGCTCTAACGCCTCAATACTCGATGGCTTTTCAATATAAATAGTCTCACACTTGAGCGTACCGAAGAAGCTCTCCATCAGCGCATTGTCTAAGCAGTTACCTTTTCGGCTCATACTTTGCTGGATGTTATTGGCTTTTAGCGTTGTTGCAAACGGTTTCATCTGATAGTGCCACCCTTGATCTGAATGCAGCGTTAGCTGCTCCTTGAGCCTGCGCTTTAATGATATGCCTTTGAGCGCGCGATCAAGCATCTGTTTCACCAAGTCATATACGGGTCGTCTTGATAATTCATAACTGATGATCTCATTATTAAAGCAATCGAGTATGGGTGACAGATACAGTTTATCATCGCCCACTTTAAACTCAGTAATGTCAGTCAGCCACCTGCGATTTGGCGCTTTTGCTCTAAACCTACGTTTGACCCTATTCTTGGCAATAACGCCGCACTGTCCTTTGTAGGAACGATACTTTTGTCGTCTGATTCTCGCGGTAAGTTTAAGCTCGTTCATAAGCCGTGCGATGAGCTTGTGGTTGTATCTTAGTCCTTCGTTCTTAAGCGTTTGAGTGATTCTACGGTAGCCATACCGACCTTTATGGTGATGATAGACGTCACTGATACGCTGTTTAAGATCGGCATACTTGTCTGTCGCTTGCAGAACACGCAGATGATAGTAAAAGCTGCTCCTTGCTATATCCGCAATGAGTAATAGTAAGCGAGCGGATGCTGATCTCTTAGTCCTTTGACGAGCCTTGCTTTGTCTGGTTGGCTTTCCTCTCTTTGAGCAAGGCATCGAGCTTTTTTAGGTAGGCGTTCTCCGCTTTGAGGTTTTCATTCTCGCGTTTGAGCTCCTCTATACTCTTCTCATGCTCAGGCTTGTCAGTGAGATAAGGGTGCTTCACAGTAGGTCGTCCTTTAGCTTTGGCAGTTAAGCCTAGCATACCATGACGAGCATAGGCGGTGCGCCATACACTAATCAGCGCAGGCGAGCTAATGTTAAACCTCAAAGCGGCTTGCGATTGACTTAAACCTTCACCTGCCATTGTGGTCAGGACTTGAAGCTTGAACTCGCTACTGTAGATGGCTTTGCCAGCTTTAGGTTTGATTGCAAGTATACCGTCTTTTAAATACTGGTTTACCCACTTAAAAACATCTTTATCATTAATATTAAAATGCTTTGCGGTAGCAATGCCTGAATGTCCTTGTTGATAATAGGCTATCACCCTTAGTTTAAAGTCGATGTCATACTTCATAAAATAACCCCCATAAGTTGTGTCCAACTTATGGGGGTCAGTTCAGATAAGGCCCTTTTTTATTGTCTACTATTTACTGCTAATGCGGCTGCTTTGAGTGTTCAATATCCACTTCAATGACGGGTGCTTGCATATCCAGCTGATGTTTTAATTGGCGGAGTTGCTCCACCTCACCTAATAGCTCTAGTATCAAACCAATCGCTGGCACGCTGGCTTCAAAGTCACGACTCAAACGCGATGCGCGGCGCACAATCGTTAGCTGATAGCCAGTAAATTGCTCACGTTCTGGTACGTCATACTCAATGATATTTTCTTCAATCAATTCGATAACCCATTGGCGCTCTTGGCCACAGGCCGATACTAGCTCATCTAAGCTCATGATAATATCGGTAAATTCAGGCGAGTGTTTCATAGCGATTATCCTCGTTTGCTCTTTATTTTATTGTTATCGTATGGTCTTTATCTCTGCTTCGATTTAAGTATTTCTTGGCGGTCATTAACGACTAATATTGGTATTAGAAAAAGCTTGTTTTAGCTGCTCATAAGCTTGGGTAGCGGTTTCGGTACTGATATCAGGGTTGACCATGTTTAAAGTTAAATACAAATCGCCCGCTTGCTTGGCAGGGATGCCCTTACCTTTTAAGCGCAAATTGCTACCGGATTTGCTATTTTTAGGAATCGTCACACCAAGCGTACCTGCTGGTGTCGTGAGGTTGATTTTTTCACCCAACGCGGCTTCCCATGGGGCGATGTTGACGGTTTGATAAACATCAACACCTTCGATACGAATATTGTCTGCATGACGGATTTTCACTTTTAAAAATAAATCACCGTTTTCACCATTACCGCCGCCAGCCGCACCTTGACCTGTCAAACGAATTTGCTTGCCATCAGTGATGCCTTTAGGAATTTTAATTTTGAGGGTTTTATTTTCGTAATCGACACTGCCATTAGGCTGACGAACCGGAACGTTTAATTTAATACTGTAGTCGTCACCGCTATATACCGAAGACAAATCAACGGTAATCTCTGCATGTTGGTCTTGACCTTTGCTATCTTGTGTCCCAAAACCACCACCAAATTGGTCAAAACCACTATTTTGAGAGCGACCACCTGCCTGCCCATTCGCTGAACCACGTGCACCGCGACCAAATGCAGAAAAGATATCATCAAAGCGAAAGCTACCATCGCCAAACGCTTCACCTTCACCAAACTGGTCTTTGATGTCTTCCCAGCGGAAACCACCTTGCCCGCCGCCCGCTGATTGACCACCAAAACCACTAGCGCCACCTTGACCAGCAAACGGATTGTTTAGCATCGCATCGTATTCAGCGCGCTTGTCTTTATCGCGGATGGTCTCATAAGCGTTATTAATTACAGCAATCTTATTGTCAGCGTCTGGATCGTCACTGACATCAGGATGGAATTGACGGACAAGCTTACGGTATTTTTTCTTGATATCGGCGTCTGAGGCGTCTTTTTTGACCCCTAAAATGTCATAGTAATTTTTCTCTGCCATATTGTTTTTCCTTATCGTATTTATTTCTAATAAATTTAGTTAATACATAATATGGGGATAATGAATAAATATTTAATTTTTCGCCTGCGTCATTATATTGGGGTCTGTTGAACATTCAAATGTGGAACTGGCAGTGGCTATTTTTTAGACAATACGCAGTGAAATTTTTGAATGTTCAACAGACCCTGATAGATGTCACGACGATTTTGGCATTATTATTCTTTGACCACTGTTGCCATAATGTCACTTTGGTTGGCATGGTTTTATTACTCAATGCAGATGGCACTTTGTCTGACTGCTCATTCTTAAAATATAGCATATGTTGTTCAAATAATGCCGTCTCCAAAAACTCGATATCGCCAAGCCTAAAAATCTCTCTAGTCACACACATCGCGCCATGGAAACTGCTGAAATGCTCGCCAAACAAAATCATGGCAGCAGCGACTAAAACCATCGCAACTTGTTCAACATACCATTTTTGAGATGAAGATACGCCCTAGAGTAATATTCAATTTGATACACTTTACAAAAATGTAAGAATCTAGCAATTTTTATTTACATCAACTTATGCTCATTTTTTATTAAAAACACAACAGTGTTAAGTTATTTCAATAAATTGATTAAAGATTCAGCCACAGCCGCTATTTTATAAGGGCTAACTACTATAAAAACGTTGCTTAAATCACTGCTAACATCATCTACAACACGATATTTTTTCTTTGGATTTCGTGCTTTATTTTGCACTTTAACGGTCCATTTTCTTAATTTTCGATAAATGAATACGTGACCTCTAGCGTTCTTTTACAGAACGGTAAGGATATGACAAGCTATGTATTGTAAAATGAATATAATGTTTATACTCATAGGGAGTATGAATAATATAGGCAAGCTTATCTGTCTATTTTATAAATCATTTAAAGGTATTAAATGTCTTATTTCATCAAGTCTTTAGTTATCACTTTATCACTACTGCTGACTACCACCGTTTTTGCCGGTAACACCAGCTATTATGGTAATAAGTTTCATGGTAAGCGCACAGCCAGTGGCAGTATCTTCAACATGCACTCCTTGACTGCGGCGCACAGAACGTTGCCATTCGGTACTAAGGTACAAGTGACCAATAGAAAGACAAAGCAGAGCGTGATAGTAAAAATTACGGATAGAGGACCTTTCATCCGAGGACGCATTCTTGATTTATCTAAAGCCGCTGCTGGTAAGATAGACTGTCAACTTTGTACGACCAGTATGAAGATACTCTCTTATGGTGATGGTAGATACCGTAAGGAATAATGTAATGAAAAAGGGAGAGCTAACGCTCTCCCTTTTTTATGTCTGATTTTATCAATTAGCGACCATACAATAAGCCGTTAATTGTGCTAACCATATTGCTTAACGAGCATTTGCTTCCATTTCCTCTAGCGTGGTCATCGCTAGCAATAGCTTTTCTTCATGGTCGCTGTGCTGCTGCTGTAGCGCGGTTTGCTCATTGAGCAACACCAATAAATCGGACTTTCGGCTATCTTCATAGAGATCCGTGTTGGCCAATTTTTCTTCTAGAGCAATTAATTGCGCATCAATTTTAGCCAGCGCCTTTTCTGTATTTTCAATTTCACGGCGAATTGGTGCGGTCAACTTACGTTGTTCGGCGGCCAGTTTGCGCTGCTCTTCTTTACTAAGCGTAGGTTCAGCGGCTTTGTTTTTTGAAGGTGCATTAGACGCTTTATTGCTGATTTGACTACTATCTGTTTCACGTGAAACAAACTTCTTACTCTCTTTTTTGCTTTTTTTCTTGCTAGTGTTTTTATCTGGTGAATTCTCTTGTTTACGCTTTTCTGCCAGCCACTTGCCATAGTCGCTGATGTCACCATCAAACTCTTCGATGATACCATCATGTACCAAAAACAGATCATCACAGACGTTCGCAATCAATTCGCGATCATGCGAAACCAGTACCACTGCCCCTTCAAAACCTTGTAAGGCAATGGTCAATGCTTGGCGCATTTGCAAGTCTAAATGGTTGGTTGGCTCATCAAGGACGAGGACGTTCGGACGTTGCCAAACAATTAATGCTAGCGTCAAACGCGCACGCTCGCCACCAGAGAATAATTCACTTGGGGTATCAATGCGCTCTCCACGGAAGTCAAAACTACCCAAAAACGAACGTAGCATCGCATCAGACGTTTTGCCTGCTAGACGACGCAGCATTTCTATTGGGGTTGCCTTTGCATCAAGAATATCCATTTGATGCTGGTTAAAATAGCCAAGTTTAAGGGTATCAGAGACACGATACGTCCCTGTTAATACGCCAAGCTCGCCGACCAATGCCTTGATAAGTGTTGATTTACCTGCGCCATTCATGCCTAGCAAGCCGAGACGCGTATCCGGCGTCACCTGCACATTGGCATTATGCAGCAGTGGTACGTCGCTATAACCAATATCTGCTTTGGTCAACTCAATCAGCGGTGAGCTCATATTTGCTGGCTCGTAGAAGCGGAACGAGAACGGGTTGTCCGCCATCATTGGTGACAGCTCAGCCATACGCTCAAGTTGCTTGATACGGCTTTGGGCTTGCTTGGCTTTACTGGCTTTGGCGCGGAAACGACGAATAAAGTCATCCAAATGCGCCTTAGTCGCTTCTTGTTTTTCAAATGCTTGCTGCTGCTGCGCCATACGCTCATGACGGGTACGAATAAACTGCTGATAGTTACCCGTATAAAGGGTGATTTTTTGTTGTTCTACATGAAGAATATGACCAACCGTCGCATCCAAAAATGCTTGGTCATGCGAGATGACGATCACTAGACCGGTAAACGCATTGATCCACGTTTCTAGCCACAGAATCGCATCCAAATCCAAATGGTTGGTTGGCTCATCGAGTAACATAAGATCAGCACGGCTCATCAAGGTTTTGGCAAGGTTCAAACGCATACGCCAGCCGCCCGAAAACCCTTCTACCGGTAGCTCATGCTGACTCGTATTAAAGCCAAGACCTGCCATGATTTGCGCGGCTTTGGTCGGTGTGCGATACCCATCAATTTCGTCGAACTGCTGATGCAACACCCCAATCTGCTCATCACTAACGCTGCTCAAATCATTCAAAGAGGCATTAATCTCATACCACTGCTCATCACCGCTCAATACATAATCAATCGCAGACTGGCTACTTGCACCAACTTCCTGTGCCATATGCGCCACATGCCAGCTATCAGGGATGCTCACTTCGCCCCTATCAAGTGTGACCTCGGTATCGCCAGTGCCCATTCGAGTCAGCAGTAAAGCAAACAAGGTCGATTTACCAGTGCCGTTGTTGCCCGTTAAGCCAACTTTGTGGCCCGGATGGAGCTGGAAGCTTGCACCTGCAAACAATTCACGACCATCACGGCGAACACCAACGTCTTTAAATTCGATCATATAATTTCTTCATCTCAACAATAATATAAATACAAGGCAATAAAAAACACACATGGGGTATGCTATCTGGCGGCTATTATTTCAAACGCTTGGCCTATAGGCAAACGATTAAATAACTATTTCAAAACCAATCAGTTATTATGATAAAAAAGCCTGTCTTAAAACCCACGTTGACGACTGTCACTCTTGACAAACGAATCGTCACCCCCATTATGATATACTGCCAAAAGATTAATGCCAGCAGATTATTAATATAGTAGTAGCCCAAATACCAACCTTATAATATTGCAACGACTTTGCCATAACGACAGCACCCAATCGAATCAAACGCCGCGCGTATCTTTATTTGCAACGATGTCAGTTGCAAACCCAAACAGGACGACGACCGCATTTGATCCTAGCAACTGAGGTAGATATGAACGAATCAGCCAACCAATTTAGCCCAAGCTCAAGCCAGCCAGTAGATCCAACGATATTAAGCCTAACCGATAGTGCCGCACAAAAAGTACGTCGCCTACGTGAAGAAGAAGGTGATAGCGATCTTATGCTACGCGTCTATGTGACTGGCGGTGGCTGCTCAGGTTTTTCTTACGGTTTCAACTTTGCCAATGACTTAAATGAGGATGATGCCAATTTTGACAATGGTGATGTGACCTTGGTCGTCGATTCGCTAAGTTATCAGTATCTGCAAGGCTCTACTGTTGACTATACCGAAGGATTAGAAGGCGCACGTTTCGTCGTGACCAATCCAAATGCAACCACGACTTGCGGCTGTGGTTCATCATTCTCTATTTAATCTGAATAGACTGTAGCACTATGTTGAATAGCCCAGAACATGACAGTCAAAGCATCTATCTCTCGGGTAGATGCTTTTTTTATAAAGACCTAGTAGTAATAACCAAGCTGTATTCTTGACCAGTTTGCCCAAAAAAAAGTGCCGAAATCCAGACAAATCACTTCGCTTAAAGCTTATTGTATTTGTAATTGTCCGTGGTTTTCAGGGTCGCTTTGAGCTAAACTGACGTCATTATCAACCTAAATACCCACCTCTTTGATGGTCATACACCAGTCGTGTTTTGAGCCGCCATAACAAATAACAATAGATGACTATTATGAGTAATTTTGTGCCTAGCTTTGTTAGCTTTGAAATCCCTAATTGGTTTGATACTCAGCATTTAACGGGTATGCTCCGCGGTATCGAAAAAGAGGGCTTACGTGTTAAGCCTGATGGTTTTTTGGCACAGACACCGCATCCAGCCAAACTTGGCTCAAAACTCACCCATCCGTTTATCACCACTGATTATTCGGAGAGCTTGCTTGAGCTCATCACTGACCCAAAAGCCACCCCAAAAGAGACGCTAAACATGCTGCGTCAGCTGCACGTATTGGTGTATCAGGGTATGCCTGAGGGTGAGCTGATGTGGCCACTGTCTATGCCATGTATGCTGTCGTCCAAAGATGAAGATATCCCATTGGCGAATTACGGCAGCTCTAACACCGGTAAGCTAAAAACCCTATATCGCAGTGGTTTAGGCATCCGTTATGGTCGCCGCATGCAGACTATCGCTGGTCTACATTACAACTTATCTTTTGGTGATGGTCTGTTTGAAGCGTGGCAAGCGAAAGCACCCACCGCCCCAACCCAAACGTTGACAGATTTCAAGAACGAAAAATACTTAGGTCTTATTCGCAACTTTAAGCGCTTAACCAGTCTCGTGTTGTATTTGTTAGGTGCCAGTCCAAGTGTGTGTCCTTGCTTTATATCAGGGCGCGAGCACGATTTGGAGCTGCTGAACGATTCAACCTATTATAAGCCTGCCGCCACTAGCCTACGTATGGGCAAGCTTGGCTATACCAATAGTGTGCAAGAACACCTCGATATCCGCTATAACTATCTACCAGAATATGTCGCTGGATTGCGCCGTGCGATTCAAACGCCACATGAGAGCTTTGAGAAGCTTGGTTTAAATGATGCTGATGGCAATCCTATCCAGATCAATAACCATATTCTGCAAATAGAAAATGAATACTATAGCCCGATACGTCCTAAACAAATTGCGATGAGTGGCGAGACCCCTACCGAGGCACTTGAGCGTCGCGGGATTGCTTACGTCGAGTTCCGCGCCATCGATCTTGATCCGTATAGCGATATCGGTATCCGTCTATCTAGTGCTTGTTTTTTAGAAGTGATGGCGCTGTATTGCTTGCTAAATGATTCGCCTGAATTGATGCCTGAAGAGGAAGAAGCTTTGGCCATCAATCTTGAGCGCGTGGTCAATGAAGGTCGCCGTGACAATTTGCACATCATTAACAATGGTGCGGAGCAGTCACTAGAAAGTTGGATGCTGATGCACTTAGGTCGTATGCAACCACTAGCAGCCCTACTCGATGCGCATTATGGTGGCAATGATTACCGTGCGGCGGTGGCGTTGATGCAAGGCAAAGCGGGACATTCTGAGTCGACCATATCGGCGCAAGTAAACTCTGATAGCAAACGTCTAGGCAGTTTATGGCAGCTGGGCTTTACCCTAGCGCAGCAACATCGTGACTCTCTATTGCAGCAAACCCTTAGCCCCAATACCCAAGCTAAATATGAAGTATTGGCTGAAAAATCAATACTACAGCAAGCAGAGATTGAGGTGGCTGAAACAGAAGACTTTATGGACTTCTTACAACAGTACCGCTAATTAACCTTTGTTATTGTCCATCGTTTTTATTGTTGATAGTGTTTTATTGATTATATTATAAGAGTATTCGACCAATGCAACAGCTAACCACTTACCGTAACTTGCAAGTATTTTTAGTATTAATGGCAGTGATAGGAATGAGTTTTGCGCTGTTCTATTTACAGCGCCATCTGGGTCTATCACCTTGCCCACTTTGTATTTTTCAACGTGTTGGCCTCATAGTAATGGGCGGTTTTGCCTTAATATCAGCACTGTTTAATCCAAAATCTAAAGTGGTAAGACTCATATTATGGCTTGGTAGCTTAGCAGGTATTGGCTGGGCGACTGCGGTTGCTGCGCGTCATGTCTGGTTACAGCATCTACCTGCCGATCAAGTCCCTTCGTGTGGTCCAGGTCTGAACTATTGGATGGACACCCTTCCTATTCTGCAAGTGTTTAAAGAGGTTTTTGCAGGCTCTGGCGAATGCGCCTCTGTCGACTGGACACTTATGGGCTTAAGTATTCCTGAGCAATCACTGATTCTTTTTAGTATTCTATTGATCGTACACGTACTGATATTGTGGCGTATCATCCGCCCTACCGCAGCTGTTCGTCGTGCTTAATGATAACTGAAGCGGTTGACGGTTCAATAAAACGGTAACCCTCTATCTTTTCATAAAATGGCAACTCTCTAGATATAGAGGTTTGCCATTTTTTTTATTCTTTCTTTATCGTCCTTACTAATTCTAAACGCCCTTGTTCACTGCATTCACTGCCCCTTCATCCCACTTATCCTCTTTATCATACCGCTTGATAACAAAAAGTCCACATAGGCATCTGTGATGCTTTGATATGGTATGACAGCTTATGTGCTCAGTTGGCATAAGGATATGCTCTGGCTATCCTGTCATTAACTGCAAGCCATTGCCTAATAAGTACCATGTCCAATAAGTTAAATATCTAGGGCGTGTCTTCATTTCAAAAATGGTGATAAAAATGAGATAAATTGCCGCCAAACAAGAAAAATAGCGCAGATAATATCGGGATATTAACCAGCTATTTGACGATGTTTGGCAAGATTTAGCCATTTTTAGCCCATTTAGATGACTATCGAGTGAATTGAAGACACGCCCTAATAAGCTTAACCCTATTACTGATCGATACCAACCGATAAACGCATACTATCAGCGCCTAATGCTGATTTAGTCTCGGTAAGCTTGTCCGCTTTTGTCTCTGATAATAGCGCCAAATCGATCTTAACTGACAATACTCGTAACGTTTCTAGAATCTATATTAAAAACTGTTTTTGGTATGCCATGATATATCTTACGTCTATTTTCTCTACTACTTCTAAAACCATAAGACACTCTGGTCGACTGCTGTTAGCGGTGCCCATCTGTTTGCTACTTCTCGGTTGCGACAGTTCTTCGTCTACGACGAGTAAAGGTGTGAGCACTAAAGTTGCACCCGTCGATAATGCGGAGCGCTCTGATCTGCAAGGGGTCGCCGATGACTCGCAAGACAATGAGCAAGCGAATGCTGATGCGCTGGCTAATGCAGATACTGGACAATCCCTTATTAGCGCCGCACAGCCCACTGATGACACGCATGCACGTAGCGCACCGATGATTTCAGAGTCAAATAATGATAGTGCGCTACAAGCTACATTGATGGGCGATTATGGTGGTATGGTGCCTTGTTCGTCTTGTGATAATATCGATGTCACACTAAACTTATTCGCTGATGGCTCAGTACTCAAAACCAGTATTTATAATAGTCCTGAGACGCCACGTTCACCGCTTTTTGAGTCTGGCATCTATCGTCAAGACAATAATAAGATCACGATTGTCTATCAACAAAAACAGATTGAGACCTATAGTATTCAAGACAACCATCTTATATTGATGGACGAAAACAAGAGTCCTAATAATGACTATACCTTGTCACGTAAATAAGACAGTAGACAGACCGTCAGATATCAACAAGTTCGAATAAATAAATACCTAAGCCAACACACCAAACAGCGCCTACTTTTAAGGCGTTTTTTATTGGTCATCTAATAGTGTTTACTTTACAATGAGTGGCTGTCTACCCTGTTGATACTTTGATAACTGCTTGCTCATTCTGCAATAGAGGTCATTGGTACGGGTAATATTTAGGTGGGGTTCGACCTATAATAATCAGCTGTTTATTCTGCTGATATTACAAACAATTTCACGTTTTCATTCTTTCAATTTACGCTCATACGGAACGTCTATGCACATTCATATTCTTGGTATTTGTGGTACTTTTATGGGCTCGTTGGCCTTACTAGCGCGAGAACTTGGGCACACTGTGACTGGCTCTGATGCCAATGTGTATCCGCCCATGTCCACCCAATTAGAAAATGCAGGCGTCACTATTGAAGCAGGCTACCTGATAGAACATCTGCAGCCAGCACCAGACTTGGTCGTCGTCGGCAACGCGATGAAGCGCGGCATGGACGTAATCGAATATATGTTGGACACAGGACTACGCTATACGTCAGGGCCACAGTTTTTATCTGAGGAAGTGTTGCAATCGCGCCACGTGATAGCCGTTGCCGGTACTCACGGCAAAACCACGACGACGACCATGCTCGCTTGGATATTACATTATGCAGGCATCGACACTGGGTTTTTAATCGGCGGTGTGCCACTTGTTGATACCACTGATGAGCGTTTACAGCAGGTCTTCGCTCACAGCAGTTATTTGGGCGCTGACAAAATTGATAATGACGATTCGGCAAATACTGGCTATTTTGTCATTGAAGCAGATGAATATGACTCTGCATTTTTTGATAAGCGTTCAAAGTTCGTTCATTACCGCCCGCGTACGGCTATTTTAAATAACCTTGAATTTGACCATGCGGATATTTTTGCGGATCTCAATGCTATTCAGACCCAATTTCATCATATGGTGCGCATGATTCCGAGCACTGGTAAAATCATTATGCCAGCAGCGACCGCCAGCTTAGAGGATACGTTGGCAAAAGGCGTTTGGACACCCGTTTGGCGAACCACCGTGCTGGATTCAGCAGCAAACACTATCAATGTAGAAGATGAGAATTTAGACAATAACAGCGAGTGGCAGGCTGAGCTTATCAGCGAAGATGGTGGTCAGTTTAGCGTAAATTTTATTGCTGACGCTGTTGATAAAGACGCCACGGGAGTCGTCGACTGGTCGATGAGCGGTATTCATAACGTGAATAATGCGCTGGTGGCTGTTGCGGCAGCTTATAATGTTGGTGTGTGTGTCAAAACGGCTTGCGCTGCATTGTCTGCCTTTGCTGGTATTAAACGTCGCATGGAGCTGATCGGTGAGGTAAATGACATCTTAGTCTTTGATGATTTCGCCCATCACCCCACTGCCATTACCACTACGTTAGATGGTGCCAAAAAGAAACTGGCGAACAGACGTATTTGGGCCATCATTGAGCCACGTAGTAACACCATGAAAATGGGCATTCATCAAGACAGCTTGGCTGAGTCTGCTGCCCTCGCCGACTATACACTGTGGTATGAGCCGACAGGACTAGAATGGGGTCTAAAAGACGTCATTGATCAGGCCACTGCTACAGGCACTAATACTACAAACTCCACTATGAGCAACCAACAAGTGCTCTCTAGTGTCGATGCCATTATCGAACATATCGACACGCATGCAACAGCTGGTGACGCCATTGTGATTATGTCTAATGGTGGTTTTGAAGGTATTCATCAACGCTTATTAACTGCGCTACATAACAAAGCTATATAAAAAAGCTATGTAAAAAGGCCACGTAACAAGGCTATGTAAAATGTATCAATGTGCCAATTGATGACATGCCCAAGCTAGTATAGATTTGGTTTTGAATAAGAGCGTTGCTTATTATGAAAGAGCAACGCTTTTTTATTATCAGACTTTTTGATTACTTTGGAATGTCTCAGCATTTGCAATAGCCATAACTCATAAGCCATGAGTTGCGTTTGCGACTTCGCTACCTTCTTAACCTTTCATTTACTTATCCTACGTGTATCTTAGCAAATCGAGGGTTTTCCTCACACAGCTCATACACTGGTAACATTTCGCGCTTACCTTTAGTTCTAGACAGTCCCTACAATGTAGTTATCGAAATTAATAAACGAATTAATAAATAACATATAATTGATAATAAATTTAGGAGAATGATATGAGCTTTATTTGGATGATTATTGTAGGTTTGGTCGCAGGTTTATTGGCACGAGCTATCAAGCCAGGTAGCGACCCTATGGGTTGGATAATGACCATCGTATTGGGTATTGTTGGTGCTTTAGTAGGTGGCTTCTTGGCCGGACTAATCGGCATAAATGCTGACGGTGGTTTTACTGGTCTAATATTCTCAGTAATCGGTGCCATAATTTTACTATTCATCTATGAGATGATTATGAGCAAGCGTCGTATCTAATCACGTTTAATGTGATATACGACTGACAAAAAAAGGTCTGGCGATAAGCGAGACCTTTTTTATTGTCTGGCTGTATTGCGCTTATCCATAGCGACATAAACACGGCGATATCAACAGGTGGCATTGATAAGCATTACTTTTGTCCCCATTTATCTTATAATAGCTCCACTATTTTATATTTATTATTGAGGTGAGCCGTATGGCATTACTCCCTATCTTAAGCTATCCAGACCCGCGATTACGCACCATTGCAAAGCCTGTCAAGGAAGTCACTGCTGAAATAAAAACCTTAATCGCTGATATGATTGAGACCATGTATGATGCCCAAGGTATTGGTTTGGCTGCCAGTCAAGTAGATCGTCATATCCAGCTCATCGTTATCGATTTGTCAGAAGACAAAAACGATCCTAAGGTCTTTGTTAACCCGAAAGTCACGCCATTGGTGGAAGAAAAGCAACCGTACGAAGAGGGTTGTTTGTCCGTACCTGAAGTCTATGACAGTGTTGAGCGCCCAAACAAAGTGCGTATTGAAGCCTTAGATGAGAATGGTGAAAAAATCGATGAAGAGGTAGAAGGCTTACTTGCCGTCTGTATTCAGCATGAAATGGATCATTTAAATGGGGTCATATTCGTCGATTATTTATCACGTCTCAAACAAACTCGGGCACGTGACAAAGTTCGTAAAGTGCTCAAAATACGTGAAAAACAAGGCGAGCAATCCGCTGAAAAACAGCCGCAAACCACCAATGCTTAATACAATCCGTCTTTAGAGCGTTTAGGGCTTTTTTGCTCGACCCTTCTAAAGCAACGCTATTTTTTATTATCCACCACATATTGTTTTTATTAAAGGTTTCCTACCATGACCATGATCAAAATTGACCAATATTTTGACCCTGCCGGCTGGCAGAAATTCACCAAAGCTGCCGAAGGTCGCGAAACCCCATTCTTAGTGGTGGACCTTAGCCGTATCAAAACCAAATATCACGAAATGGTTGGTTTTTTTCCGAATGCCAAGTTGCATTATGCGATGAAAGCCAGCCCTGCAGTTGAGGTCATTAATTTACTGGCCGAGCTTGGTTCAAACTTTGATTGTGCGTCCATCTATGAGCTTGACCGTGTCCTCGACTGCGGCGTTGAGCCATCGCGTATTTCTTACGGCAACACCATCAAAAAAGCAGAACATGTCAAATATGCATTTGAGAAAGGCATTGATTTGTATGCGACTGACTCAGAAGCCGATCTAAAAAATATTGCTAAGCATGCCCCTGGTTCAAAAATCTTTGTGCGTATCTTAGTGCAAGGCTCTGAGACCGCTGAATGGCCATTATCACGCAAGTTTGGTTGTCATCCGAATATGGCGATTGAGCTGTTGATTCAAGCCCGTGATTTGGGTCTGGTGCCTTATGGCATCTCGTTCCATGTGGGTAGCCAACAAAAAGACGTTGCCGCTTGGGATGATGCCTTAGCCAAGGTCAAGTATATGTTTGACTGGATGAAAAACGAAGAAGATATTAAGCTACAAATGATTAACCTAGGTGGCGGCTTTCCAGCGAACTATATCAGTGAAGTCAATCCGGTAAAAGTCTATGCTGAAGAAATCACTCGTTATTTGACGGATGACTATAATGACGAAGACATGCCAGAGATTATCCTAGAACCCGGTCGTTCATTGGTTGGTGGTTCAGGGGTGCTGGTCAGCGATGTGGTGCTTATTTCGCGTAAGTCGAACACCGACTTGACGCGTTGGGTATACACCGATGTGGGCTTATTCCAAGGCTTAATTGAAACCTTGGGTGAAGCGATCAAGTATCCGGTTTATACGCCTAAGATGGAAACGTCAACCAGCGAAGGTACGGTCGTGTTAGCTGGTCCAACTTGTGATTCAACCGATATCATGTATGAAGAAGCAGGCTATCAGTTGCCAGAAGAGCTAGAGATTGGTGATAAAATCTTTTGGTTAACCACTGGCGCTTATACTAACTCGTATTCGTCTGTTGAGTTCAATGGTTTTCCGCCGTTAGAAGTGATTTATATTGACTAGCATTTCGTCAGTATTATTTAAAAAAAGCGCGGTACTATGATTCGCAGTGCCGCGCTTTTTTATGCCAAAAACAATATTAATCCATGCAATGCTACTGCACCATTATCCAGATTGGCGTGCTGTTAGTATTATTCATAGCGCGATTACTTGCATAAGTTGAGCGTTGGGCTTGGCTATTCTGTGAAATCTGACCGATAGTCACCCACTGTCCACGTGGCACGATAATGGTACTATCTAAGCGCTGACCTTGAATGGCTTGATGACTATTTTGATTATAAGACGCATTAGAACGCACTAGCCTCTCTTCAACTTGTGATAACTGCACTTCGACTTGACCATTGGTAAGCAGCCTTGGCGTAACGGCAATACCTTGCGTCGTTGGCAATAATACTTGCTGCTGAATAATAATCTGTCCCGACGGGCGATTATAAGTTGGGTAGGTATTAGTCTGAGTCAGCGCATAGAGCGTGCCTGTACTGATACTCGCGGCACTGCCTGACAGCGTTTGCACTTGATATAAATTATTTGTTTGCTGCTGACTGTTGCGCTGGTTAATCATGCCTGCGCCTTGGATACCTCGATTGGTGATAATAACCTGCCCTTGCTGGATACTACCTTGAGCACTGCTATTATTGCCCACACGCACAGCGACCGTTAACGCTTGTGGTTGGCGGTCAATTTGGCTCAATAGCTGCTGTATTGCCTGATAATTAGCAGCAGTCGTGCGGAGTACCAGCTTATCCTGATAGGTTGCAACTGTGCCACCATCGCGACTGGTATTTAGCTGCTGACGAACTGATGGCAATAATGCATCGCCACCATAGGTATGAATGACGTAGGTTTGGTAAGTGGCCGCGATAGCCGACGTATTCAGTACAAAGCATGCGGCTGTAATCAATAATGGAATCACTACTTTTTTAATAAGAGCGTCCATAAGCGGTTAAATCCGAATCAAGTGACCAAATAAACACATCTACATGTTTACGTTTATTCGCTTTGTTCTTCGCCTGAATATCTTCGTATTCTTTGATAATCGATAAGTCTGTCAAGCTCATACCTTCATTAGGTTTATCAGACGTTTTATTCTGTCCAGCTTTATCAACAAAATCAGCGATCCATTTCTGCCATTCTAGTTTCAATTCAAAATCACTTATTTCAAATGGTAAATCACCATTAAACGTACTTTGCATCATATCAACAAATCTTTGAGCAGTTTGTCGCCGTATGGTTCCATCACCATTTTGACTAATATGATTACCAACTTCAACCGCCACTACGAACGGTATAATAAATCGACAATCCGATTCTATGTAGGTTTTGAAATCGGCCATGACATTACTTTTCTCATTATTCCGATTGGGTACATCTAAAATATTCAATAATATGGTGGTATCCATCAAACAAATATCTACCATTTAATCAGCTCCTTGTAGCTGATTTAGCCAATTCAATGCTTGTTTTTTACGCTGCTCCGGTGTGGTTGGTTGCTTCACAAAGCGCTCAACGATACCTTGAGTGACCAAGTCTCCTAATGAGCCCTGAGCGACTAAGCCAAGATAATCATCTAAGTCCCCTAACCGCACCAACCTACTATCGCCCTCTTTCGGATCTCTATAGCAAAATACGACATCTGCGAGTGCTTCATCTGGTAGTGCATCCATTAAGGCAGGATTATGCGTTGATAATAATAATTTAAGCTTACGCTCCTCGGCGTACTGGCGCATTAGACTTAGTACTTCATGCGCACGCGTGGGATGGATACTATTATCAATCTCTTCGATGACTACCGTCGCCCCTTCTGGGACGGACAGTAGCGCTGCAGCAATACCTAATATTTTTAACGTACCATCTGATAGCAAGTCCATTGGACATTCTCTTTTCTTGCTGCCAAATTTTTCTATCAGAACGAGCTCAACTCTACGTCTACTATCTACAAAAAATTTAATATCTGTAATGTTTTGCTCAGGTATATACTTAATGAAATTCAATAATTTGTTTTTATAGTGATTGTCTTTATCTAATGTGTGAAATAAAACACCAGCAACATTCGAACCGTTATAATTAAGCTCTTTACTAACAATACTCTCTTGTCTCATATTACTTGGTTGAAAGTCAAAAAAACGAGTTAATTTGAATTTATCGTCAATCTCATGAATATTATTTTCAAAATTATTTATAGCGTTTTTAATATCTTTTCCAAAATTCTTATTGTGATAGATTTTGTCATGCAACTCTATAAGGATATGAAGAAATGCTAAATCTTTAGAATATTCTGTTTTGATCGAACTTAGACCTATGAAACTATTATTATGAGTAATAAATACATTGTGCTCCTCATTATTTGTTAACAAAAACTTCTCATATATCAAGCTTTCCAAGTTTAAAGTCTTTAAGTGTTCTTTATTCAGCAGTGCATCCCTTAATATATAAAGCTTCTGTATATCATTTGATATACTTAATGACAAACATTCGTCCACAATATACAACTCATCTAAGTCAACTATAAAATCAATTTTATAATTTGCCTCGTTTAGCTGCATTGATAAAGTGAAATTTTTATTATTCAGTGCCAAATCGAAAACACTACCTCTTACCACCTTATCACTGTCATTCACTCTATTTTTGAGTGTCGATAAGCGCTCACCACCAGCCACCCAACTTAGAAAACGAAACGCTTCGATAGCATTACTCTTCCCTGACGCGTTCGCCCCTATTAATAGCGTTAAAGGTGATAATGGTAAAGTTGCATCCTTATAGCTTTTAAAGTTTTTGATAGTAATACTGGGATTATCTGTCATATCAACCTCACTCATATTAGATGACTCAAACACTAGTCATTTAAGCCTAAAACATCTTGCATGTTATATTGCCCAACTTTTTGCTGAATAACCCAAGTTGCGGCACGTACAGCGCCAGCAGCAAAGGTCATCCGTGCGCGCGCGCGATGGGTAATCTCGACGACTTCACCTTCAGCAATAAACATCACGGTATGATCGCCAATGATTTCACCACCACGAATGGCATGAATACCAATAGTGCCTGCTTCACGCTCGCCCGTTTGCCCTTCACGACCATAGACAGCAACGTCTTTTAAGTTTTGTCCACGTGCTTCTGCGACCGCTTCTGCCATCATGTAAGCCGTACCCGATGGCGCATCGATTTTATGCTTATGATGCGCTTCAATGACTTCTACATCTGCATCATTGCCAAACGCTTTTGCCGCCATGCCGAGCAATTTTAATGACAGATTAACGCCTGTTGAATAGTTGCCCGCATAGACGATGGCAATTTGTTCACTTGCCTTTGCCAATACTTGCTCTTGTTGCTCATTGAAGCCAGTCGTGCCGATGACCATCGCCACATCGTTAGCCGCGCAAATCTGCATATTTTGTTCAGTGGCATCAGGCAAACTAAAATCAATCAGCACATCGATGTCATTTATCACTGTCTGCAAATCGTCGACAATTTGCACCTCTAAGCGTCCGATAGCAGCGACTTCGCCCGCATCCGTACCCACAAGGCTAGATCCTTTGCGTTCAATCGCGGCGTTAAGCGTGGTTTGCGTGTTATCTTGTACGGCTTCGATGAGCATACGCCCCATACGACCACCAGCACCGATGACACCGACTCTGATGGCTTGTTTATTTGTATTTTCTTGCGCTGTTATCTGTTGGCTCATATTTTTACCCTAAAAGCTCTATATTAATAAGAAAGGTTTTGAATACTATTTGTCGTAAGTTTAGCAAATATCACCGCCTGAATGGTTTTTTATACTTCCAATAAAAACCCCCAGTGTTTCATGTGAAACACTGGGGGTTTTGTATTTAGTCATTCAACCGAACGAGTGATTAAAACAACTCAGTTAATCGAATAAGTCACCAATCTTTTTGAAGAATGATTTTTTATGCGGTGACTGCTGATGCTTGCTATCACCATCGAGCGTATCTTGGAATTGACGTAACAAGTCTTTTTGCTCGCGAGTCAGATTAACTGGCGTCTCGATGACCACACGGCAGATCAAATCACCTTTCATGGTCGTACGTACTGGCGTCACACCTCTGCCACGGACACGTAATAATTTACCACTTTGCGTCCCTTCTGCGACCTTGATTTTGACTTTGCCATCTAGGGTTGGAATCTCAACTTCTTTACCCAATGCCGCATCGGTAATGCTCACTGGCACGTCCATATAGAGATCGGCACCTTGACGGGTAAAGACATTATGCGGTTTGACGCGTACTTCAACGTATAGATCGCCATTTTGCACGCCTGCGCCGCCAGCTTCACCTTCGCCCGATAAACGGACGCGATCACCATCATCAACGCCTGCTGGGATAGATACTTCTAGCGTGCGTGATTTGTCTTTGACGCCATTCCCATGACAGTCAGAGCAAGGGTTTTTAATCTGTTTTCCAGAGCCGCCACACTGTGGGCAAGCTTGCTGAACGGCAAAGAATCCTTGCTGCATACGAACTTGACCTTGACCATGGCACATCTGGCAAGTCACGACATCAGAGGCATTTTTTGCGCCCTTACCATCGCAAGTATCGCAAGGTGCAGGCGCGGTAAAGCTGATTTCTTTTTTACAGCCGCGTACCGCTTCTTCTAGGGTCAGCTCTATGACATAACGCAAGTCTGAGCCGCGACGTGAACGTCCACCGCCGCCGCCACGTGATTGACCAAAGATATCGCCAAAGTTACCAAAGATATCGCCAAAGATGTCTTGGAAATTGCCACCACCAGCACCGCCGCCACCGCCCATGCCATTTTCAAAGGCTGAGTGCCCCATGCGATCGTAAGCGGAGCGCTTACTTTCATCGCTAAGCACTTCATAAGCCATCGACGCTTCTTTAAACTTGTCTTCGGCATCAGGATCATCAGAGTTGCGGTCTGGATGATATTTCATCGCCAGCTTGCGGTAAGCTCGTTTCACTTCCTTACTATCAGCGGTTTTATTGACACCTAATACTTCATAAAAATCGCGCTTACTCATGGGCTCTCCTATCGTCTTTACAGTGCCGCCTGCTGGTCGATTCACCAAACCAAATCAATTATCGCCTTGTTTCTGTACTCGATTGTTCTGTTAGGTTTCACATGAAACATAGCAGAACACGAGCGAAAGGAAGCAATAATGGTATGAATCTTATAAGCGAATACGGCGGGATGCTGCTTAGCCAAATCAATTATTAAAAGTTTGCGCTATTTATGGAGATAGCTGAGTAATTTATCAAGCTTTGACGTCATGAAATTACCGACTCGCTAGGTTTGGTCAGATCAAAAAAGATTTTGGTAGTAAATGGACAAAGCTTTTTATACCTGCCCAAGGTTAAGTCGTGCTAATATTTAGCGCCATATTGATGCCGATTAAGTTTGCGATAAGGTAAGAATTTTTATGAAAAAACTGCTGTTTTTATTGATCATAATTGCTGTGACCATCTATGCGGGCTCACCTTATTATAGTGCTTATCAACTCAAAAACGCTTACGATGCCAAAGACGGTGCCGCTATCGCTGCCGCCATTGATTATGAACAGCTGCGTCCAAGTATCGAAACTCAATTGACCGATCAATTTGCCAATACCATGACTCAATATCCATTGGTTGCTGAGCTGGGAGGTGCGCCATTAACTGATGCAGCCAATGGCTTTATCACGCAGGCAGTCGCTGGTGCCATCACCCCGCAAAACATCGAGAAAGTCATCAATACTCAAGGTCAAGCCAATAGCGCGACCAAAGAGCTAGCCGCTGCATGGGCTATCGCGAGCAATCAAGTCGACCTCAAAAACCTGATTCAAAACTTAATCATCCAGCGCGGCGATGTTAATGCAGTGGTTCAAAGCCAAATGCAGCAAATCATGAAAAAACAAGCAGCGGAACTCGAACAGCAGGCGGCACAAGGATCAGACAGTGACAAGCCGACATTGAACTATTGCGGTATTAATTGCTTCACTATTAGCGGTCAAGTAAAAGGCTACCCGCTCACGATAGAGATGCAGCGCGACGGTCTGATTCATTGGAAAATCGTTGATATCGTGTTGCCTTAATACGCCTGCTTTACTATTGCACTATTTTAGAAGTGAGATTGTCATGCTAACTCAAATAATGCCTCAGGGCATTCACGCTCAATCTAACGCTCGTCCTCCAACCACGTTGTTAGATGGTGGAATGGGACGTGAGCTTGAGCGGCGCGGTGCGCCTTTTCGGCAGCCTGAATGGTCGGCGCTGGCACTGAGCTTGGCACCAGAGAGCGTTCGTGATATTCATTTAGATTATATAAAAGCCGGTGCTACTGTCATCACGGTCAATAGCTACGCGGTGACCCCTTACCATTTGGGCGATAAATTCTTTAGTGAGGTCAAAAAGCTGATAGAAACAGCCGCTAAGCTCGCTTTTGAAGCTGTACAAGAAAGTAAAAAGCCTATTAGCATAACCTCTATTGCCAGTGCTGCCCCTATAATAGCCCCCGTAAAAATCGCTGGTTGCTTGCCGCCATTGTTTGGCTCTTATCGACCCGATCTATTCGACCCAAAGCAAGCACCGGTGATAGCCCATCCATTATTAGCCGCGCAAATAGCTTATGTGGATATTTGGCTGGTGGAAACCCAAAGCAGCATTATAGAAGCGACAACATGGCAGCAGTTGATTACCGAATTTACAGAGAATGAAAACAAAGCGACGCCAAAACCTATTTGGATTGCCTTTACGCTAGACGACAGTCAACTAGACATCGCTGATAACAGCAGCGAAGCAAACCCAGTAAATACACCCACGCTACGCTCTGGCGAAACAGTAGCAGAGGCCGTTCGCGCCATGATGGCTCTGGATGTGACGGCAATACTGTTCAACTGTAGTCAACCTGAGGTCATGGATTCAGCATTGCAGGTCGCCAAAGCCATTGTCAACGAAGCAGGAGGCACGCAACAACTTGGTGTTTACGCCAATGCCTTTGCTTCCAAGCAAGTCCATAAGCAAGCCAACGCCCAACTGCGCCAAATACGCACAGACACCACACCTGAGCATTACCTAAAATGGGCCACACTTTGGCAAGCATCTGGCGCGGATATCATCGGTGGCTGCTGCGGGATTGGCGTCGAGCACATTGCCTTACTTGCCCAGCATATAAAAGATACACCGTAAAAAAGTGACGCTGGTATTTATACTGCTGTAGTTGCACCCGCAGCACGTTCAATTAATTGCGCCACTGGTGCGTCGGGGCTCAAGGTGCCAAAGGTCAGGCCGTGTTCACCTGCAATGCGCGAGCGGCAAAACTCCGTCGCGATGTCTGTATGATCTCCTAGCAGAAAAATCGACGCCTGTAGCATCAATGCCAAGCGCTCAATCACATAGCGACTTCGAAACTCAAGCGTCTCAAGATCCTCGAAACGTTCTGCCAAGCATTTAAGTTCGGCATCATAATGCGCATTCTTGCCAGCAGCATTTTGCAATTCGGCGAATAGGGCTTCGCGCGTTTCCGGCTCTTTGCGCAAAGCGCGCAGTACGTCAAGGCACTGCACATTGCCACTGCCCTCCCAGATAGAATTCAATGGTGCTTGCCGATAAAGGCGTGGCAAAATGTTCTCTTCTACATAGCCGATACCGCCTAGACACTCCTGCGCTTCATTGATTAATACGGGTGCACGCTTGCATATCCAGTACTTACCAATGGCTGTCGCAATGCGTGCCAACGCAGTCTCATGCGGATCTTTGCCGCTCATTTCAACCGCGCGAGCAACGCGCATGGTCAGAGCGATGGCAGCTTCGGACTCCAAAGCCAAATCAGCCAATACATTGCGCATCAAAGGCTGATCGACCAGCAGTTTGCCAAAAGCCTCGCGCTGGCTGGTATGATGAATCGCCTGTACAACGGCTTGGCGCATCTGCGCTGACGAGCCAATCATACAATCCAAGCGGGTTAACGCCACCATCTCTAAAATTGTGACGATGCCGCGCCCTTCTATACCAACCAATTCACCGAAAGCACCATGAAACTCGACCTCGGATGAGGCATTGGACCAATCGCCCAGCTTATCTTTTAAGCGCTGTATCCGAACCGCGTTGCGCGTGCCATCGGGCAAAAAGCGCGGTACTAAGAAACAGCTAAGACCGCCTTCGGTCTGTGCCAATACCAAGTGCGCGTCACACATCGGCGCTGAAAAAAACCACTTGTGACCGATGATCTCATAGCTTCCATCCTTTTGACGACGTGCTTTGGTAGTATTGCGCCGTAAGTCTGAGCCGCCTTGTTTTTCAGTCATGCCCATACCGATAGTACAGCCCGTCTTTTGTTCCATCGGCAGGCTACGTGGATCATATTCTGCTGATAACAGCTTGGGCAACCATTTTTCTGCCAGAGCCGGTGCATGGCGTAGCGCAGGAATCGCTGCATAAGTCATCGACATCGGGCAACCAAAGCCTGCATCCGCCTGCGAGCCAAGATACATCACCGCCGCCCGTGCCACATGCGCCCCTTCACGATTTTCATGCCGCCAAGCAAAGCTACTCATGCCGTATTCCATCCCAGCTGCCATCAGCTCATGATAGGCAGGATGAAACTCGACCTCATCTATCCGATGACCATAGCGGTCAAAACTGCAAAGTTTAGGAGGATTTTCATTGGCAGCAAAACCACTATCAATCAAATCGCCACCAGTACGAGCGCCAAATGCGCTCAGATGATCCTGCGCCCATGATCCGCCCTCGCGAGCAACCGCTTCCATCAAGGCTATGTCTGTCTGCCATGCATTATAATTTTCTAGCGCAACCGGCTGATTGCACACCTCATGTGTATTGAATTGGTTCATCATCGACAACATCCTTATTTGATAGATCGCTTTGGCTTGTACCTTCCATAGTACAATGTTAATATTACATATGAAATCAAATATTGTCAAAAATAGTAATACTTCTTGGCCAACACCGCGTCTTCTCCTTTTGCGACTACTGACTGCAGCGGACGAGGAAACCTTGACGGCTGCTGAGGCCGTTCGTGCGGGTGCGCTATTTGATATGACCGAAAATAGCGTGCGCGTGACCATGGCAAGGCTGACACAAGCGGGACTGGTCGAGGCAGTCGATGCTGCTATTTATCGCTTGGGTGCTGAAGGGCAAAAACTGGGTGCTGATGTAGCGGCATGGTCGACGGCTGATCAGCGGGTGACAGAATGGGACAACTCATGGATCGCCGTTACCACGGGCGGCCTACCACGTAGCGACCGCAAAGTGCTCCGCGCCCGTGCTCGCGCGCTTTCTTTGTTAGGTTTCCGCGAGCTGGATACCGGTCTTTATCTGCGCCCCAACAATCTATCGGGCGGCGTCGAAACCGTACGCGCACGACTGTTAGACCTTGGCTTAGGAGAGGAGGCTGCCGTCTTTAAAGCCAGCGCCTTTGATGGTGTCCGACAGGACAAAGCATTATCACTCTGGTCCGATATGCAGCTGGAAGCAGGCTATAAAGAAATCTCGCAACGGTTGCATGACTGGTCGGCTGCTAAAGATACACTACCTCGTGATACTGCCCTACGTGAAGTCTATATGCTCGGTGATGCTGGTATCCGCAGTGTGATTTTTGATCCATTGCTACCTGCACCGCTGGTCAATGAGCGCGCACGGCAACAGTTTTTTGATACCGTCAGGCATTTCGATAGTGAAGGTCGTCGCCTTTGGTATGCATTTTTTAAAGAAGGTAACTTATAGAAAAGGTCATTTTAAAAGTAACTTATGAAAAATAACTTATGAAAATTGACAGACGATAAGTTATTTAATGCCCAAAGGTTATTTAATACCTAGAAACTCTAAAAATTCAGGACTCTCAAAGCTCGCTTGGTAGAGTACGCCATCCTCACGGTAAATAGCAGGCGTGGCTATGACTGCCAGTCCCGCCGCTTTTTCGCGATTGGGCGTCACATAATCAACATTACAGCTGGCAGCGGCTGGCATCATTTTTCCACTTAGCATGGCTTTATTAAGGGCTTTGCGACGGCTGTCCTCATCAGCTTGACACCAGATACCACGCATTTGCGCAGGTGACTGCTCATATATCGGATAGGCGATGGTTTTTACTGTGACGCCTTTAGTATTGAGCATAGGAAATTGTTGATGTAGCTTACGGCAATAAGGGCAATTGACATCGGTAGCCACATAGATAATGGCTTTTTCTGCGCTAATGGCTGGATAAGTAATCAATTGCGACTCGTTTAAAGCGGCAAACACCGATTGATTTTTGCGTTTTTCAAACGTTTCATCAAGCCCGATAAACTGACCGTTTTCGATGACGGATATCTCACTGTCAGTGATGTATTGCGCATCGTCCGATAGCAAGAAAGGCACTCCTTCTAGCGTTGCTCCCCAGATAACGCCCGGCACTGCCGTATAAAAGAAAGGCGTTTTAGCGCTCATATTCTTCAGCGCACTCATATTGGCAAGTAACGATGATTTGACGGCAGCACTAACTGGCTTTCCTATTTGGTCACGATTACTGCGTACTGGCGTTTTGGTTACTACGCGCTTGCTGGGGTTTTTCTGTAGCTCGCCTTGGATGACATAGCGGCCATCCTCAGTGATATGCAATGGCAGCTGTCCTGCTAGGTTGACTTGATACATATTGGGCAACTTAGAAGGCACAATTGAGGTTATCTGCGTCTTAATCCCTGCTTGCGTTAGCAACTGGCGCAAGCGCTTGTCCACCGACTGGCTTACCGTGCCAGCGGCTGGCGTGGTTTGCGCGCTTGAGCTGATTTCATTATTAGTAGCATCAGTGGCGCTCGGCTCGGCACAAGCTGTCGTCGCCAATAGTATCGCGCTCATCAAACCAGCAGACTTTAATAAAAATTGTTTCACGGAGACAGTCCCATTTGTTATAAAAGAAGTGTTTTAACAGACATGTTCGGTAAGTTTCTCTAACAAGCATCCACTTCATTATGTAAAAACATAGATTAAAAAGATAACGGGACTTTAGCATATGCGCTAACTTTGACAGCGATTAAAAGGCCAAATTTGCAAAATTGCTACTGAGCTTTAAGAGACAGGCAATACAAATATAGATAGGTCAATATAAAAAGGATACAGCGAGGCTGGGATAATTTTTTGCAGCCTCATACGATAATATCGTGTATCTACTTTATTCAGTATCGACTATAGCTAAAAGAAATAACAGACAGCAAAAAGCAGCACACTTTAACAGTGGCTGCTTATGTTAAATTTTATTTTCACAAATTATTTTAGGGTTCAATAAGGCGAAAATTTAGAATTTGGCAACTTCTTCTTCGGTTAAGAAGCGGCTATCCCCTTTATCGAGACCGTCTAAACTGATATGACCGATACTGGCACGATGCAGCTCCGTCACTCTATTGCCAAAGTAGCCCATCATCCGTTTGACTTGATGATATTTGCCTTGCTCTAGGGTCAGACGGGCATGCGTCTCATCCATGAACTCAAGGATGGCAGGTTTGGTCTCTTCGTGATCGCCTTCTAGTAGAATTCCTTCAGCGACTTCTTTGACTGCATTTTCTTGCGCTGCACTATCCATCGCATCAGCTAAAGTCAGCTCATAGACTTTGGCATGCTCATGCTTGGGACTAGTGACACGGTGCAACCAGCCGCCATCATCACTGATGAGCAAAGCACCCGTGGTATCGACATCCAAACGCCCCGCGATACGTAAGCTACCCAATTCTGGTACCGAAATCAGCTCGGTGACGATGGGGTATTCTTTCGCTTTTAAGGTACATTCAAAGCCTTCAGGCTTGTGCAATAGGATATAGCGATTGCCCGCCGCGACCGACAGCGGTTCGCCTGCCCACATCACATCATCGTTGACGATATCGACATGGATGCCTGGATCTTTGATGATCTGATCGTTGACCGTGATTTCACCCGCGTGCATAATCTTTTTGGATTCTTTGCGCGACAGCTCGGTGGCCTTACTAATAAATTTATCTAAACGCATACGATTGACTACCATCAGTGTTATGTTACCACTTCCAACCCTGCCGCTAACGGGATGAACTTAACGAAATCGCTAATTCTATCCGCCACGCCAAGGCTACTAGATTAGCACTCGGGCGCGACTCGCTCGTTATCTTTAAGCGTGAGAAATGGTACTATAATGAAAAATTAAATGAACACTGCACCCAATATGGCGACAGTGAAAGTTAGACAAGTTTACCATATCCTACCTAGACCTGATGAAATATGAGCTATCAAACGCTAAAACGTGCCGTCACTGCGCGCCTAGAAATCAAGAAATCTGATTTTATCGCTTATGCGTATCCAGTGCATTCACGCGAGCAAGCAATGTTTCACGTGGAACAGCTACGAGTACAATATGCGGATGCCCGTCACTACTGCTGGGCCTATATCATTGGCGATCCTGATAACACCACCAGTGCAGGCTTCGACGACGATGGCGAGCCAAGTGGCACCGCAGGACGTCCGATATTAAATGTCCTACAACACAAATCTATTGGCAACGTCATTATCATTGTGGTGCGTTATTTTGGTGGTATTAAGCTAGGCGCTGGCGGTCTGACCCGTGCCTATGCAGGTTCTGCGCAAGCGGCGGTCGACCAGATGACCTTAAGTCCTTATGTAGCCATGGCGCAAGTACAGATACTCGCAGAGTTTGCGACCGAAGCGCAATGCCGCTATGTGGTCGAGAGTCTAAACGGCAGCATCGATGATGTCACATATAGTAAGCAAGTCACCCTGACTGTGACGCTCGCTGAGGCAGATATTGAGACTTTAAAAGAACGCCTTGCGATGGATGGACGGGTATTGAATGACCCTTAAACTGTTGATGATTTTGAGTAACCAGACGTTCACTGAAAACCATTGGTTTTCACCATTGCTAGCGTTATGATGAGCCATTGCTTTTCAATGATAATTAAATAAGACCACCCTATGTCAACTTCAAAATCCACCAAACCTTTCTCACCTGCCCCTTTTAACCCACCTTTTTGGCTGACCAATCCGCATTTACAAAGTATCTTGCCCAAGTTTTTTGCGCCAAAAACGCCTACTTATCGTCGGATGGTGATGCAAGATTCACTAGGTGAAACCGATATCGCTTATGACTTTTATGATGCGCATCCTGTAAAAGCAACCGAAAATGGCGAGCGTGAACAGACACCCTTAATTGTGCTGTTCCATGGCATGGAAGGCAGTAGCGACAGCCACTATGCGCGCGCTTTAGCGTATCAAATGCATGCGCAAGGCTGGCATTTTGTGGTGGCGCACTTTCGCAGTTGTGGCGGTATTCCAGCCAATGGTCGAGTTTTTTATAATGCGGGCGATACCAATGAATTGCATCACGCGCTACAAAATCTCAGCGAGCAATACGCCAATATTTATGCGGCTGGGGTATCACTCGGTGGCAATGCCTTGGCAAAATACATGGGCGAGTATGGAGATAAAGCCATCTGCAAAGGCTCGGCTGTCATCTCTGCGCCCGTCGATATGTCATCGGCTGCGCTCAGTATGCACAGCTTTTTGAGCCATCGCATCTACACCCCTTACTTACTCAACCCTATTATCAAAAAAGCGTTGGCAAACGATATCACTAAAGAAGAAATCGATGCGATCAAAGCGGTCAATCGCATCAGCGACTTTGATGATATCTTCACCGCGCCGCGTCATGGCTACCGCTCCAACAATCACTATTATCAATCTTCCTCTGCCCTTCCTTATTTGATCAATGTAACCAAGCCTTTACTATTAATCAGCGCCAAAGACGACCCTTTTATTGGCTTTACCGCCACCCCAAATGATGTCTCTGACAGCGTCACCATCCTCGACACTAAGCACGGTGGTCATATCGGCTATCTGCGTTATCGCTCAGACAAAAAACAGTCACAGAGTGAGCAGGCAAAGGGTAAAAAAGGCAAAGTCTCAAAATTCGATATCAATTGGATACCCGAAACCGTCAGTGCTTATTTCAACTCTATTGGCGTACCTTCTAATAATAAATGATAATCTGACACGCCAAATCCTACCTTTTAACTTTTGAGACTGCTCTATGTATCCTTTTCTTCGCTATGCCAGTACCATCGCCTATGCCGCGCTGCAAGTAAAGAGGGGCAATACCTTAACGTTTAAAGATACCAGCGAGATTAAGTTGCGCTGCCGGTTGTCAGATATTGATAACTTTTTAGAGATGAATAATGGGCGCGTGCTAACCCTCTATGACATGGGGCGTACGGACTTTGCAGTACGTACCGGACTGGGCAAACAGCTGTTAAAAAATCGCTGGGGCTTGGTGGTCGCAGGCAGTACCATTCAGTATCGCAAGCGTATTCGCGCCTTTGATAAAGTCACGATGAAAACGCACATTGCAGGCTTCGATGAACGCTGGATGTATATCGAGCAGTCGATGTGGGTCAAAGGCAAACCCTGCTCATCTGCCCTATTACGTACGGGCGTGACCGAAGGCGGTAAAGTCATCGAAACGGCACGTGTGCTTGCGGCCTTAAATCAGTCTGATTGGAAGCTACCGCCAACTGGCTATGTCGCTGAATGGATAGAGAGTGACAGTGATCGTCCATGGCCACCGATAGGCTAAGTAACTTAAGCAATACTATTTGATAACAATACACTATATAAAAAAGTATAATAAATGGTAGTCTATTAGTCAGTCAGTTATTTACTATGACAAAACGCTAATAGGAGAACCATATGATTAACACAACAGATTATGTCGGTACATTATTTGATAATAGTGAATCAAACCCAAGCAAAATTACCCTAGCCTTCACGATGGCAGGCGTGGCGCTTAAAAAAGGCCATTCTGCCTCAGTGATATTGATGGTAGATGCAGTACATTTGGCATTGCCGAACGCTTTAGATAACGTCAATATTGGCGCACCATTTGAACCTGCTGGCGAGTTGTTAGAAGCCTTTATCGAAAAAGGTGGTCAAGTATTGGTCTGTAGCGCGTGTATGAAACATGGTGGCGTAGAAGAATCGGCCATTGATAAACGCTTCACAGTCATCAGTGGTGATGATGTGGTTGAGCTGCTGATGAATGCGAAAGGGTCATTGCAGTTGAACTAAGCGTTTAAGCTAAGCAATTATTTTATAAAAATGGGTTGGCTTTCTTTAGCATCTTTTGATGGCTTTGAAGGTCAGCCTCTTTTTTTAAATTCAATATTATTTCATAAGCCTCACTAATTAAGGTGTATACAAATTGCCTATCTTAGCTAGAATCTATTCTTATGGACGGGTAGAGAGTAGTAAAGTGATATGAGCTATAGTATATTTGGATTCCATTTTCTTAGGTTTTGGCAATAACTATAATGAATAGTAAATTAGCTAACGTTTTCCTTAGTTTTCTTTTACCCGCTATGCTTTTAACAGGGTGCTCAGAGCTAGCTACAAATACTAATGAAAGCGACAAACCTTTTTATTTGGAGTTTGATAGTACTCAAGCAGATAGCTTGAATGTAATAAAATATAGTCAACTGACTACTGATAAATTCAAACTATTTTGTAATAGTGATGATTTTACTATTTTACCTCATTGGTCAATATATAGTTAAGTCTTTATAAAATCGATACAGCCTATATCATGAAACAGTTTAGGTAGATTATTCTCCATCCACCCTTGGCGTAGAAATTTAGCCTGTGCCCATTTTTTCTCGATAGGGTTCAGATCGGGGCTGTACGGCGGCAGCCAAAGAATACGGTGGCCATGTCTGTTGAGTAGTTTTTGAATACGTCTGCTTTTATGAAACCGAGCGTTATCCATGACAATCACGCTCTTGGTTTTAAGACTTGGAATAAGTGTGAACTTACACCAGTCATAAAATATATTGCTATCGATATTTGTCTCAACGTACTCAAGCGCAAACAGCATTTTCTCATAGAGAGCTCCGATGACATTCGTACGCTTCTTTGCTTGCCAGTTGTAGCTATCGATACAGGGTTTACCTATCGGTGCATAGCCATGAGAACGAATGGTTTCAGCCTCAAAGCCGCTTTCATCCATATAGACAATGGGATAGCCTTGCTGAGTAAAGCGATCAAGCTTACTCTGGAATATCGCTCTTTTTATCGGACACGCTTTCGGGTGTTCTAAGGTCTTTTTTTTGACTGATACCAAGACGCTTTAAAGCATTGAAGATGCCCGTTTTACTACAGTTCAAGCGATGAGCTCTTTCATAGTTATAATCATCTGGGTATCTTTTTACGTCTTCAATCAATGCGTCATCAGGTATTTTAGTTGGTGCTTTATTTCTGGTTGTTTTAGGAGCTAGGTTCTGCTGCCAGCTGTGAATGGTGCTGGTGCTAAGTCCATAAAATAGCGCAGCTTCTCGTATGGTCATACCATCAGCTATGCTAGAAAGTACCTGTTTGCGATAGTCTATTGAATAAGTCATCGTTTATTTCATTAAATGCAATTGTTAATAAGATTGTATCGTTTTTATTTGGATTAGACTATATGACGGCGAGCCTATGGAGCCTATTGCAAGTATTGAGATCTCACATATATATTTAACCTTCGACGATAAAGAGCGCTTACAAAGGTTACTTCTTATGGAAACTGTCGATACTAAGGAAGAGCAAAAACAGGTATATGATAAAGCCAAAAAATATCTCGACCAAAACTATAGCCAAACTAAATCACATCCATTACGCACACTCAATATGACTACTAACGAGGTGATTAGAAGTGATGGAGATAACTCTTATACTGGTTGGGTCAGCTATGATGTCGTATCTTATAAGACTAAAGATGGCTATATTAGTATCAATAAAGGTTCGGTAGGAGCTGTGGTACCTCCTTCAAATATACAACCAAGTACAAACGGATTGTACAAAGAATATATTAGTCTTGGAAATAAGCTGCCTAAGTGGGAAAACGAGGATTCAGAATTTTTAGATGTAAAAATTAGATATTTCTCAAATGCGTTTTCAGATATGTATGACAAGAAATGTAGTTAAAACACCTCTCATATTCAGCAACTAAATAAACACTATCTCACATACTCTTTACTCAGCTCTGTTAAAGTAAGTCATGCAAACACCCTACTAAAAAGGCGACCAGTCATGACCTTACTTAACACCCTTGAGTTAACCTACCCTATCGTTCAAGCGCCCATGGCAGGCGCAACCACACCTGAGCTGGCGGCGACGGTCAGTAACTTTGGTGGACTGGGCTCATTAGGATCTGGCATGACTGCGCCAGATGTTTTGACCAGCCAAATTGATACAATCAAAACACTGACCGATCGCCCTTTTATGATCAACCTAATGGTGTTATCTGAGCACGAGTCGAGCACCTTTGATACCGAAATCCCCGCTTGGCTAAGTCAATACTATCAAGTAAATGATATAGACATGGCGCTACCTGAGCGCCCAGCGCCAAACTTTGTAGAGCAGCTACAAGTGCTCTATGACAATCCTGTTCCTGTTGCCAGTTTTACCTTTGGTATTATTAGTGCTGAGCAAGTTGAGCGCCTGCAAAGTCTAGGCACGCGTGTCATTGGTACGGCCAATCATCCATTAGAAGCGAGAGCATGGACAGAGGTTGGTGCAGATGCGGTATGTGTACAAGGGGTCGAAGCGGGTGGACATCGCGGTGGCTGGCTCGCGCAAAGTGAAAATGATCCATTGGGATTATTGACGCTGATCAGTCAAACGCGTGCATGTACCGATATTCCGTTAATCGCAGCAGGTGGCATCATGACTGGGCAAGCCATCAAAGCGATTCAAGCAGCTGGTGCTGAGCTGGCACAAATAGGTACGGCTTTTTTGACCACAGATAAATGCGGTATCAATGATATTTATAAGCAAGCGCTGCTCGATGCCAGTCAAGATAAACGCTGTGCTGAGACACGCTTGACGAGGCTGTTTTCAGGTAAGCAGGCACGCGGTTTATTAAACGATTATCTGCGTGACTTTGCGCAATTTGAAAGCGCACATGAGCTGCCGCCTTACCCACAATTAAATGCGATGACCAAAGTTTTGCGTGGCCATGCGACCAATAACCTTGACCCAGAGCATCAGTCTTTATGGGCAGGACAAGGGGTCGCCTTGGTCAGACAAGAAAGGACGATTGAGTTGCTAGAGCGCTTGGTGAAAACGCTATAGTTTGATTGACGTCAGTTAGGTTCTAACCCAGCATTTTAATTTTGCCATTTTTTAATAGGGTCTGTGATATAGTCAAATCACTCAAATTATTACCCTAAACAAAAAAAGGAACACCAGACATTCATTCTAGTGTTCCTTTTTTTTGAGCACAATTTTTCTAAATTACTACTTTTTTAGTCCTGCACGAAACGCTTTATAATCTTTCGCCGTATCTTCCACCGCTTCTACCATCGGCACGTGACCCACTTCCGACATCATGATGACCTGTGCTTGTGGCATCAGCTTGCTCATTATTTTGGCAGTCTCAGGTTTTATGACCTTGTCCTCTTCTCCCCAAACGATTAGCGTCGGGATGTTGTATTGAGCGACAACTTTGGCGCGTGCCTCTACATTGTCTTCGATGATCTGTTTGAGTATCTTAGTATTTAGCGCCCGATTGGCGATGCTTTCTTGTGCAAAGACCGCTTGCACGCTTTTGGGAACATAAGGCGGCTTGTACATGACCGTCTTATACATCGCAAAATACTCTTCAGTGTTGTCAATCAATAACGGGCTATTATCAAGGTCTGATGCTTTGAACTCTCGCTGCGTCTCGGCTGACCAAAATCCGCCACTGTCCAATAACCATAGGCTTTTGACGCTATTAGGATACATCGCTGCATAGGCGACACTGATAGCACCGCCCATCGAGTTGCCCCCGACGTGAATAGCGGATGCCAACCCTTTGGCTTGTAGCAGTTCGTGCAGGCGCTTTGCTTGAGCATCTGCGCGGTAGTCTCCCTCTGATGGCTTGCTAGAGTTACCAAAACCTAATAAATCAGGGACAATCAGATGATAATCTCCTAATTTATCGGCGATACGGGTAAAGTTGTCTTTATTACCGCCAAAACCATGAATCAATAATAAAGGCTCGCCAGCTAAGTTGCCGCCTTCTAGATAAGTCATCTGCTCGCCAGATGCCAGCGTCATAGCTTTGGTCTCAAGGTCTGATTTATTGCGCTCATACTGTACGAGCTTTTGGGTCGTAGCGACGGTAAAACTATTGGGCGTCGTACATCCCACAACAGAAAGAGTCAGTAGAGCAGCTAAACTCGTGCGCAGTAATGTCATTGAAACATCCTCGTTTATGGTTGGCAAAACATCTTGAATACTTAATCTTAGCATAAGCCCATTTATGGCAAATTGGTTTATGATTACGCGCAAGTCAATGTTTTTACGACAACGAGGATATTAAGGTATCTACTTTATTCAATCGACAATGTTCTATGCAATTGATAGTGTTTTAAATAAGCGCATGGATGAAATGCGTTAGTCTTCACCCAGCAAGAATGCTACCGCTGCTGCCGCATGAATGGCAGTGGTATCAAACACTGGTATTGGGCTATCGGCTTGTTTAATCAGTAAGCCAATCTCAGTACAGCCTAATATCACGCCTTCTGCCCCTTGTGCGGCTAAATCTTTAATGACTTGGCTATAATACTGACGCGAGCTGTCTTTAAATTGACCGACGCATAGCTCTTTTTTGATAATTCGATGTACTTCTGCGCGCTCATCACTTTCAGGGATAAGCACTTGCAAACCTGCGTCGATTAAACGCTGTTTATAAAAATCTTGGGTCATCGTAAACTGCGTACCTAATAATGCGATTTTAGTTAGATTCTGCTTTTTGATAGCGTCAGTCGTCGTATCAGCGATATGAATCACGGGTACATTGGTCACGGCTTGCACGTCATCGATCAATTTGTGCATCGTATTAGAAGCAATCATTATCCCGTCTACGCCAGCGGCTTGTAAACGCTGAGCACTACTGGCCATTATTACACCCAGCTCAGCCCATTCATCTTGCTCTTGGAGCTCATTAATGGGGCCAAAATCTACGCTATGTATGAGCAAATCTGCTGAATGTAATCCGCCCAGCTTATCCTTTATCCCTTCATTAATCAGACGATAATAGCTCTCGGTACTCTCCCAACTCATACCGCCGATGATCCCTAAGGTTTTTTGTTGAGAGTGTCGTTGCTTTTGAGCGGTCATGATATTCTCCTAGCTGTTTTTTATTTTACTTATCGTAGCAAAATCGACTGCCTAAATTGATATTTCTTTAAGGACATAGTCATTATTATTAAGATATAACAAAGCTTATGATTGATAATAATCGTTTTCTCAATAGCTTTACACGCTATATCATAGCCTCTAATAGAATGTCGCTAATAAAATTTAGAATAATGCTTTACTCAACCCTTTACCGAATTATAAAGTCATGCTGGTATTATTATTTGAGCGTGGTTTTTTCATGTAGGACAACCGAATACTATGGCCAACTTTCCCACTATTAGAATACGCACGCGCCGTAAGTACTACCGACTTATCTTTACGGGTTTGATGGCGATGATGATGTCGCTCATTATCTCGACGGCATTGATATTGGTCAAAGTAGGCTTTATAGATGGTTTCTTTATGGAGCTATTGCACTCGTGGGGACTGGCCTTCGTTTTTGCGTGGCCCAGCGCTTATATCTGCGCCTACCTAGTGCAAGAGCATGTGTTGAGTAAAATTGAGTTTTATTGAAACATAGTCTGCCCGCTATAAAACCGCTACGGCGTCAACCTTATTCTTTAGACAAGCGACCCTATGGTTCAACGTACCTTCTAACTCAGGTTTGATTTGGGCACACTCGCTGTCTGCGATCGGGCAGCGGGTACGGAATACGCAGCCTGAGGGTGGATTGATCGGACTTGGTAAGTCACCTTCTAACAACTGAATGGTTTTATTACGTTCGGCGATAGGATCAGGCAATGGCACCGCAGACATCAGCGCTTGGGTATAAGGGTGCGTCGGATTGCTATACACGGCCTTGTCTACCCCTAGCTCAACAGCATGACCTAAATACATGACCAGTACTCGATCGGCGATATGCTTAATCACTGACAGATCATGAGCGATAAAAATCAGCGCCAATCCCATCTCTTGCTGTATGTCTTGCAATAAGTTAATAACTTGCGCTTGAATAGACACATCAAGGGCAGAGACTGGCTCATCACAAATAATGATTTTAGGCTTCAATATCAATGCGCGCGCAATACCAATGCGCTGACACTGACCACCAGAAAACTCATGCGGATAGCGATTAATCTGATTGGAGAGCAGGCCAACCTTTTTCATCAGGGCGCGTACTTCATCCTGTACTTCCGCTTTTTTCATGTTTGGATAATACGTCCGCAGCGGTTCTGCGATGATATCGCCTACAGTCATGCGCGGATTGAGCGACGCTAGCGGATCTTGGAATATCATTTGAATGTCTTTGCGCTTCATTCTCATGGTTTTTTTGGAAGCGCCAACGATCTCTTCATCACCGAATTTGATACTGCCGGAATTGGCTTGTATGAGGCCGATGATCGTTCTTGCTAGCGTCGACTTACCGCAGCCCGACTCACCTACCACGCCCAAAGTCTCGCCAGCGAATAGCTCAAATGAGACACCATTGACGGCCTTTAAGGTGTCAGGTTTTTGCCAAAAGTACGTGCCTTTTTGCTTAATATTGAATGTCGTATGCACATTTTGCACTTGTAATAGCGGGGCTTGGCTGCTGTTCTTGACCATCTCTGTATTTGCCATCTCTGAACTTGCCATCTCTGTATTTGATAGTGTCATGCTCTAGCCCTCAAGCGTTGATGGATTATTGGTGCCCGTATCAATATCAGTATCTGCTGAAACGCTCTCTTTAATGTCTGCTGACTTATCGACTTGCATCTCAGGTTGCCAATGGCAAGCGCGTTGACGCTCATTGGGTAGAAACTCAAGCGGCGGCGGTACATCACGGCAGATATCTATCGCATGCGTACAGCGCTCATGAAAAGGACAGCCAGTAGGCAGGTTAAGTAGATTGGGTGGACTGCCAGGAATGGTCTCAAGCTTGCCTTTATCATCATCCAGACGCGGAATGGCCTTTAATAGCCCGATAGTATAAGGATGCGTCGGTGTATAAAAAATCTCTTCCGTCTCTCCATATGCCATGGTGCGACCAGCGTACATCACAAGCACTCGATCACAGATACCTGCCACCACACCCAAATCATGTGTAATCATAACAATAGTGGTGCCAAAATCACGCTTTAGCTCATTGAGTAGCACCATAATCTGTGCTTGTACGGTCACATCAAGCGCTGTCGTTGGCTCATCGGCAATCAGTAGTTTGGGCCGACAGAGCAGTGCCATCGCAATCATGACCCGCTGACGCATACCACCTGAAAACTCATGCGGATACATGCCAATACGGTTTTTTGCCTCAGGGATTTTGACTGCATCGAGCATACGTATCGACTCTGCCCACGCTTGCTTTTTGCTCATGCCTTTATGCAAAATCAACACTTCGGCAAGCTGGTCGCCTATTTTCATATAGGGATTTAGAGAGGTCATCGGATCTTGAAAAATCATAGCGATTTGCTCAGCACGGATTTTATTCAGAGCTTTTTGCGATAATCCCAGTAGCTCATTGCCTTCAAACTTTACGGAACCTTTGGTGCGGCCATTCTTTGCCAGCAAACCCATGATGGCAAACGCCGTCTGCGACTTGCCAGAGCCTGACTCACCGACGATGCCCAACGTCTCACCCTCATGCAGGTTAAAATTTAAACCATTCACGGCGGTCACAAGTCCATCTTCGGTCGTGAATTGCACGGATAAGTCTTTGACTGCTAGCAAGCTGCTTTCTTGATTAGCCAGATTGGTTTGAGTATTGAGTACAGAATCGGCGCCTACTTTGCGTACAGTAGAATCTATTTTTTTAGGTGCGCTATTGATATCTTGAGTTGCCATGATGTTGTTCTCCTAGCGAGCTTGAACCTAGCGGTCTTTGGGGTCAAACGCATCACGCAGACCATCGCCAATAAAGTTAAAGCAAAATAAAGTAATGACCAAAAAAGCCGAGGGAATCAAAATCTGCCAAGGAGCGACTTGCATCGTTTGCGAGCCTTCTTGGAGTAGCGCACCCCAACTGGTCATAGGTTCTTGTACGCCAAGTCCCAAAAAGCTCAAAAATGACTCAAATAAAATCATCGTTGGCACTAATAAAGAGGCGTAAACCACCACCACGCCAAGCACGTTCGGCACGATATGACGTAGGATAATATTAAAGCCAGATACCCCGCCGACGTGTGCTGCTTCAATAAACTCTTTGCTTTTTAGACTCAGCGTTTGACCACGGACGATACGAGCGACATCTAGCCAAGAGACCAATCCGATAGCGACAAAAATTAAAATAAGGTTACGACCAAATATCGTCACGAGCAAAATCACAAAGAACATAAAAGGAAAAGCGCTAAGGATTTCTAAAAAGCGCATCATAATCATGTCGACTTTGCCGCCCAGATAGCCTGATGTTGCGCCATATACCGTACCAACCAGTACCGCCACCGTGGCGCCAGCGATACCTACCAATAGCGATATTCGCCCGCCAACTGCTGTACGCACGAGCAAATCTCGACCCAGAGAGTCAGTACCGAAATAGTGCTTGTTTTCAATCGAGGGCGCAGACTGCATAAAGTTCCAATCGGTATCTGCATAACCAAAAGGCGCTAGCATGGGCACAAAGATGACAAACATACCGACGAGTAATAAGATAAAAAAGCTCGTCACTGCTGCTTTGTTTTGATAAAAACGTCGCCACGCATCTTGCCACAGGCTGCGACCTTTAATCTCTTTAACAGGCGTATCCATAAGCTCGGTTGGCTGGTCTACGGTCAGGCTCATAGTCGTCCTTTTACTTATCTAATTGAGAGTCTAATTGAGAATCTGATATTTATTTTTAAGCGATGATTAGCATTTATACGGTTTTTTTTAAGTGGCCATCAATATTAATATCAATATTGGATTTTTGGATCAATGATGGCGTACAAAATATCGACGATGGCGTTAAAGGCGATCGTCAATACACCAACTAAGATGGTCAAACTAAGCACGACCCCATAATCACGATTCAATGCCCCATTCACAAATAACTGCCCGATACCCGGCAAACCAAAAATAGTCTCGATCACGATAGAGCCAGTAATAATACCGACAAAGGCAGGGCCCAGATAAGAGATGACAGGTAACAAAGCAGGTCTAAGTGCGTGTTTCATCACGATTTGACGCATCGGTAAGCCTTTAGACTTAGCCGTGCGGATGTACTGGCTATTCATCACTTCAATCATGGAGCCGCGCATAATCCGCGCGATACTGGCAACGTAAGCCAGTGCTAAGGCGGTGACGGGCAATATCAGATTTCGCGCTGCCCCATCGTTCCAGCCACCTGCTGGCAGCCACTGCAAAATAATGGCAAAAATAAGCACCAATAGCGGGGCTTTTACAAAGCTTGGAATCACAACACCTGTCATGGCAAACGCCATCAACACATAATCCATCCATGAGTTTTGCTTGAGCGCCGCTATCACACCTAGGATCAGTCCTAACACTAGTGCCAATATAAAAGCGTACATGCCCAGTTCCATAGATACTGGAAACGACTGCGACAATAGCTCGTTGACTGTGTAGTCTTTATATTTAAAAGACGGGCCAAAATCACCTACTGCCAGCTGCTTTAGATAATTGATATATTGCAACCACATGGGATCGTTAAGATTGTATTTGGCTTCGATATTGGCCAATACCGCTGGTGACAAGCTGCGCTCACTACTAAAAGGGCTGCCCGGTGCCAAGCGCATCATAAAAAAGGACACGGTTATCAAAACAAACATGGTCGGAATGGCTTCTAAAATCCGCCGAAAAATAAGCTTTAGCATAATGCCTCTTTATAAGATTACCTGTACAACGCTGCGTGATTTTAAAAGGCGCGCTTTGAGTATTTACGCCGCTTTCAGATTTCCTCTAATCCATAGCAGACTGACGCTATCAATTGGAATTACTCCTATTCATAGCACCTGCTGATAAGACTATTGAATGGTCATTCTTTGATGATCAGTGCTTAATGATCAGTGCTTGGCGATAGAAATATCTTTACCTTGCCAATTGTCTAGAGGATCGTTCTTTGAAAAGCCGATGACGTAAGGTTTTACCAAACGAGGGCTGACGTAATGATAGATATTGAGTAGCCCCATATCTTGATCTAACTGTGCCTCAGCTTTTTGATATAAGCTTGCACGCTGCTCAGGCGTGACGCCTGCTCTTAACGTTTGAGCCATCAAGTTGTCAAAATTGGTATTGGCGTACTTACCGTAGTTACCGCTATTGTCAGATTTGGCAATATTCAAAAAGGCTGAAGGTTCGTTATAATCCGCACACCAACCAGCACGAGCGATTTGATAGTTACCGTTGCGGCGCGTATCAAGATAGGTTTTCCATTCTTTGTTGGTCAACGTCACATCAACAAAACCCAGTGCTTGCGTCCATAATGACGTGGCAGCAACCGCGACCTTTTTATGATTGTCATTGGTGTTGTACAGCAGCTCAAATGCGAGTGGATTACTGTCGTTGTAACCGGCTTCATTTAGTAATTTTTTGGCCTCAGCGATACGCTTTTCTTTGTCCCAAGTAGACCATTCTGGTGTATTAGCCACATCTCCATTCGCGGCGGTAGGCGTGAGCTGATAAGCCGCCGTTTGTCCTTGACCGATCACCTTATCTGTAATGGTATCGCGATCCAATGCCAAGGCTAGCGCGCGACGTACTTTTGGATTATCAAAAGGTGGTTTGACCGTATTAAATTCATAGTAATACGTACAAAGATAAGGAGAAACTCTAAGCTCATCGCCATTGCTCTCTTTTAAAGACGCAAACTGCTCGGTTGGAATCTCGTTGTAAGTGACATCCACTTCGCCAGCCTGATAGCGCGCAACATCGGTGGTGCTAGAAGGAATCGGTAGTATCGTGATGGTGTTCAGTGTCGTATTGGCGTCGTCATAATAAGAAGGATTGCGTGTCAGAACGAGTTCATCGTTGATCTTCCACTTACTGACTTTGTAAGGACCATTAACGACGATGTTGGCAGGATCTGTCCATTTATCACCGAATGCTACGATGGTTTTTTGATGGACAGGTTTGACGGAGTTGTGAATCAGCATATCTGGAAAATAAGGTACAGGCTCTGACAACGTGACTTGCAGTGTTTTGTCATCGATTGCTTTTACCCCGAGCGTCTCGATGCCAGCCGCCCCTTCGACGATTTTGTCAGCGCCGACGACCTTTGCATCAACCAAATAACTTGAGTAAGGGGATGCGGTATCTGGATCGACCAATCGGCGCATACTATAGACAAAGTCTTGCGCCGTCACAGGATCGCCATTTGACCACTTAGCGTCGCGCAATTTGAACGTCCACACTTTGTTGTCTGGACTCTCCCACTCAGTTGCCATTCCTGGAATGGTCTTGCCATCTGCATCGGTATTGGTCAATCCTTCAAATAATTGACGACCAATATTAGACTCAGGTACACCAGATACCTTATGAGGGTCTAGCGACTCAGGTTCAGCTGCATTATTAATGACCAACTCCTGAGTCTCTGCCAGTACGCTTGGATCAATATCGGCTGATGAGCTGGCATTGTTGTTTGTATTATTGTCACTACAACCGGTCATGAACATAGCCAGTACAAGAGCAGTAGGTAAAAATACAGCAGTACGAGGGGAGAGAGCGTTGTGGGTCATATGGCGTCCTAGCGGGCAGATGGCGAGCAGATTGATTAATCTGTTAGTAAGTTCATTTAAGTTGAAAATTTATCGTTTTCATATCGATTATTACGTTGTTAGAGGTCGTAGTTTGACCATCTGTTAATAATGAACGTTAGAAAACTATTGGTAATAGTAATAATAAAAAAAGTTATTGATGTCAACAATTTTTCAGTTCATAGGGAAAACGTAAATTTAGCCAAATATCCGCATATACTAACAATCAGTGAAAATGAACAAAAAACATACTAATTCATGGAATTCTACAAATATTTGTACACTTTCTTCATAAAAAACGCATCACTCGTCAAAACACTACTCTGATGTTATTAATTGTAGCTGACATCTGTTTGACATTTTATAGTGCTAATGAATACAGGCGAATATAGACGGGTCCAAATCAATGATAGAGGTGAGTCGCTGTTAAAAAATCGCGTGAAATCAAAGTGTAGTTAATACTAAGTAGAATGGATACGTTGTTTAATAACGTGAAACTGGTATAGATTTTTTGGCTTGCTGTGCCTATGCTGATAGAGGCTGCAAAACCAACATTAAAAACGAAGCATCCCAGTCCTGCTGTATTTTCTTCATCTTGGAATGACTATATCAAGTGGTCGAGACAAAAGAGGGTGACATTGATAAAGCGAAAGCTGATGAGACGCAACGCTATATAGTTAGTGCTGTACAACGGTGGATAACCGACAACATCACTTAACCAAAGTAATATTGAGGTACTTAAGCATCCCTTGTTACTGTAGATCTTGGCTTATGACTAGGGCGCATCCTCATTTTTAATATGAAGACATGCCCTAGCAGCCATGACCAATCCCTATACATAATCAAAAAAAAATAGTTGATTCAACATAATTTGGATACAAGGAAGGCGAGTGAAAGTACTACAAGTAGTAGTCTAAGCGAGCCTGACGCTGTATCTGATTTATATAGGATTGACTACACTCAAAAATAAATAAAGGAATACCTTATGCGTAGTGCAACTTATAGCAACTTTGGCAAACCAACGGAAGTCCTCAGTTTAGGCGACAGTCCTACTCCAGAACCCAAAGCCAATGAGGTACGCGTCAAAACCACCCTCGCCTCCATTCACAACCATGATCTGCTCACTATTCGCGGTCAGTACGGCTTCAAGCCAGAATTGCCAGCGATTGGCGGCTCTGAAGCAGTTGGCGTCATCGATGCAGTTGGCAGTGAGGTCAAAGACTTAAAAGTCGGACAGCGCGTGGCAGCAGCAAGTGTACAAGCGACGTGGGCGGAATACTTCGTAGCGTCAGCCGATATGATATTTCCTGTACCCGACAGTCTGAACGATGAGATGGCTGCGCAACTTATCGCGATGCCGCTCAGCGCTCTAATGATGATTGAATTCCTAGAATTACAACCGGGTCAATGGGTCATCCATAACGCTGCCAATGGCGCAGTCGGCAAGTCGCTTGCGATGCTGGCAGCGGCGCGCGGTATCAAAACCATTAACGTGGTGCGCAGCAGTGACGCAATAAAAGAATTGGAAGCGTTGGGGATCAAAAACAATATTAATACCTCAGATGAAGACTGGCAGGATCAAGTCCGTCATATCGTCGGTGATGAGGCTATCAGTGCAGCGGTTGATTCCGTCGGTGGTGAGAACAGTGGCGAGCTATTATCCTTGCTAGGTCATTATGGTACTTTGGCCTCTTTTGGTCTGATGTCAGGTAAGCCCATGGCCATCAATCCTACTGATATGATTTTTAAACAAGCCATAATGAAAGGCTTCTGGGGCAGCAAGCTCAGCCAAGAGATGAGCGTGAAGCATAAGCAGCGCCTAGTGAATGAGCTCATTGAACGGGCGGTCGATGGCAAATTAAAGCTACCGGTCGAAGCCACTTTTGATTTGGCAGATATCACCAAAGCGGTCGATGGCGAATTGCAGTCGGGTAAAAAAGGCAAGGTATTGATTAAGCCTTAAGCTGCTCGTTTAAGAGATTCGTTGAAAATACATTCAATACAAGAGCAATAAAATAGGAATAATATAATGTCTAATAATAAAACCTTTAAAGCCTTGGTCGTTCACGAGGCCAGCGATGGTAAATTTGACAAAAGCATCCAAACGCGTAACGTCAGCGATTTACCTGAGAACGATCTGCTGATCGAAGTGCATTATTCTTCGTTAAATTTCAAAGATGCGATGTCAGCATCAGGTAATAAGAGAATCACTAAAAACTATCCGCACACTCCTGGTATCGATGCGGCAGGCGTCGTGGTCAGTGATAAGTCTGGCACTTTTGAAGAGGGGCAAGAAGTCGTGGTCTTTGGCTATGATCTCGGCATGAATACCGATGGTGGCTTGGGACAAATGATTTCTATCCCTGCCGATTGGGCGCTTCCCTGCCCGTCGTCGCTGACATTAAAAGAAGCGATGATTTACGGTACGGGTGGTCTAACCGCAGCGTTAAGTGTGCAAAAGTTAGAAAAAATGGGCGCAAAACCAAGCGATGGCCCAGTCGCTGTCACAGGCGCAACGGGCGGCGTGGGCAGCATCAGTATCGCGATATTGAAGCAACTGGGCTATGAAGTGATTGCATTCTCAGGTAAGCCTGAGCAAAGCGAGCACTTAAAGGCATTGGGCGCGAGCGAAGTACGTCATCGCGACACCATCAATGAAATCGGTAACAAGCCTGTCGGCCGTGAGCTATGGGCAAATGCCATTGATACCATAGGCGGCGATTACTTAGCAAACTTGCTCAAGCAAACCAAGGCGGGCGGCGCGGTAACCAGTTGTGGTTTGGCGGGCGGCGCTGAGTTTTCGATGTCTGTGATACCTTTTATCACCCGTGCGGTGTCATTATTGGGTATCGATTCGGTATATATTCCACTGGCTGACAAAGAAGCCATTTGGCAGCGTGTCGCGACTGATATGAAACTACTTAATTTAGAGAGCTATGGCGAAGAGATTACGCTTGAACAAACACCTGAATACTTAGATCGCTTTATGGCGAGCAAGACGGTTGGGCGTTATGTAGTGAATGTGAAGGGTTAGGTTTTTAAGAGCTAGTTTTATACATAGAAGGCAGCATCTCTTTTGAGGTGCTGCTTTTTTTATTTTTTAAAAGATTATTGTTTGATATCGAATACAATGTTTTTAACGTCAAATTCGTTACAGTTAATTCTTGGCGTCTCTAATCCTTCAATATTATAGAAATTGGACATTAGCTTTATTGCACTAGCAAAATTATCTTGAGTCGGCTCTAGTATTTCAGAGTAAATAGATAGTTTGTCTAATTTAAGGGTGGTACTCAATGTTCTAACCACTGAGTCTTGAACATTCGAATGCAAATATTGAATATTATAATCAATGGTGATTGCTATATAACCGTTGTCTATCTTTCCAAAAGTCAGCTTTGACACAGATACAGGATGATGTGTCCATAATATATAAACTGAAGCATCGATATAATTTTTCTCAGGATAAATTCGAAAATCAAAAGCTCTATTTTCGAGTTCCTTTAGATCATTGATATTAAAGCTTATGAAGTCTAGAATCAAAGAAGTATCAGTAACTTCATTTTCGATCTCGAACGTTTCTAGCTCAACTTCTATACTATAAAATAGTGTCATAGGAATGTTGACATGGTCATTCTCAAATATTAAACCATCTATTTTTCCACCTTTTGGTATGATTAGATCGTAATTAAACGTTTCGTTTTCATTAGTCATTAAATAGTCCTATACATACCAAATAGATTTTGCGTTCATTTGCGTTCACAAAGTAGATTTTAAAAACTAATTTTTCTATAACTAATTTACTTAAAATAAGTCGTATAACGTCTCAAAACCCAACCCTGCTCTAGTTCACCGTCAATTTCAACTTCTACTAACAGCCAAGATTTATCTGACTTATCCATAACTCTCACTATAGTCCCAATAGGGATAGTATCAACTATCGTTGAATTCTTACCCAAGTTATCACGAAAATTTAAAGTATTTACTGTTGTAACTCGATGTCCTTTTAGCGCTCGTCGGTCAACTAAGGGAAGAGGTGATCTAATAAAAGACTTTATCTCTCTAGAAGTCTCTAAATTTTTTGATTCTTCTTGGAACTGCTGAATATAATTAACGCTTACGCTACTAGCCATACCAATTATGTACTGTAATAAGATGACGGTGCAGATGAAATGTAAAATCTTTTTAGCTTTCTCTGAATATAAACTAAAATCTTTGCCTGACTCTATTTCATCGCTTAAGTCGGAATCAATTTCAGAAATTGGCTTGCTAGAAAAATTAGTTATGTCTTCTTGCGTCAAATTAGTACTTATGACCTCTTCAAACTGAACGTCATTTAGTCTAAATATTGATTGGAAGGACTCAAAGTTGCGTAACGAATCAAACTGCTCAAAAAGACTTGAATATTCTGATGAGAATGAATTAGCCAAAGCTACTTGAGCTTGTAGCTCTCTTACAAGTTTAAAAGATTCGCTTGCTTCAAATGAGGTACGCACTGCATCAAAAGTGCTTCTATATGGTTCTAACGAATCCCTGATTAGATTTACTGATGACATCATATTTTCATATACACTAGTTCCTCCTGTACTTTGTATCAGGCTCTCTCTCACAGACATGAGACTATTATTGTAGGCACCCATCCCCTTTTTCATTTCAAGAAAATTATCTTGCACGGCCATTGCTTCTGGAACTCTCAACTGAGCATTCATTGCTACTGCAATATGGTCTACAACACTGCTGGAAGCCAAATCTACTGGTTGAACAGCTTTTCTTGCAATATTTACAGCTGGGTTAAGATGCTCATACTGGTTTGCTATCTCTTGTATACTGTTTAATTTTTCAAGCTGGTAGGATAACGGGTTCATTTGACTCTGAACTTTATCAAACATTTCTAACATCGATGGTAGTTTGTATTCTTTTCTAGGTTCTTCATCCATTTCCAAATTCCTTTTATTGAACCGTTTTTAATTGTCCAAAATCAATTTTAAAGATAGCATAATAGTTAGTGAGACAGAGCACTAACCTTTACTTGTCTTCTACTTCTTTGGGTAATAAAAAAAACACCCAACCAAGTTGAGTGTTTTTATTGCCATATTGAGCTGACATGACCATCCTAACCCAATCAACACTTAGCCACACGCCCAGTCAAACTGATCGTTCAGCAAATCAATTTGCCCATTACCACCACCCATATTGGCATCGCCAAACTCTTCTTCAAACTCAATATAAAAAGGGCTAAATTCTGGCATACCCTGAATGGGATTAGCTGTACCACCAAAATGACTTTTTGCATGAAACCTATCAAGCTTTAATATCTCACCTTTTTCAGAGAACATCGGAATATAAGTATTCTCATCACCTTCATCTGGCCACTCATCAAGCATTTTTCCGACATTAGGATCATCTATTCGGACAACGTGCTGAATAAACTGAGCAGGTGCATCTTTGACAAAGCAAGTGCTACTCCACTCTTCAATTTCATAGTCTGGATATATACCATTTTCTTTGTTAGGCAGTGTTGTCGTTTCACCTTCAAACTCCTCCTTGGTTAGCCAAATCAATGCCCAGCCACCACCAATCATATCTTCAAGATAGATTTCTTGAGGGTGACGATGATTAGCATAGCGACTCAGTGACGCCCAAAAATTCTCAGCGTCTGTATGATTTACCTCAGTGAGATTAGCAATCATATCTTCAACACCATCTACCCTATCTTCAACATGATCATCCGCTTGAAAAAGCGATATTGCCACGAGATCTTTCCCTTTTACGCGATACGCTTCAGGCACTAATATCGTCCATAAGTGCGCCATCGGTAGACCGTTAATCCTGCTTCGCGGCCATTGATCCGTGGCAATACCGACTGGGCGACCAAAAGCCCAACCTTGCCCATGATCTTTATCCGTTAGTTCCAAATCATATGCTTGTTTTAATGGTTCCATCACTCTTACCTCGCCTCCTTAGATCAACCTTATTTATTAGAAGTACTACACTATCCAGTACCACTCAGGCGCGAGTAAGTAGGTTATACCGCCCGAAAGTAATATAAGTAAGAGAGTAACACCGATTGAACCAATCCACGACGTGCCACCTTGCTTGGCTAATTGTTCATTAATTACAGCCGAATCTGCATGAGTCTCCGTAATCTTCGTAATTTTTTTAACACTGTGTTTAAGATAAAAGTAATTACCTGAAACGCCTGCTAGGCCAGCCCATGCTCCTATAAAAACAGACTGCCCTAACATATTATATTTTTCCATGCCCAACAAATACATTAGAGTTAGATCAACGACTGTTATACCAAGTATGATTAAAAAGGCGGCTAGATACATTTTTCGATAGCAAAACCAAAAAGAGCCCAAGAAAAAACCAGCTAGATTGAAACTTTGGAAATTAATTTTTTTATTATCAGTACTTAAAGTAGGTTTATGATTTTTAAACCATTTATCACGGTAAAAACTGTCATACTTGTCACCGACGAAGGCTGCCAATAAACTATCAGCTGTCTGAGAGTCAGATGATGGTGTGTTTTGCATGCTTTGCGCATCTTTAGAAATATTGACCGCTGTTAACGGTGGTGGTGTTTGTCCTTGAATGTCAGACAGATTGTGTCCACAGTTTGAACACAAAGGCGCTTCATTTGAGTTTTCTTGACCACAGTTATTACAAAGCATCTTATCCCTTAGTTTTACTGAACAGTTTGTAGTTTTATCTCAACTTCAATGATAAATAAAACCGATTAAAGTCGACCATATTATAGACAATAAAGACAAATGTTCAATAAAAAACTGGGGTATTTGCAACTATCTGATGATTTTGAGCAATAAAAAACACCCAACCAAGTTGAGTGTTTTTTCATTGACGACAAGCTGTATATCAATTCAAAAAATCTGAGTTGAAAAGCTATTTAGATAAGTTTACGTAGTCTAAGATGGTAACAAGGCAACCGAGCGCAGATAGTACGTGTTTGTACATCTAGCGAGGTTAACACCGTTACCGTTTAGAATACTTAAACGATTTATTCCCACTCAATCGTCGCAGGCGGCTTACTCGAAACATCATAAGTCACGCGTGATACTTCAGCGATTTCATTCATAATGCGGTTCGATACCGTCTCGATCAAATCATATGGCAGATGCGCAAAGCGAGCCGTCATAAAGTCTACGGTTTCAACCGCACGTAGCGCGATGACCCATGCATAGCGGCGGCCATCACCGACCACACCGACAGATTTGATAGGTTGGAATACAGCAAATGCTTGCGCAGTTTTGGCATACCAGCCTGAACGCTCAAGCTCTTCCATAAAGATGGCATCAGCTTGACGCAAGATATCTGCATATTCTTTGGTCACTTCACCCAAAATACGCACGCCCAAACCTGGACCTGGGAACGGATGGCGATTGATCATTTTAGGCGGCAAGCCAAGCGTGATACCCAGTTTACGTACTTCGTCTTTGAACAAATCACGTAACGGCTCAATCAGCTTGAATGCCAAGTCATCTGGCAAACCACCAACGTTATGATGGCTCTTAATCACGTGTGCTTTGCCTTGATGCGACTTAGCAGATTCGATAACGTCAGGATAAATCGTACCCTGTGCTAAGAATTCAACGACTTTGCCATCGCTCTGCTCGCTTACTTGACGGGCGCTTTCGGCGAATACGTCAATGAACGTTTTACCGATGATTTTACGTTTGGCTTCTGGATCAGACTGGCCTGCCAATGCGTTTAAGAACAAATCTTCTGCATCCACACGAATCACTTTAACGCCCATGTTTTCTGCAAAAACTTGCATCACTTGGTCGCCTTCATGCAAGCGCAATAGACCGTTATCGACAAATACACAAGTCAGCTGATCGCCGATTGCTTTGTGTAATAGCGCGGCTACGACTGAGCTATCAACACCGCCTGACAGACCTAGCAATACTTGCTTGTCACCGATTTGCTCTTTTAACTGGGCGATACGCATATCAGCGATATTGTCTGGCGTCCAATCGCCTGCGCAGTCGCAGATGTGATGAACGAAACGACCAAGCAGCGCTTGACCTTGTAGAGTATGCGTCACTTCTGGATGAAACTGTAGACCGTAATATTGCTTGTCGTCATTGGCCATAATCGCAATCGGACAGCTTGGCGTACTGGCGACGATATCGAAGCCTTGTGGTGCTTCAATCACTTTATCGCCATGACTCATCCAGACATTGAGCGTGCCAGCCGCATCTTCGATACCATCGATCAAGGTAGAAGTGCCATTGATGTTGATCGTCGCTGCGCCAAACTCATGGATATCACTGGCATGAACCTGCCCGCCAAAACGATCTGCCATCGCTTGCATACCGTAGCAAATACCCAGTACTGGTACGCCCAAGTCAAACACCACATCATTGATACGCGGGCTATTCTCTGCGTGTACGCTCTCAGGGCCGCCTGACAAGATGACGCCTTTGGCACCAAAATCAGTAATGCGCTGAGTGTCGATATCAAAGGGTAGCATCTCACAAAACACCCCAGAATCGCGCACACGGCGGGCGATAAGCTGGCTGTACTGCGAGCCAAAATCGAGGATAAGAATGCGGTCTTGCTTGATAGTCGGTATTGCAGAAGTGGCAGCGGCAGTGGTCATAAATCGATGTCCATCAATAAATAAATTGGTGGCCTATTTTAACAAGTTTACGCCCTCTATTGGCTATTAGATGCGTAATTGTTCGCGATTATTGATGGTTATCGATAATTATTAGTGAATATTGATGATTATTCGCCAAAGACGATAATTTTTTATTATACAAATGACGAGTACGTATAAAAATTTTGTTTATATTGTGATATGCTCGAATGATAAGCAATTTGGCTTTAATGCGATAGATTTAGTATCGTTAGCTCACGCTCATTACCAGACATTGGGCGGTCGCTAAATTGGCTCTAATTATTAACACCATATCTCAATCCAAACCTAAATAAAAGTGATAGTCGGTTCAAGATAATTTGGATACAAGGAAGACGAGTGAAGTGTCTACAGGATAGTAGACTGAGCGCGCCTGACCTCGCATCCGATTTATATAGGATTTGACTATATAATAAATCGAAAGGCTAACTCTCTATGAGCAAAATCAAATCCCTTATCCGTAAAAGTCCTGAATCTGACCAGTCTGCACCTATCGCCGTAAATTCTGATAATAAAAATATCGATAACGTCAGTGTAGATAGCGTCTCAAAAGATAATACCTCTTTAAATACCCCCATCGAACAAACGCGCTGGAATGGTTGGGGCAATGTCAGTATCAATAAAAAAGTCTCGCCACATGGCGCAAAATTGATCAAATCGCACATCGGCAAAACCAATAAGCTAAAGTCTGTGAGCTTGCAACAAGTGCTCAAAACTGTGCCCAAATCGCGTTTACCTACTGCCCTTACCGATCTTGAGACGGTATCTATCGATAGTGAAATTAGACTCAGACACGCGCGTGGGCAAAGCTTCCCCGATTGGATCGCTATGCACGGTGGTGACTTTGAAGTCTTCCCTGATGGTGTCGCTTTCCCTGAATCGACTGATGATGTCGAGCAATTAGTTAAATTAGCCCAAGAGCATGATCTTATCGTCATTCCTTTTGGTGGCGGTACGTCAGTCGTCGGTCATATTAATCCGCAAAAGGGCTCGCGTGCCGTATTAACTATCGCTATGAGCAAGATGGATCAGCTGATTGACTTAGATACCGAGAGCCAAATCGCAACCTTTGGTGCGGGTACGCAAGGGCCTGCGGTTGAGGCACAATTGGACGAGCACGGTTACCGTCTAGGACATTATCCGCAGTCTTGGGAGCTGTCAACCCTTGGCGGTTGGATCGCCGCGCGCTCTAGTGGTCAGCAGTCGTTGGGCTACGGGCGTATCGAGCAAATGTTTGCGGGCGGTACGCTAGTTACCCCACAAGGTGTGCTAAATATCGCTGATATTCCAGCGTCATCGGCAGGGCCTGATTTGCGTGAGATGATGATGGGCACCGAAGGTCGTGCTGGCATCTTTACGACAGTCAAAATGCGCGTACAGTCACAACCAGAAGAAGAGCTATTCAAAGTTGCTTTTTTACCCAATTGGGCAGCAGGTAAAGCCGTATTAAAACAAGCGGTGCAAAGTAATACTCGCCTGTCTATGCTACGCCTAAGTAATGCGGTCGAGACTGACGCTCACTTACATCTGGGCACTACGCCTAGTCAGTTTTTAGCGATTAGCACTTATCTAAAAGCGCGCGGACTCAGCTCAGATAAAGTCATGCTGACTTATGGCGTCTCAGGTGACAAAGCACAGAATAAATTGGCACTTACCCAGTTCAAAAAACTACTAAAGCAGCACGGCAGTATCACGGGTAAGCTAACCGATATCATGGGCAATATCTGGGCACATGGACGTTTTAAGTTTCCTTATTTGCGTGGTACGTTGTGGGAAAAAGGCATCATGGTCGATACCTTTGAGACCGCGACCAACTGGATTAATATCGATGAGCAAATGGCGCAGATGCAAGAGGCGGTGAAAACTTCGCTCGCGGATGAAGGCGAGGAAGTCATGGCCTTTACTCATATCTCGCACGTTTATAAACAAGGTGCCAGTCTTTATACCACTTACTTCTTCCGCGCGGCAAAAGATCACGCTGCTACCTTAAAACGCTGGCAAAAAATCAAACATGCCGCCAGTGTTAGTTTGGCTAATGGTACAGCCACGATATCGCATCAGCATGGCGTTGGTCGTGATCACGCCCCTTATCTTCGCGCTGAAAAAGGCGCGCTTGGCCTACAAGTTACCAGTGATATGATCAAAAGCTTAGACCCTGAACAACGTATGAATCCGGGCGTTTTACTTGAAGAGTGATTGCTTAAAAAGAGGAGTGATAAGTACTATAGCAATATTTTTTAAGCAGCCTCTGTCTAGCACAGCACGCAGCACGCAAGAAAAAATCATTGCTGTCACACACCGTAATCATCACGCTTTTTTGTTTAAAACTGCCTATGTCATATCAATGGATAACTAAGATGAATCATCTATGAACCAAACCACACAACGTGAGCAAGCCCTAGCGCCCCTATCTCGATCACAGATTTGGGATATGCTCATTATTGGCGGCGGTATTACTGGTGCTGGGATTGCCCGCGAAGCAGCGCGGCGCGGCTTGGCGGTATTACTTATCGAGCAAAAAGACTTTGCTTGGGGCACGTCTAGCCGCTCTAGTAAAATGGTACATGGTGGGCTGCGCTATATTGCATCAGGCGACTATAAAACGACTTTGCTTAGCGTGCGTGAACGTGAGCGCATGCTGAGTGAAGCTGGCGGCTTGGTCAACGAGATGCATTTCGTCATGCCGCACTATAAAGGCAAGTTTCCACCGCCTTGGATATTCAATACTTTGCTTCGTGTCTACGATAAGCTGGCAGGCAAGCGCTATTTTACCTACTTTAAAAAGGACGCTTTTTTGCGTCTGAATCCTCATATCAAGCAAAATAATTTTTTGGGTGCCAGTCAGTTTAGCGATGCCGTTACCGATGACTCACGACTCGTGATGCGCGTGCTGGACGAAGCGATACATGACGGTGCACAGGCGATTAACTATTTAAAAGCTGAGACGTTACTCACTAATGAGCAAGGATTGGTGGTAGGGGCAGCGCTAAAAGATACCGCTGATTCAGATTCTATAGCTAACAATGCTCAGACTTATAACGTTCATGCCAAAGTCGTGGTCAGTGCGACGGGCGCTTGGGCAGATACGCTACGGATGCAAGCCAGCCAACAAACCGAGCAAACCTTTAATAAGCAAATTCGTCCGTCTCGCGGCAGTCATTTGGTGGTTAGCCAAGAGCGCTTACCGCTTACGCAAGCTTATACCTTCTTGCACCCTGTCGATAAGAGAGCGGTGTTTGTCTTCCCGTGGGAGAACCGCACCGTCCTTGGTACCACCGATTTAGATCATCCACCGTTAGGCGATGAAGAGGTCGGCATCACCAGCGAAGAGGTGGACTATCTATTAACCGCGACCAACGATCTCTTTGATGACGTCAACCTAAACCGAGAGGATGTGATCAGCACTTGGGCAGGCGTGCGTCCGCTGATTTCTGAGGGTGGCGATGGTAAGCGCGTCAGTCCGAGCAAAGAAAAACGCGACCATAGCGTGTGGCTGGATAATAACCTAGTGACCGTCAGCGGTGGGAAGCTGACGACCTTTCGCCTGATTGCTCTTGATGTCCTTAAAAAGTGTCAAGAAGTGCTTGCCCTTGATGAGTCAGTTATTCAAAACAACAACCTAGACAGCGACCAAGTCTTTAGCAATCAAATCCCAACCAATCCTAAATTTGCGACCTTGCCAGAACCTTTACAACAGCGCTTACAAGGGTTTTACGGTCTACAACTTGATAGATTGCTTGAACTTGCCCATGATGAAGACTTAGCTTACGTCACCGATAGCAATACCATTTGGGCGGAGATTCGCTTTGCCGCGCATTATGAGCAAGTGATTCATTTAGATGACTTACTATTGCGGCGCACGCGCTTAGGCTTAATCCTCCCGCATGGCGCGATGACGCCATTAATTAGCGCCAGACTGAAGCCAATCTGCCAAGAGGCGCTGGGATGGGATGAGCAAAGGTGGCAGCAAGAAATTGAGCGCTATCAAAACTTATGGCAACGCTATTATCATCTGCCTGCGGCTTAATTTTTTTAAAGTTACGTTGATATTCAAGGTCAGTGCTACTGGGATATATTTTGCGCAGCCTCTGGAGTTTTGAGGTCGCACAGCAAGCAAGGAAAATGTATTTCAGTAGCACGTTTTGACGTTTATGATTATCACCACATAGTTAAGGACAACTATGACCACTCTTGATGACCCGATTTATTTCTTAGCTATCGATAACGGCACCCAAAGCGTCAGAGCGCTTATCTTTGATCAATTCGGCACTGAGATCGCCAAAGCCCGTGTGCCTATCGAGCCATATTTCTCTAATCAGCCCAACTATGCCGAGCAGCATGCCGACTATTATTGGCAAAAGCTCAGCGAGGCATGTCAGCAGTTATGGCAAAGCTGCGATGTCACCCCAGCACAAATCGCCGGTGTCAGTCTCGCGACCCAGCGCTATACGATGATTTGTTTGGATAAGGATAAACAGCCGCTGCGCCCCGCTATCGTCTGGATGGATTTGCGCCGCGCTGAGACCAATGATATTGGTTTCCTAAGTCCATTGACCAAAATCATCGGCATGGGCGAGCTAGTACAAGAAGCTCAGCAAAAAGCGCGCTGTAATTGGCTCGCGCAAAACGAGCCTGAAATCTGGGCGAAGACTGCGCACTATGTCAATCTCTCCGCCTACCTCACTTATCAGCTCACAGGCGAACTCGCTGATTCGACAGGTCATTCGGTTGGCTACCTGCCTTACAACTTTAAAGCACAAAAGTGGCTAAAACCCACAGATCTCAAATGGCGCTTATTCAGTTGTACCTCTGATCAAATGCCCAAAATTATCTCGCCCGGTCAAAAGCTCGGTCAAATCAGCGCGGCAGCCGCTGAGGCCACAGGTATTCTACAGGGCACACCGATGATTGCTGCCGCCAGCGATAAAGCCTGCGAAGCTCTGGGGGCAGCGGGTCTCGCTACCGACACGGCCTGCTTAAGCTTTGGTACCACTGCCACTATTAACACCATCTCTACCGATTACGTCGAAGTCCTCAAGCACATGCCCGCCTACACCGCCGCCGCGCCAAACTATTACAACCATGAGTATATGATCTATCGTGGCTTTTGGATGGTCAGCTGGTTTAAAGAGCAGTTTGCTCACTACGAGGAGCAGCTGGCGCAGACTCAGGGTATCGATACCGAAAAGCTCCTCGACCAAGCGGTCAAAGACATTCCAGCAGGGTCTATGGGTCTGATGATGCAGCCGTATTGGTCGCCCGGTGTTCGTCATCCGGGGCTTGAGGGCAAAGGTGCGCTCATTGGCTTCGGCGATGTGCACACGCGGGCGCACGTTTACCGCGCTATCTTAGAGGGACTGGCCTACGAGCTTAAACTTGGCTTTGATACCATTGAGAAGCGCACGGGCAAGCCCATCAAACACTTGCGCGTCTCTGGCGGCGGCTCCCAAAGTGACTCAGCCATGCAGCTCACAGCAGATATTTTTGGCATGCCTGCCTACCGACCGCATACTTATGAAGCCTCAGGCTTAGGCGCTGCCATCAACTGTGCGGTGGGTCTTGGCGTTTATCCTGACCATTTAACCGCGACACAAGCGATGACCCATTTGGGCGATGAATTCTTACCCATTGATGCCAATGTCCAGCTGTACAAGCGCTTGTATAATGAAGTCTATCTAAAGATGTACGAGCGCTTACAGCCCTTGTATCATAGCATTCAAGACATCACTGGCTACCCTGCCAAATGAGATAAAACATCTGCGTCAGCCTAACCTTAATCTTGATTAGGCGTTATGGCTTGCGTTGCTGTTTAACTGTCATCACTACTTAAGGCTGTATAAATACGATTCAAGCCTTCTATCAACACCGCTTGAGGACAGGCCACGTTAATACGCATTTTAAGGTGTCCCTCATTACCATATTTGACACCAGAATTTAGCTCAACTTTAGCGTCTCTAAGCGTGTCATAAAGCGTCTGATCATCCTCGCCATACGCCGAGCAATCTAGCCAGATTAAATAAGACGCTTCTGGGCGCATCACCTTAATCTTAGGTAGATGCCCTTCTAAAAATTGTAGGGTTAATTCAATATTGGACTCAATATAACCAAGCGCCTGCTCAAGCCATTCACCGCCCTGTTCATAAGCACTACGCATAGCCGCATAAGCAAATAAATTCAGCTCATACTCGTCATTTAATTGCTGCTGTTGGCTGATTTTTTTGATTAATGACTCATCTTTAGCAAATATCAGTGAGCCTTTGATACCAGCGATATTAAAGGTTTTGGTCATAGAGGTAAGGCTTACTACCTTGTGCTCATAACCTTTTGCTAGCGTCAAAAAAGGCGTGAATGTGTGACCTTGTAAGGTTAAATCCTGATGAATCTCATCGCTGACAATCGCTACATTGTGCTTTTTGCAAACCGCAAGCAGCGCTTCTAGCTCCTCTTTCCTCCACACTCGTCCACCCGGATTGTGCGGATTACAAAGGAGATAAAGCTTAACCTTATGCTCAACTATTTTGGCTTCGATATCAGCCAAATCAAGTTGATATTTACCCTCAATTTCTTTTAATGCAGAGGTCACCAGCTTGCGACCGTTTTGCTCCACCTTAGTCATAAAGGGTGTATAAATGGGATCATTGACCAATACCGCATCCCCTACTTCAGTAAATACGCTCATCATCAGTGCGAGGCTTGGCACGACACCGGGTGAGAACAAAATATGCTGCTCATCCAACCGCAAATCATAACGACTACCATGCCAGTCAATAATCGATTTATACAAAGCCGCAGTGGGTTTGGTATAGCCCAATATGCCATGCTGCGCAATTTTCTCAATCGCGTCTAATATCGGCTGGGCGGCCTCAAAGTCCATATCCGCCACCCATAGTGGAATCGTGTCATCGGTATAGTGCCATTTGACTGACCCCGTATCACGCCTATCGATTATCTCATCAAAGTTATATAGCACTGACATTCTCCTAACAGATAGTGGTCACTTATTATAGTCTAGATAATAGCGTTGTCTTTACTGTTTGAATGATTAGGACGCGCCCTAGCAGTCTTAGTCTCTTTCAACCGTACTTATCTATTCATCGGCTTAAACGACCTTTAAGCAAATAATGCTAACAATAGTTAGATTTCTATCAAACATTAATGTTACATTTATATTGCGAATTCTGAACAATATCTAGGGCGTATCATCAATTAGCACATGGATACATTTAGTGGTCTTAAAATGGCTAAATTTAGCCAAACATCGTCAGAAATATTGTCAATATGTTCACGTTTACGGCAATTTCTTCCTTGTTTGGCTGCAATTTTCCTCATTTTAAGCCTCACAATCTAAATGATGACACGCCCTAGTCGTTTACGTCAGAGTACGCTGATATGACGAGCGTTAAGATAGACATTGACCTCTACCAACCAATTAGCCCCGAGGGCTTTTAAAAAAGGATATAGCATTATGAAAACGGATTTTCTACCATGCTCAGCACTAAAAATTAGTGCGCTTACCCTAGCCATTGCCGCTGCTTCTTTGAGTACTTCCGCTGTGATGGCGGCTGAATGTCAATTAGGCAGTGGGGACACAGGAGGCGCAACCAGCTTTGGGACAGATGCCCTAGCTTGTGGCCCGAACACCAGCGCCTTTGCCGACAACGCCACCGCAGTGGGTCAAAATGCGTTTGCGTCGGATGAAAACGCTGTGGCGATCGGTAACACTGCCTTCGCCTCTTTTGAAAATGCTACCGCTATTGGTGCGAACTCACAAGCTGACGGTGTCGATGCCGTAGCACTTGGCGGTGGTGTATCTGAAAATGGCTCGCGCGCAGGTGCGCAGGCATTAGGCAACTCGACAACTGCCATTGGTGGCGAAAGCTTAGCGAACACCCCAGGTGCAACCGCTTTGGGTTGGCAGGCAGAAGCTTCTGGGGCTATGGCTACCGCAGTCGGTCATCAAACGACCGCATCAGGCGACCAAAGTTTTGCTGGCGCTGAAGATGCCGTGGCTTCAGGTACTAATGCGGTTGCGATAGGCAACACTGCCGTTGCTTCAGGCGATGACGGCGTGGCGATCGGCGGTGACAGAAGTGGTGTACGTCAGACGACTGCTTCGGGTACTTCTTCAACGGCTATCGGTGCGCAGGCGCAGGCCACTCAAGCGGGTACTACTGCGGTAGGTTGGCAATCAACCGCTAGTGCCGAACGTGCGCAAGCATTCGGTCATTTAGCCAATGCAAGCGGTGTACGCTCTACAGCAGTTGGTGAGGCAGCCGCTGCTCAAGGCGAAGCGTCGGTAGCGTTAGGTAATAAATCCGTGGCAGGTGGCACCAACGATACCGTCGCCATCGGTAACGCGGCAAACGCAGGCATGAACTCAGCCACTGCAGTTGGCGGTCAAGCCAATGCTGCAGGATTAGGCTCTACCTCTATCGGTTGGCAGTCAAAAGCAACTGCCGAACGCGCGCAAGCATTCGGTCACTTAGCCAATGCCAGCGGCGTACGCTCTACTGCTGTCGGTGAAGCAGCTACCGCAGCTGGTGCTAATGATACCGTCGCCATCGGTAACGCGGCAAACGCTGGCATGAACTCAGCCACTGCAATCGGTGGTCAAGCCAATGCAGCAGGATTGGGTTCTACCTCAGTGGGTTGGCAATCAAAAGCAACGGCTGAACGTGCACAAGCATTCGGTCACTTAGCCAATGCCAGCGGCGTACGCTCTACTGCTGTCGGTGAAGCGGCCAGCGCTGAGTCAGACAACGCCATCGCTATCGGTAACAACTCAGTCGCTTCGGGTCTTGATGGTGTGGCCATTGGTGGTGATAGAAGTGGTATCCGTCAAACCACAGCTTCTGGCACTTCTTCAACGGCTGTCGGTGCTCAAGCTCAAGCTACTCAAGCGGGTGCTACCGCGGTAGGTTGGCAATCGACCGCTTCTGCTGAACGTGCACAGGCTTTCGGTCATTTAGCGAATGCTAGCGGTGTTCGTTCTACGGCAGTAGGCGAAGCGGCAGCAGCTCAAGGTGATTCTTCTGTAGCAGTGGGTAATAAATCTAGTGCTAGTGGCGCAAATGCTATCGCTATCGGTAATGGTGCAACAGCAGCAAGCGACAACCAAATCGTCTTAGGTAATGCCGGTCAATTACAAGCCAGTACGGGATCACAGTCAGGCGCAACCAACATAGTCACTACCGATGCCAATGGCACGTTAGGCGCTAGCGTCTCTGTCAACTCTTTGGCTACTGCAAACCAGCTAGCCAACACAGATGCTCAAGTCGCCAACTTAGGCACAGCCTCAGTTAGCAACGCGAGACAAATTAACGATCTACGCAACGAGTACAACCGTCAAGAAGATCGCTTAGATGAAGCGGAAGACGGTATCGCAATGGCGCTAGCGCTCGAGACACCAGTCATTCCTTCAGGCAAACGCTACGCCATGACCATTGGCACAGGCTATTATAATAGTGGCTCAGCACTGAGCACCTCATTTGCTGGACGCGTGAATGACAGCATGACGATCTCAGCGGGTGCAGGATTTGGTCTTGATACTGGTAAAGTCGGGGCACGTGGCGGGGTAACCTTCGCTTGGTAAATGGCGCAAAAATATCGACTCAACCAATCGCTATTTAACTCAATAAAACCTCGCGATTGCGGGGTTTCTTGCGGTATGTCTATTTTACTTATTACTGCACGTACTCTTTAATCACACCAACCAGCCTTTTGGGCTTTTAAAAAGGATTTACTCATGAAAATGGACTTTCTACTACAATCAACACTAAAAATTAGTGCGCTTACTCTCGCCATTGCCGCCACTTCTGCATGCACTGCTATGGCAACAGGCGCTGAGGCTCAACCTGTTACTGCAAACGCTCAAATGATGGCAAACGCTAACTCTACTGCCATTACTTTAGGCAATAGTGCTATGTCTAGCGGCACTAACGACACAGTTGCTATCGGTAATATGGCCAATGCAGGTCTGAACTCAGCAACCGCTGTCGGTGGTCAAGCCAATGCCGCAGGTCTAGGCTCAACGTCTATCGGTTGGCAGTCAAAAGCCACTGCCGAACGTGCACAAGCCTTTGGTCATCTAGCCAATGCTAGCGGTGTTCGCTCTACCGCTGTTGGTGAAGCCGCCATGGCTGGTGGCACCAATGACACCGTCGCTGTCGGTAATAAAGCCAATGCAGGTCTAAACTCCGCAACGGCTGTCGGCGGCGAAGCCAATGCCGCAGGTTTAGGCTCAACGTCTATCGGTTGGCAGTCAAAAGCCACCGCTGAACGCGCGCAAGCGTTTGGCCATATAGCCAATGCTAGCGGTGTACGCTCTACCGCAGTTGGTGAAGCGGCAGCCGCACAAGGTGCAAACTCGGTAGCGTTAGGCAATAAATCTATGGCTGGCGGCATAAATAGCATCGCTATCGGTAACGGAGCAATGGCGGCGAAAAATAACCAAGTCGTCTTAGGTAATGCTGGACAAGTGCAATCTAGTACCGCAGCACAGTCAGGTACGGTCAGAATCGTCACTATCGATGACAATGGCACGTTAGGCACTATGATGGTTGACTACTACAAGTCGGCTAAATAGTCATAGTCAATCAGAGCCAAGTTGCTAACGCTGGTGCAGTTACAAACAGTCATACTTGATAAGTTAGTAATATTAGATAAAGCAAAAAACCTCGCGATTGCGAGGTTTTTTTGGTTGGTATGGTTAGTTTATATGATGGGATTTCGAAGTACCGCGTTAGATTTCGTGGTTATTAGAGTTATTATAAAGTTGGAGCCAATCCTGCCATTCGCTATTATCTGCTTGGATAGCCTTAAGAAACTCTCATTTAAGAGAGTTTCTCTTGCAAGCCTAAAATTGCACTGCAATTTTTTTACGGCTCTCATGTCAGGGCTAAAACGCGCCTTCATGACAAAGTTTAATTTAAAGTCAGACTTTACTTATCTTTCAGTTAATTAGGCGGATCTAGAAGATTAAGTTGTTCAGCTTTAACACCATCAACTGCCTGTTCTTCATCAACGACGTTATCTTCAACAACATTATAACCTTCATCAGGTAAAGGATGAATAAATCCACGATTCCGCCATCTTGCTACGACTAAATCATCGAAAGTAACATTATCTAAGGTTAGTCCATCAGCATGATCAGTGATAATAATTTGTGGTTCTATACCTGTTAAATCTTTAGTATCTGTACAGAACTGTACTAACTGCTCGAAAATATTTTTTACTGATTTCATATCAGCATCAAGGTTTTCAGGCTTACCCCTTTTTTTAACAAGCTCTTTAGCATCAAACTTGTTTGAATTGTCTTCTATGTTTGCAGGAAAATATACTTGAGTAGGTTGATCAATAAATAAAATAGGAGGTATAACTGATTTATCACCTATCTTACAAAAGTATCTATGCAATGCTAGAAATAATGAAAGATGGCTATATAGCCAATTCGCACCACTACCCATAGAGCGTAAATATACTTTCTCATCATCGTCTGTCTTGTAGTAAAGATCAAAATTTAATAATGAGAACTTTAAGTTGATAGGTTTATAATCTTCTTCAAAGTCGAATTTTTCGCCTATCTTATTCATTTGTTTATTGATATACGTTTCAGCTGTTCTTATTTTACTATCTACATTAAACTCTTCTTTTAATTGAGACTCAATGTATTCTATATCTTTAATAATACTGTCATAACCTCTATCATTAAAATCACTCAAACTATCAAGACTTTCCAAATACTCCTCTAATCTACCTACGTATCTACTAGCTTGATTATCAAGATCTTCTTTATTTTTCAACTTCTCTTCGATAGATCTAATTTCAGCTATTTCTTTTTTTACTTTCTTAAGCTTGCCATCAATTTCTTTAATTTCTGAGTCTAACTCAGCTTTAGTATGTCTAAATGAATCAACTTGATAATTCGTCTTTGATAACTAGACCTCTTGCAAAAGTAGTTTCAAACCTCAAAGTATATAACTGAATCCTAAATATTCAATAGACATGCCAAATATAGCCAAACTACTTGAACA